>JBDRKM010000048.1:0-2472 GCA_043814015.1 Pseudomonadota bacterium
CAGGCCCAGCACCATGGCCGCCGGCGAGCCGTTGGGGCGCGCGGCGTACAGCCAGAGCTGTGCCACCGCGAAGCCGCCCGCCGCGAGCGCGCCCGCGCCCGCCAGCCGCCGTTGCGTCCTTCCCGCGGCACCGGGCCGCCGCAGCAGGGCCGACAGGAAGCCATAGGCCGTGGCCGGCAAGAAGGCCGAGGCCACCCCATAGGCCAGGTCGAAGGCCAGCTGACCCGTGGTGAGGAAGATCGCGAAGGCCCCGTACACCAGCGCCAGATCGAGCCCCAGCAGCGCGAAGGCCTGCCGCAGCCGGGAGCGCCGGTCCTGCAGCCAGGCCCGGAGGGGCAGGGCCAGCGCGAGGACCGCGACCGCAGCGTAGACGAGCGTGTTCATGGCGGACTGTCTATCCGGCACCGGCCAAATCAGCCGACAGTCCAGGGCTGCCGGAGAGCTGTCAGCTATCAGCATTCAGCCGTCAGCAAGATGGTTTTCGCTGGCCACTCCGAAAGCAGCCGGCACACAGACTGTGTTTCGGCAGCTTCGGCCGTAGCCTTCTCGGTATCGAACTTCGTACCTCGTTGGTAGCTGATTGCTGACCGCTGACTGCTGACCGCTCCCGTTTATCCCGCCTCCGCCCCCCTTCCCCGCCCCCCCCGCGGGAGCGACCCACCCGAAGCGGATATACACGCCCCTATGCCCCCCTCCCGCTCCCCCCTCGCCACCCTGCCCGCCGTGGACCGCCTGCTGCGCCAGCCGCGCGTGGCCGCCCTGCCACGGCCCATGGCCCTGCGCGCCGTGCGCGAGGTGATCGAGGAGGCCCGGGCCCGCGTGTTGGCCGAGGGCGCCGCCGTCCCCGCGATGGAGGCCCTGGCAGAGGCGGTCGAGGCCCGGGTCGCCGCCTGGCGCCAACCGGGGATCCGCACCGTGCTCAACGCCACGGGGGTCGTGCTGCACACCAACCTCGGGCGCGCCCCCCTGGCCGAGGCCGCGCAGCAGGCCGTGGCTGTGGCTGCCCGTGGCTACGGCACCGTCGAGATCCACATGGCCTCCGGTCAGCGCGGCGAGCGCCTCGCCTCCGTCAAAGCCCGGCTCGCCCAGCTCGTGGGCGCGGAAGACGCCGTGGTGGTGAACAACAACGCCGCCGCGGTGCTGTTGGCCCTCACCGCCCTGGCCCGTGGGCGCAGTGTCGTGGTCAGCCGGGGCGAGCTGGTGGAGATCGGCGGCTCCTTCCGCATCCCGGAGGTGGCCGAGGCGGGCGGCGCGCGCCTGATCGAGGTGGGCGCCACCAACCGCACCCGCGTGGCCGACTACACCCGCGCGCTGGACGCCCAGGCCGAGCCTGTCGCCGGGATCCTGCGGGTGCATCGCTCCAATTTCCGCATCGTGGGCTTCACCGAGCTGCCCGATCGCGCCGCGCTGGCGGCCCTGGCCCACGCGCGCGGGCTGTGGCTCTTCGAGGATCTCGGCAGCGGCAACCTGCTGCCCGACACCCCCGAGGAGCCCACGGTCTCCCAGGTGCTGGCCGAGGGTGTGGACCTCGTGAGCTTCAGCGGCGACAAGCTCCTCGGCGGGCCCCAGGCGGGCATCGTGGCCGGGCGCGCCGAGCTGATCCAGCGCCTGCGGCGCCACCCCCTCTACCGCGCCCTGCGCCTCGACAAGCTCGTGCTGGCCGCGCTCGACGCCACCCTGCAGCTCTACCTGGAGGGCCGCGAGGCCGAGATCCCGGGGGTCGCCATGCTGCGCCTCGGCCCTGCCGAGCTCCAGCCGCGCTGCGCCGCCCTGCGCGTCGCCCTCGGCCGCCCGGACCTCGATCTCACCGTCGAGCCCGTGGACGGCCGCGCGGGGGCGGGCGCCCTGCCCGAGCTGCCGCTGGACTCCGTCGCCCTCGTGGTGCGCGGCCTGCCGGTGGCGGAGCTGGCCCACGCCCTGCGTCACGCCGATCCCCCGGTGCTGGCGCGCCAATCCCAGGACGCCCTGCTGATCGACCTGCGCGCGCTCCTGCCCGCGCAGGACGCCGCGCTCGCGGCTGTGCTGCGCCGTACGCTGAGATCCCTCTCGCCTCCACCGCCCTCCGTCGCGGACGAACCATGACCACCACCTTCTACGACATCCTCACCGTCCCCCCCGAGGCCGACGAGGCGCTGCTGCGACACGCCTACGAGCAGACCCTCTCCACCCTGGCCAAACGCCTGCGCACCGCGCGGCAGCGCGCCCTGGACACCGGCCCCCTCGATCAGGAGCGCCAGGCCCTGGAGGAGGCCTGGAGGGTCCTGTCGGATCCACCGCGGCGCGCCCGCTACGACCGCTTCCTGCAGCTGGCCGAGGGCCGCACGGCCATGGAGGCCGATGAGCTGTGGGCGCGGGTCCAGAGCGCCATGCTGGACCCGGCGGCGGGTGCCACCCTCGATCTCGCGCATCTGCTGACCCGCATCGCGGTGGGCGATCCGCGCCCGCCGGCCCCCGCGCCAGCGCCGCCGCCCC
>JBDRKM010000049.1:0-3015 GCA_043814015.1 Pseudomonadota bacterium
CGGATCGGCACCCCTCCGGACGAGCGCCGGCTTCTTCGAGCGCCCGCACTGCTCTGCGCGGGTGGAGCGCGCCGTCGTCAGCCCGTGCGGAGCTCCTCGAGAGGCCCTGCGCGGGGTGGAGGCGCTGCCGGGGCTTGACGATAACCACAGCACGAAGCATACTCTGGCTGGAGGTCCAATGTGCGGTATCCCCGCCCGAGGCGACGGTGATGCTGGACGGCCTGCTGGACAAAGACCGGGACTACCATCCCCGTCCGGGCCTGCCGGACCGTCGCTGCAACCCCCGCCCGGCCGCCCGCGTGCTGCGCACCCTGGCCCGCCTGCTTGCCGCCGGTCCCCGCCCCGAGCCGCTGGCCCCAGGCCGCTTCGTCCTGGGGGACCAGGAGCTGTGGCTCGAACCTGCAGGGCCAGGCCCGTGGCACAGCCTGGAGGACGACACCACGGCTCAGGAGCCACCCCCAGGGCCAGGCCTGAGGTCGAGAAGCGCCGGAGCACGCACAAAGCGAAGTTGTGATATGCAAGCCGAGACCCACCCCGTCACGAGGCGAACGATGCGCACAACCCTGCTGACCCTCCTGCTCCTGCTCCCCGCCTGCGGAGACAAGGAGCCCACCGACGACACCCAACCGCCCGAGGGCGACACCGACACCGACACGGATGCCGACACCGACACCGACACCGACGCGGACGGCGACACGGATGCCGACACCGACGCGGACGCAGACACCGACGCAGACACCGACACCGATCCCCCGGACGAGCAGGGCTGGGAGTTCGACGGCGCCTGGTATCCGCTGACCGAGGACATCACCTACTGCCAGCCCTGGGGTGCCACCTACTTCCTGTTCAGCGCCGGAGCCCAGCGGGACGGCACGGGCGCCGCGGCCTATGGCTACGCCTACTTCGTGGACCAGCCCACGCCCGGCGGCTACGCCGTGGTCCCCATGACCACCACCACGATCCCTGGGCCCGGCGAGGTCGGCGTGCTGATCATCGACGGCCGGGACAACACCTACTGGTACAGCGATGGCGTGGCCGGCACCCTCAACGTCCAGGAATGGGGCGCTGGCGGCCTCGAGCTGTTCTGGCAGGGGGTGAGCCTGCTCGAGCCCGGCTCCAGCGCCACCGGCGACAGCGAGGCAGCCTGGATGCGCTGCACGCCCTGAGTGCGCTCACCGGGCCGCGGGGGAGCGCCGCCTCCTGGCCACACCCAGCCCGCCCAGCAGGCCGAGCAGCAAGGCCGCACCTCCAACCGGGCGACCACCGCCACAGCCGCAGCCGCCGACCCGGGTGTCGATCTCCAGCTCCGCCGCGGCCATGCGGCCGGGGCCGCCCACGTTGAGCAGCACGGCGTAGGCGCCCTCGGCGGGCAGCTCGATGATGGGGGACCAGGCGCCGATCTCCCGGATGAGCTCCTCGCCCGACCACAGCTGCCAGCGGACGGTGTCCAGGCAACCGTAGGTGGAGGTGCGGGTGCGGTTGATCATGCGGTACCGCAAGCCCTCGACGTGCGCGTAGGTGAACAGGCCAGGGTACGGCTCGCCGGTGCTGGGATCGAGCCCAGGGCCAGGGGCCTCGCAGGCGGTGATGTAGGCGCGCTGGGCGTAGCGGAAGGCCCACTCCCCACAGGCCTCGGAGCTGCCGCTGACGGAGACGCTGACGGTGTACTGCCCTTCCTCGGTGAAGGTGTGGCAGGGGCCCTGCTCGGTCACCGGCTCGGAGCCGTCACCGAAGGTCCACCACACGCTGGTGACATCGGTGGTGTCGCTGGTCTGCAGCTCGAAGCAGACCTCCCACGGAACCGCCCCCAGCCGCTCGCCACGGGCCACGAAGGCGATCCACGGTCCGTACAGGGCGGTGATGCCGGACTTGTCATCCACGCCGATGTCGATGATGTCCCCGTCGCAGGACGAAGTGCTCCAGTACATGGTGGCGTAGCGCTGGGACTCATCGCTGCAGTCGTCGTCCTCCTCGCAGGAGTGGCCCATGCCCCACAGGTGCCCGATCTCGAGATCCGCTCACGAAGCGGTCGGTGGACCTGCGCCCCAAGCCAGCCGACCTCCTCGGGGACCTCCAACGAGACGAACTCGCTGCTCTCGCGCCGCCCCTTGACGGTCAAAGGGCTCGGCTGGCAGACTCTCCGTACAGGAGGGCACCCGCTTGTACGAGCTATCCCCCGTTGATCCAAGGGTCGGAAGTTCGTCCGCGGAGCCCAGGGCTGGCGGGAGAAAGTCCCAGACACAACGCCACCGCGCATGAACAGTCAGTTTGCGGTCTGTCGCACCAGTCCCCGTCCTGTGCCAGAATTCAAACCACCCGTTTTTCCAGTGGAACGGGCTCTTGCCGAAGGAGGCTGGTCCCTCGGCTCTTCGAGCCCCTCGAGCTGCTCGCCAGGCTCGCCGCCATCCTGCCAAGGCCAGGGAAGAACGGGATCTCCTATCATGGCGTCCTCGGCGCAAGGGCCGCGCTGCGCGCCGAGGTGGTCCCCTCGCCACCCCAGACCGCGTCCCTGGGCGCGCTGGGCAAGGGTGGCGGGGCCGGTCCCCGTTTCCGCATCATCCCGCCGGGCACCCGCCGCCACCGGCCTTGGCACCTCCCGTGGGCCGCTCTCCTCTGGAGAACGTTCTCCGCGAATTCGATGGCTTGCCCGCACTGTGGCAAGCGGATGACCGTCCGCGCCCTGGTGCTGCCGCCCGCCTCCCTGCGGGTGCGAGCCAGCCTGCGCAGGTCCGAAGAGAGGTCTGCCCGCGCTCCGCCCAGCGCCCTGCACGCCGCCAGTTGACCCCAGAGCACCCCGCAACCGCCGCAGGAACGTGCGGCGCGTGATCCGCGCTACTTCGCGCCAAGTACCTCCGTGGCTGCCGGCCATCGCTGGAGGGCGCTTGAGGGAGAGGTGTGGGCGAAGACGGCCTTCGGGAGTGCCCTCGCGGCCGTCGGAAGCGCGCTCGCGGCCGGAGGGGCCCGGATCGGCACCCCTCCGGACGAGCGCCGGCTTCTTCGAGCGCCCGCACTGCT
>JBDRKM010000050.1:0-34201 GCA_043814015.1 Pseudomonadota bacterium
CGCCGCGGCCACCTCGATCTGCCAGCGGTCGGTGACGTCGGGAGCCTCGACGGCGGCCTCCGGGGCCGCCGCGACGGGACCCGCCGGCGCCGCAGGCGCAGGCGCAGGCGCAGGCGCAGGCGCGGCGACGGGTTCACCACCCGGTACCAGGGCCGCCAGGCACCTGGCCCGGTTGGCGATGGTCCGCGGGCCGCTCGGCCGGGCGGCGGGGTCGAGCCCGTGCTCGTTCAGCAGGGCCATCCAGATCTCGGCGCGCTGCACCGAGTCGATGCCCAGATCGGCCTCCAGATCCAGCTCGGGCTCCAGCATGTCCTCGGGGTAGCCCGTGGTGGCCACCAGGCGGGCCTTGAGCCGCGCCACCCAGGCCTCGGCCGAGGCGGCGGGCGCGGGGGGCGACCCCCCCGAGCTCGGCGTCGGGAACAAGCTCGCTTCGGCCCCAGCACCCTGGTGGCTGCCGAGGGGCGCTGGTGGGGCCTTGGGCGCGGGCGGCTCGGGGGCCCCACCCGGCGTGAGCCCAGCCAGGCACCGGGCCAGGTTGGCGATGGTCCGCGGGCCGCTCGGGCGCGCAGATGGGTCGAGCCCGTGCTCGTTCAGCAGGGCCATCCAGATCTCGGCGCGCTGCACCGAGTCGATGCCCAGATCCGCCTCAAGGTCCAGCTCGGGCTCCAGCATGTCCTCGGGGTAGCCCGTGGTGGCCACCAGGCGGGCCTTGAGCCGCGCCACCCAGGCATCGGCCGAGGCGGCGGGCGCGGCGGGCGACTCCCCCGAGCTCGGCGTCGGGAACAAGCTCACTTCGGCCCCAGCACCCTGGTGGCTGCCGCGAGGCGCCGGCGGGGCCTCGACGAAGCGCCGCTGCAGCTCGACGAGGCGCGCGTACACGGATGGATCGGCCTGGGCCAGGAAGGCCAGGAACTCGGGCTCCAGCCCCGCCGCGACCGGGCTGTCCGATCCGCGCAGATGCCCGAGCGCGGCCAGGAAGGCGTGGGCCCGGCGCAGGGACTCGTCGTCGCCCAGCTTGGGGTGCAGACAGAAGCAGGCGCGGTGCGGGCGATCCTCGAGGATGCCCTCGACCATGCGGGTCATGGCCCAGCGCGGGCCGACCTCGAGGAAGTGGCGCACCCCGTCGCGGTAGAGCGTCTCCACCTCGCGGGGCAGGTTCAGCGGGGTGGTGAGCTGCCCCGAGAGGTGCTCGGCCAGAAAACCCGGCGTGAGGGCCTCGGGCTCCAGGTAGGCGCCGCTGACGGTGGACAGCACGCGGTGGCTGCCGCGGCGGCAGGGCAGCGCGGCCAGGGCCTGACGGAAGGGTTCGCGGGCCGGCTCCATCCACGGGGAGTGGAAGGCCCCACCGATGGGCAGCACCGCCGCCTCGGCGCCGAAGATGCGCGCGCCCTCGGCGCAGTGCTCGATGGCCTGGCGCACACCCGCCAGCACGTAGCGTCCGGGGGCGTTGACGTTGGTGAGCATCACCGCCTCACCCGCCAGGGCCAGCAGGGCATCACGCTGCCGCTCGGTGCAGAGCAGGCTCATCATGCCCAGCGCGGGCCCGCCGCTCCTGGCCACCAGCTCGGCGGCGCGGATGCGCTCCACCACCACCTGGAAGGCCACGTCCAGATCCCAGACGCCGGCCACGGCCAGGGCGCAGATCTCGCCGAAGGAGTGGCCGATGAAGACGTCGGGCGTGAGCCCCTCGGCCAGCAGGTGGCGGCCCAGGGCCACCTCGAGGGCGAACAGGCTGGTCTGGGCGCCCACCAGGGTGCCCAGCTCGCGCTCCACGCCCGCATCGCCCTCGGGACCGTGGATGTGCTCCAGCAGGGCGAAGCCGAAGGCCTGGCGCGCGAGGGCGTCCACCCGGTCCAGCACGGCGCGGAAGGCGGGATCGCGAGCGTACAGGGGCTTGCCCATGCCGACGTAGTGCACGCCCTGGCCCGGGAAGCACAGGGCCAGGCCCGGCAGCGGCTGGGCCGGTTCCTGCTGGGCGCAGAACACGCCCTGGGACTCCAGCGGGCCTGGGTGCATGCCGCGCGAGAGCATCTTCTCGGCCGCGGCGAGGCGCTGGCCCAGGACCACGCGGTCGCCCGCGGCCACGGCGATGCGGACCGGATCGGCCCAGGCGGCAGGATCCAGCCAGGGCAGCCCAGGCTGTTCCTGGGCCGCGCGCAGGACCGGGACCAGGGCGGCCAGATCGCCGGCGCCGCGCAGGAACACGCCGTCGAGCGTGGCCGCAGACACGGGCGCCACCGGAGCCACGGGCGCCGGCGCTGCGGGGGCCTTGGCTGGCGCAGCGTCCACGGCCGCCTGCATCCCCTCCGGGAGGGTCAGGATGGCGAAGTAGTTGGCGCCGCCCAGGCCCAGCGAGTTGACGCCGCCGCTCATGGCGCCCGCCGCGAGAGGCCGGGTGCCCTTGCGCGGCTCGGCCTTGGCCAGGATGTCGGCGAGCTCGGGGCGCAGCTTCTCCAGGTTGCGGATCCCGGGCACGCTGCGGGTGCGCAGCGCCTGGATGGTGGAGAGCATGGAGGTGGCCCCGGAGCCGCCGTAGAGGTGCCCGATGTGGGACTTGATGGCCGTGATCTGCACCGGAGGCGCCTCGCCGCCGTCCGCGCGCAGCTCGGCGGCCAGGGAGCGGGCCTCGGTGATGTCCGAGACGGGGTTGGCGGAGCCGTGCACGTCCACCACGTGGATCTCGTCACCCCGGACCACGGTGTGGCGCAGGGCGTCGGCGATGGAGCGGCGCACGGCCAGCTCGGAGGGGGCCACCATGGACTTGCTGTCGGCCTCGGAGGAGCCGCCCACCGCGCGCAGCACGGCCACGATGTCGTCGCCGTCGCGCTGGGCGTCGGCCAGGCGCTTGAGCAGGTAGACCGCCCCGCCCTCGCCGATGAGGAAACCGCGGCCGGCCTCGTCGAAGGGCCGCGGCACCCACTCGGCCACCGCACCCAGCGTGCAGACGCCGGCGGTGAATTCAGCCGAGAGCTGGCGGTTGAACCCGCCGGTGATCATGGCGTCGACGTTGCCGAACATCAGCTGGTAGACGGCCGGCACCAGGGCGGCCACGCCCGAGGAGCAGGCGGAGTCGACCGTGAAGTTGGGGCCCTGCAGGTTGAGCTTGTTGGCCATGCGGCCGGCCGTGACGTTGGTCATCCAGCCAGGCAGGGTGTGCTCGGTGATGGGCGGGTCCTGGGCCTTGAACCGCTGGCCGGCCTCGGCCAGGGCCGGATCGAGCACGGCGCTGCCGATCCCGCGGGCCGCGGCGCACTCCCGGATGGTCTCGGCGTATTCGTCGGCGAACATGGGGGAGCACAGGGTGGGGTAGTGGTCGTCGTGCATGGTGCCGACGCTCACCCCGATGGCCTTGGGCGCGCGGATGTCGATCCCGGCGGCGTCCAGCAGGCGCTCGCCGAGGTCGAGGCCGAGGAACTGGGTGGGGGAAATCTGGGAGACGCTCTTCGGGAAGATGCGGTGCTTCAGGTAGTTGAAGTCGTACTGCTCGAGGCGGCCCACCACGTGGGTGGTGATGCGCTCGTTCTCCGGGCCGGCGTCGAGGTGGTCATGCCAGCCGATCTCGGGGCCCTTCACCGGCGTGAAGACGTCCTTGCCGGCCGTGACGTTGGACCAGAAGGTCTCGACATCGGCCGCGCCCGGCACGCGCAGGGTGATGGCCACCACGGCCATGTCGCGGGCGGGCCTGGGGCGAGTGGCGGGGGGGCTGTAGCGCTCGGCCTGCTCCACGATGACGTGGTAGTTCACGCCGCCGAACCCGCTGGCGGTGATGGCCGCCACGCGCCTGCCGTCGGCGTGGGGGACCCAGGCCGAGGGGCTGGTGGGCACCGCGATGGCGTCGGAGGGGTTGTGGGCCTCGGGGGTGAGCTTGGTGAACCGTGGCATGTGGGGGAAGGTGCCGTGCCCCATGGCCAGCACCGTCTTGATGAGCCCGGCCATGCCCGCCGCGGCCTTGAGGTGCCCGATCTGGTGCTTGACGCTGCCCACCAGCAGGGGCGGCACGCCCTCGCGATCGTGGGCGTAGGTCTCGGCGATGGCGTCGTACTCCACCGCATCGCCCACGATGGTGGAGGTGGCGTGGCCCTCGAGGTACTGGACCTCGCGCGGCCGGGTGCCGGCGTTGCTGAGCGCGGTCTTGAAGGACTTGACCCGGCCCGGCACGGAGGGGGCGTAGATGGCCTGGCCGGCGCCGTCGCTGGAGGTGCCGATGCCACGAATCACCGCGCGGACGCGGTCGCCGTCGGCCACGGCGTCCTCGATCCGCTTGAGCACCACGATACCCACCCCCTCGCCGATGACCAGGCCGTCGGCGGTGTGGTCGAAGGGGTTGGAGTGGCCCGTGATGGAGAGCCCCTCCATCTGCGCGAAGCCCACATAGATGCCCGGGTTGGTGCCGAGATCGCAGCCGCCGGTCACCACGACGCGCGCATCGCCCGCGCACAGGGCCTGGCAGGCCACGTTCAGGGCCACGAAGGAGGAGGCGCAGGCGCCATCGACCGTCATGTTGTAGCCGCGGATGCCGAAGACCTGGGCGATGCGATTGGAGATGGAGGAGGGCACGTTGCCCACGGCCGCGTTGGCCGGATCCCAGCCGTGCCCACGCGCCTTGAGGGCCGGCCCGAACTCCGCCTCCAGGGAAGCGATCTGGGAATCCGACACGCCGCGGGCCGAAAGCTCGGCCCTCAGCTCCGCGAAGAAGCGGTGGCGGCGCAGGTAGGTGGTGGTGTGGGCGAAGCCGTCCACGCCGGAGGCCCCGATGATGGTGACCGCGTCGTGCAGCGCCTCGGAGCGCGGCTCGATGCCCGCGTCCAGGAGGGCCTGGCGGGTGGCGTACAGGCTCACCAGCTGGGCCGGGTCCATGCCCTCCATGGACTTCGGCGGCAGGCGGTACTCCAGGAAGGGGAAGTCGATCTTCAGATCGATGAAGGCCCCGAGCGTGGTGTAGCTCTTCTCGCGCACCGCGCGGCTGGGGGAGCAGAAATTATCGAGCCGCCAGAGGTGCTTCGGCATGGGCTCGAAGTAGGAGTCGCCGTCCAGCACGTTCTGCCAGTAGCGCTCCAGCGTGTTGGCATGGGGGAAGAGGCAGCCCATACCGATGATGGCGATGTCGTAGCGGCTCATGCGAGGTCTCCAGGCGGGCGCGCCGGGCGAAGAGGCCCAACGCGGGGGGGATCTCCGGGCATGCGGGCGCCGCCCCTAACAGCGGGCCGCCCTCCCGGCATAGTGCGCTTGACACTTCATCGTGGCGGGGATGGCACCCCGCGGGGGCCTGCTCGCCCCGAATCCACGCGGGAGGCGGAAAATGCTGGATTGAGCGTGGTAAACTGACTGGAGAGATAGATTTCGACCCTAGCGGTCATACTCCTCCAGCTTCCCCTGCACGACATCCTTCCAGCGCTCGGCGTCCGCCGCCGGATCCTCCGGGACGAAGGTGCCCAGGAACTCCACGCTGACCTCGGTCCGCCTGCGCCCCACCAGCTCGATGAGCTGCGGGATCATGCCGCGGTGGATGTCCCACTCGAGCTGGCGCCGATCCGGCAGGTAGTCGATGACCACCGCCTCGATGACCTTGCCCTGCCGCTGGGCCTCGAAGAAGCAGAAGGGCTTGAAGGGCCGCCGCTCGGCCCCCGGGCTGGCGCGCCCCTCGGGGAAGACGATCAGCCGCTCGCCCGCCTCCAGCACGCGCTGCACCCCCTCGCGGGCGGAGCGGCGCGAGGCCTCGGAGCCGCGCTCTACGAAGACGTGATGGTGCTTCTTGAGCGCGTTGCCGAAGTAGGGCGCCTTGAGCATCTCGGCCTTGATGATGAACACCGCCGGGAAGATGGCGAGCAGCACCGGGACATCGAGGAAGCCCATGTGGTTGGAGATGAGGACATCACCCATGGGGCCGGTGCGCTGGTTGCGGAAGACCAGCCGCACCCCCATGATCCAGGCCAGGCCCGCGCCCCAGCGCCCGATGATGTCGGTGCCATAGGCCTCGCCCCAGCGCCGGGGCCAAAGCAGGCGGCGCAGCAGCAGCCACCAGTGCAGGGAGAGGGTCCAGGCGAGCGCCACGGGGGCACGCCAGAGAACGCGGATGAGGCTCATGGGGTGCATGGTGGGGTCCATAACCCGGTTAATCCCGCCCCATGACCGACCCATCCCGCTACCTCGTCGTCGGCACCGCCGGACACATCGATCACGGAAAGACCACGCTGATCGAGCGTCTGACCGGGATCTTCCTCGACACCCTGCCCGAGGAGCGCGACCGCGGCATCACCATCGCGCTGGGCTTCACCCACATGGATCTGCCGTCGGGCCGCCAGCTCGCCTTCGTGGACGTGCCCGGCCACGAGCGGCTGGTGCGCACCATGGTGGCGGGCGCCTCCGGCATCGACGCGGTCATGCTGTGCGTCTCCGCGGTCGATGGGGTCATGCCCCAGACCCGCGAGCACCTCGCCATCCTCGGTTTGCTCGGGGTGGAGCACGGGCTGGTGGCCCTGACCTTCGCCGACCAGGTGGACGAGGAGCTGCTCATGCTGGCCGAGGACGATGTCCAGGACGCCCTGCGCGGCACGCCGCTGGAGGGGGCGCCCGTCGTCCCCTGCTCCGGTGTCACCGGCCTCGGCGCCCAGCGGCTGGTGGAGGAGCTCGACCGGCTCCAGCCCCGCGCCCGCGCCCTGGAGGGGCCCTTCCGCCTGCCCGTGGACCGCGTCTTCTCCCAGCACGGCCACGGCACCGTGATCACCGGCACGGTCCGTTCTGGCGCGCTGTCCGAGGGCGACGACGTGGAGGTCATCCCCGGCTCGCCCCGGGTGCGCGTGCGCGGCCTGCAGGTCCACGGCGCGTCCGTCCAGAGCACCCGCGCGGGCCTGCGCACCGCCATGAACCTCTCGTTGAGCCGGGAGGAGATCGAGCGCGGCCATGAGGTGGTCACCCCGGGCAGCGTGGTGGCCACTCGCGTGGTGGACGTGGCCTACCACCACCTGGCCGGCGCCCCCGTGATCGAGGACGGCGCCGAGGTGCGCTTCCTGAACGGCACCGCCGAGGTGGTGGCCCACGCCCGCCCCCTGGGGGTGGACCAGGTCCCGCCCCAGGAGGATGCCTGGACCGAGCCCACCACCACCGGGGCCTGGGAGGGCTTCCTGCAGCTCAGGCTGGCCGGTGAGGTGGCGTGCCTGCCGGGCGACCGCTTCGTGCTCAGGCGCGCCTCCCCCGTGCTCACCCTGGGCGGCGGCACGGTGCTCGACCCCTGGGCTCGGCCCGTACGCCACCGCGACCGCGCCCGCGCCGCGGACGAACTGACCCGCCTGGCCGCCGGCGCCACCGAGGTGTTGCTGGATCGCGCCGGGCTGCGGGGGCTCACCGTGGCCGAGGCCCGGCAGCGCGCCTGCCACCCCGGTGAGGGCCGCCCCTGGGCCGTGGCGCTGGGCGACCGCGTGCTGCACGCCGGCCAGGCCGAAGCCCTGCTGAGCGCGGTGGAGAGCGCCCTGGCCCGCTACCACGCCGCCAGCCCCCTCTCCCCGGGGGCCAAGCGCAAAGAGCTGGTGGGCGGCCTGCTCAGGGCCGTGGACGACCGCCTGCTGGAGGCCCTGCTGGAGCACGGCGTGGCCGCAGGCCGCCTCGGCAAGGAGCAGGGGCGCTACCAGCTCGGCGGCTTCACCCTGCAGCTCGACGACGACCAGCGCGCCGCCATGGGCCGCATCGAGGAGGGCGCCCGCCGCGCGGGCCTGCTGGTGGAGCCCGCCTGGGCCCTGGCCGCCCTCGCCGCCCACCGCGACGGCGAGGCCCTGGTGCATCACCTGATCGAGCAGGGCCGCCTGGTGCGGGTCGGCGCCTTCGTGGGCCACGCCGAGGTGTTCGGGGCCCTCGTCGCCGAGGTCGAGGCCTGGCTGGCGCACGCGGAGAGCTTCACCCCCACCCAGGCCAAGGAACGCTGGAACCTCACCCGCAAGCACCTCATCCCCGTGCTGGAGTGGCTCGACGCCCAGCGCATCACGCGGCGGGTGGGTGACGCGCGCTTCGGGGCGAAGCGCCGGTAGCGGGCCGGAGGCTGTGACGACTTTCCGCCACCCCCACCTCGGCACGGTCCCGGCGCGGATGGTAGACTGCTCCGGTTCACCCGTGGAGAAGGCGATGCCCCGTCACACCGCTCCCCGCCGCGCCCTGCTGCTCGCCCTGCTGACGCTCCTGGGCCTCCTGCTCGCGACGCCCGCCACCGCCGAGGAGATGGGCCTGCTCATGGTCACCTGCCCCGTCGAGGGCGCCGAGGTCTGGGTCGATGGCGCGGCTATCGGCACCGTCCCCTTCACCGGCTACGTCCCGGTGGGCCGGCACGAGATCCGCGTGGTCGCCGACAACTTCGATCCTTTCGTCCGCCGGAAGGCGATCGAGGCCGGCCTGACCACCAAGCTGGAGGCCGCCCTGGCCCCGGGACGCGGCACCTTCGAGATCGTGGCCCAGCCCGCCGGCGCCATCGTGAGCATCGACGGCAACGAGCAAGGCCCGGCCCCGCTGCGCATCGGCGAGATCTCGCCCGGCCACCACCGCTGGAGCGTGAGCGCCCCCGGCTTCGAGACCCAGGCCCAGGAATTCGAGTTCGCCACCGGGCGCAACCTGTACTTCAACATCAGCCTGCGCAGCTCTCGCGGCCTGTTCGCCTTCACCAGCACGCCCTCGGGCGCCGCGGTCTGGCTGGACGGCGCCGAGGTGGGCCGGACCCCGCTCGAGCTCGAGGACATCCCCCCCGCCGAGCACCGCGTGCACCTCGCGCTCGACGGCTACGCCCACGTCTTCCGCACGGTCGATACCCGCGACGGCTCCAAGGGGCTGGTCGAGGTCGGTCTGTCCACGGGCGGCACCAAGGTGGTGGTCCTCACCGGCCACGACGACGCGACGGTCACCTCCAGCGATGAGGTGCTGGGCACCGGCCGCAAGGTGGTCCTGCCCGCGGTGGAGCGCTGTCGCCTGCCCCTGGTGGTCACCGCCCCGGGCCAGGACCCGGCCGAGCTCACCCTGGCCGTCACTGGCCACGGCAGCGTCTCCGCCAAGGCCACCCTGGGCGCCGCCAGCTCCGGCGCCAGCCGCCTGGTCCAGCGCCCGCCCGTCTACGCCCGCTGGACCTTCTGGACCGCCACCGCGGGGGTCGCCGCCGTGGGCGCCACCGGAGGTGTGGTCCTGGCGCAGGCCCTCGCCCCACCGCCCCTCCCCGAGGGCGACGTCCTGGTGGTGCTGCCATGAGCGCATCCAAGGCCATGAAGCTCGGCGTCCCCGTCCTGCTCGCCCTGGCCGGCTGCGGCCAGTCCGACCCGAAGACCGCCATCCTCATCTCGCTCGACGGCGATCCCGCCGCCATCGCGGCCGCCATCGACAGCCTGGTGCTGGTCGTCGACCCCGAGACCCCCTTCCTCGACGACGACGGCCAGCCGCTCGCGGCCGGCACCGCCATCGGCGACTACGGCGTGCTGCAGGATGTCCGCTTCGAGGACCCCGAGCCCGAGCTGCTGATCCGCCTCCAGATCGACGCGGGCGCCGATCACCTCCCCACCGTGGAGCTGCGCCCTGGCGCGGGCGAGAACCCCGCCATGGTCTTCTCGGCCGCGGGCTTCCTGGGCACCGCCAAGACCGTCTCCAGCGGAGTCACGGCGTCCATCGGCTTCAGCGCCGACGAGGTCCTGGAGGTCTCGGTCCCGGCCGTGGCCGTGCTCGACGATCCCGTCACCCTCTGTGAGAACGGCAACGACGACGACGGCGACGGCTGGACGGACGGGGGCGACCCCGACTGCGCCGAAGGCGACGAGGAGCTCGGCTTCGGCGCGTCCGCCTGCAACGACGGCGAGGACAACGACGGTGACGATCTCATCGACGCCGACGACCCCTGGTGCGCCGACGCCACCGGCGCCTGGGAGGCCGATCCCTGCACCGACGGCGAGGACAACGACGGCGACGGCTGGACCGACGGTCGCGATCCGGACTGCGCCGAGAGCGGCGAGGAGCTCGGCTACGGCGACACCGAGTGCAACGACGGCGAGGACAACGACGGCGACGGCGACAGCCGCATCGACGCCGACGACAGCGACTGCGAGGACGCCTGGGACGACCGCGAGGGCAAGGACCCCTGCGCCGACGGCGAGGACAACGACGGCGACGGCTGGGAGGATGAGGACGACCCCGACTGCGCCACCGGCGAGGAGGAGCTCGGCCTCGACCCGGCCTACGAGTGCAACGACGGCGTCGACAACGATGCCGACGGCGACATCGACGCCGACGACCCCTCCTGCACCACCGGCGGCGATCCCACCGAGCTGAACGCCTGCGAGGACGGCGACGACAACGACGGCGACACCTGGATCGATCTGGACGACCCCGACTGCGCCTCGGTCTACGGCGACGACGAGGGCGCCTTCGCTGGGCTGGGCGCCTGCTCCGACGGCGTGGACAACGACGGCGACCACCGCATCGACGGCAACGACGACGAGTGCACCAGCGCCTGGGATCCCTCCGAGGCCCCCTCCTGCACCGACGGCCTCGACAACGACGGCGACGGTTGGGCCGACGGGGACGACCCCGACTGCGCCACCCTGGGCGAAGAGTGGGGCTACGGCTCCCCCGAGTGCAACGACGGCGCCGACAACGACGGCGACAGCCTGACCGACGCCGACGACCCCGACTGCGACGCGGCCGAGGACGACACCGAGATCTCCGCCTGCGCCGACGGCCTGGACGACGACGCCGACGGCTGGGTCGATGCGGACGACCCCGACTGCGCCGCGGGCAGCGCCGAGACCGGCTTCGCCGCCGCCACCACCTGCAACGACGGCCTGGACAACGACGCCGACGGCGCGCTGGACGCCGCCGATCCCACCTGCGCCGCCGCCGGCGACACCGAGACGAGCGGCTGCGAGAACGGCCTGGACGACGACAGCGACGGCTGGGCCGACGAGGAGGATCCCGACTGCGCCACCGGCACCGCCGAGACCGGCTTCGGCAGCACCCAGTGCAACAACGGCATCGACGACGACCTCGACACCCTGATCGACGCCGCCGATCCCGACTGCCTCTCCGCCGCCGACATCTACGAGGCCACCTACGCCTGCGCCAACGAGCTGGACGACGACGGCGACGGCTGGGTGGATCTGGACGATCCCGGCTGCAGCAGCGCCACCGACCCCAGCGAGACCCCGCCCACCTCGGCCTACGCCTGCAACAACGGCAGCGACGACGACAGCGACGGCCTCACCGACGCCGCCGATCCCGGCTGCAACAACGGCCTCGACAACAGCGAGATCGATCCGATCACCGGCTGCAACAACGGCCTGGACGACGACAGCGACGGCTGGATCGACGCGGAGGACCCCGACTGCGCCGAGGGCTCCTCGGAGGCTGGCTTCACCCGGGCCTACGGCTGCAACGACGGCCTCGACAACGACGGCGACGCCCTGATCGACGGAGACGACCCGGGCTGCCTCGCGGCGTTGGACTTCAACGAGCTGGACGACGCCGACGACTGCACCGACGGCCACGACGGCGACGCCGACGGCTGGGTCGACGCCGATGATCCGGACTGCAGCCACGGCTACGACGAGTCCGGCACCGGCGCGGTGGCCTGCAACGACGGCCTGGACAACGACGCCGATGGCCTCACCGACGCCGACGACCCCGGCTGCGACGCGGCCACCGATCCGGACGAGACCGACTCCGGCGACTGCACCAACGGCGAGGACGACGACGCCGACGGCTGGGCCGACGCCGACGATCCCGACTGCGCCGCCGGCGACCGCGAGACGGGCTTCGGCGCCACCGCCTGCAACGACGGCCTCGACGACGACGGCGACTTCCTGGTGGACTGGGCCGATCCGGGCTGCGCCACGGCCTGGGACACGGTCGAGGACGACACCGCCCCCTCCTGCGAGGACGGCAGCGACGACGACGGCGACGGCTGGACCGACTTGGACGACCCGGACTGCTTCACGGGCGGCCCCGAGGCCGGCTTCGGCACCCGCGCCTGCAGCGACGGCTACGACAACGACGGCGACGGCGCTCTCGACGGGGCCGACGCGGACTGCGCCGTCTCCTGGGACGACGAGGAGGCGCCACCCGCCGCCACCTGCGGCGACGGCCTCGACAACGACCTCGACGGCTGGATCGACGAGGAGGACCCAGACTGCGCCACCTTCGGCGAGGAGATCGGCCTCGACGTCTACGCCTGCAACAACGGCGTGGACGACGACAGCAGCGGCCTGGCCGATCGCGCCGATCCCGGCTGCTCCGACGCCTGGGACGATCTGGAGCTCACCTGGGCCGCCTCCTGTTCCAACGGCCTGGATGACGACGCCGACGGCTGGCTCGACGAGGACGACCCCGACTGCCAGCTCACCGGCGACGAGGACGGCGCCTTCACCGCCTCCGCCTGCGACAACGGCGCCGACGACGACTCCGACGGCCTCATGGACATGGACGACCCCGACTGTGACGACGCCTGGGACAACGTGGAGCAGAGCGACGCCTCCTGCGCCGACGGCCGCGACGACGACGGCGACGGCTGGGTGGACCTGGGCGATCCGGACTGCCTGCTGGGCGGTGTGGAGCGCGGCCTGGCCGGCGCGGCCTGCGCCAACGGCCTGGACGACGACGCCGACGGCCTCACCGACGCCGACGATCCGGGCTGCGCCGACGCGCTCGACCCGGAGGAGGCCGATCCCGACGCCACCTGCTGGGACAGCGCGGACAACGACGCCGACGGCTGGATCGACGAGGACGACCCCGACTGTGTCCTGGGCACCGCCGAGGACGGCGCCTGGCGCGCCGCCGCCTGCGACAACGGCAACGACGACGAGAGCGACGGCTTCACCGACGGCGACGACGCGCAGTGCGACGACGCCTGGGATCTGGACGAGCGCTCGGTCACCGGCGCCTGTGACGACGGCCTGGACTCCGATGGCGACGGCTGGGCCGACGGCGGCGACCCCGACTGCGCCCTGCTGGGCGTCGAGCGCGGCCTGTCCGCCGGCCCCTGCAACGACGGCGTCGACAACGACTCTGACGGCCTCACCGATGTCGCCGACCCCGGCTGCGCCAACGCCCTGGACCCGCAGGAGGCCGACCCCTCCGCCGACTGCAGCGACGGCCTGGACAACGACGCCGACGGCTGGACGGACCAGCTCGACTCCGACTGCATCGCCGGCACCACCGAGGACGACACCCTGGTGGGCGCCTGCAACGACGGAACGGACAACGACGGCGACGGCCAGATCGACCGCTTCGATCCCGACTGTGCCGACGCCTGGGACACGGACGAGCAGACGGTGGCCCCCTGCTCCGACGGCCTGGACAACGACGCCGACGGCTGGATCGACGAGGAGGACCCCGACTGCGAGGCCCTCGGCCTGGAGCAGGGCTTCTCCCCCGCCGCCTGCAACGACGGCGACGACAACGACGCCGACGGCGACATCGACCTCGAGGACCTGGGCTGCGCCGACGCCTGGGACGCCGACGAGGTGGACCTCTCCGCCGCCTGCAGCGACGGCGTGGACAACGACGGCGACGGCTGGGTCGATGAGGACGACCCCGACTGCTGGGACGCCACGGCCGAGGCCGGTGCGCTGGGTGTGGCCGAGTGCAACGATGGCCTGGACGACGACGGCGACGGCCTGACCGACGCCGACGACCCCGACTGCCTGTGGGCCTGGGACGACTTCGAGGCCACCCCCGGCGACTGCGCCGACGGCATGGACAGCGACGCCGACGGCTGGATCGACGCCGACGACCCCGACTGCGCCTGGTCCTCCGAGGAGCTCGGCTACGAGCCGCTGTTCGCCTGCAACGACGGTATCGACGGCGACGGCGACGGCTTCACCGACGTGGACGACCCCGGCTGCGCCGGCGCCACCGACCTGGACGAGGCCAACGTCACCGCCTGCAGCGACGAGACCGACAACGACGCCGACGGCTGGCTCGATCTGGACGACCCCGACTGCACCGGCGCCACCGACGAGACCGAGGACGGCGCCCTGTCCGGCTCCAGCGAATGCCACGACGGCCTGGACAACGACACCGACGGCCTCATCGACGCCGACGACCCGGCCTGCACCACCGCCACCGTGGACGACGAGACGGATCCGTCCACCCAGTGCAACGACGGCGCCGACAACGATCTCGACGGCTGGATCGACCTGTTGGACCCGGACTGCACCAGCGTGCTGGACCCCGAAGAGGTGGGCGGCTGCAGCAGCGGCAGGGCCTGCAACAACGCCCGCGATGACGACAGCGATGGGTTCATCGACGCGGCGGACCCGGGGTGTAGCTCGGGGTACGACGACAGCGAGCTGTACTGACAGGAGGTCCGGCCGGCTTCGCCGTCCGGCCCCAGCGCGCCGAGTGCCTTGGTGGCTGCCGATCATCGCCGGAGGGCGCTTGGCCACAGGCTACAGGCTACAGGCCACAGGCTTCGAGCCGCGCCACGTTGGCGACCATTCGGAGCTTGGTAAGCAAGATACCCGTTGCCCGAAGCCCGCAGCCCGAAGCCCCGGTTCCCGGAAGCTGCGAATGGAGCTGCCAGTTTTCGCCATCTGGCCGGACTTCCTGACTGAGGCTGGAGGCTGCCGGCGCTCCGCGCCGTTACCACGCGCCATTGGCCTCGGTGGCCAACGAGGAGCGCAGGTGGGCGTCGCCCTCCATGGCGCGGGCCTCCAGGAGGAGGTGGGATGCTACCGCGCCCCCCCCGTGGAGGCTACGCCTGGCCCTCCGGCGGCGCCGGCGCCGCGGGCGGCACGCGCTGGCCCTGGCCGTCGCGCTCCCCGTAGTAGCCGTAGTCGTAGTAGTAGTAGCCGTAGCCGGCCCGGCGCGGGTTGAGCTTGTTGACCACCGCGCCCAGCACGTTGGCGTTGACCTCCATGAGCAGATCGCGGGTGCGGGCCACCAGGCTGCGGGAGGTGGCGTTGGCCTCGATGATCACGATGACGCCGTCCACCAGGGAGGAGAGCATGAGCGGGTCGGCCACCACGTTCACCGGGGGGGAGTCGATGATCACCATGTCGTAGCCGGTGATGCTGTCGAGCAGGGCGGTCATGCGCTCGGAGCCGAGCAGCTCCGCCGGGTTGGGGGGGCGCGGGCCGGCCAGCAGCACGTCGAGGTTGGGGACGTGGGTGTGGATCACGCACTGCTCGAAGGTGTCCATGCTGGCCAGGATGGAGGACAGCCCGCGTTCGTTGTCCAGCTCGAACAGCTTGTGCAGGTTCGGGCGCCTGAGGTCGGCGTCGATGAGCAGCAGGCGGCTGCCCGTGGCCGCGATGAGCACGGAGAGGTTCGAGGACAGGAAGGACTTGCCCTCCTGGGGCAGAGCGCTGGTGATCAGCAGGCGATCCAGCTTGCCGTGCCCCGAGAAGAGCAGGTTCGTGCGCACGGATCGCAACGACTCCGCCACGTTGGAGTCGGGCTTGGCGTGGGCGAAGATGGAGCGGTCGCGGCTGCTCGGGATGGTCTTGAGATCCTGCTCATCCACCAGCGGCACGATCCCGAGGAAGGGCATCCCGACGGTGATCTCGACGTCCTCACGGCTCTTGACCGTGCTGTCGAGGTACTCCATGAAGAAGGCCAGGGCGCAGCCGCCGAACAGCCCCATGAGCAGGCCCATGCCGATGTTCACCGGCAGCTTGGGCCGCACCGGATCGCCGTTGGCGATGGCGGTGTCCACGATGCGGATGTTGTTGGCCCTGATGAGCCCGGAGAGATCCACCTCGGACATGCGCTGATCGAGGCTCTTGTAGAACTGCTCGTTGCGGGCGGCCTCGTCCTGGAGGAACTCCAGCTCCAGCAGCTTCGTCTCCTGGGCCTCCAGCTCCTCGGTCACCTTCTGCATGTCGGCCTGCAAAGCAGCCTCGCGGGAGGTCACCACCTCGAGCTCGGCCTTGCGGGCCTTGATGATGCCGTCGACCTGCTCCTCCATGGCCGCCATGACCCGCGAGGTCTCGTCGGCGTTCTGGCGCATCTGGGGGTGGTCGGGCAGGTAGCGGCCCTCCATGTTGGCGCGCACTTCCTGCAATTCGCGCATGTGGGCGATGCGCCGCTGCAGGACCGGGTCCTCGTCGGCGAGGTAGCTGGCCAGGGATTCGAGGTCGGCGCGGGCGCGCAGGCGCCGCAGATCGGCCAGGGTGGCTTCGACCTGGACCCGCTCGGTGCGGGCCTCGCTCCACGCCTCCTGGAGGGAGGCCAGGGACTCCTGGGTGCGGCTCTTGCCCTCCTGCATCCCGAGGAGGTTTTCGTCCCACAGGTAGCGGTGGACGCTCTGGTCGGCCTCGGACTTGCGCGTACGGTAGTCCCGCTGCTGTTCCTCGAGCCACTGGAAGGCCTGCTTGGTGGCGTCGAGCGAGCGATCGAGGTTGAGATCGATGTAGGCCTCGGCCAGCACGTTGGCGAACAAGGCCGCCTTCTCGGGCTCGGTGTACTCGTAGTCCACCTCCACCAGGTGGGTCTCGGCGTCGGGCTCGATGTCGAGGCCGGACAGGAAGCGCTCCACGGGCTTGACCGCCGTGTCGAAGTCCGTGACGCCGTGCTCCTCCTGCAGGCGCTTGATGGCCTCGCTGACCACGGTGCGGCTCTGCAGGATGCGGTACTGGGTGCCGTAGTACGCGCGCATCTCCATGGCGTTCGACGTGCTGACCAGCTCGCTCACCTCGGCCACGTCGAAGACCACGGGGGCCTTCGGCTGGATCTCCAGGATCACGGTGGAGCGGTAGTACTTGTCCGACAGCAGGGTGCCGATGGCCACCGTAATCGTGAGGACGACCATGAAGACCAGCACCACCCTGTTCCGCTTCTGCAGGATGTACCAGTAGTGGATCAGCAGAGCTTCGCGGGGATTGGTGCTGGATTCGGCCATGGCCTCGCTCGCTGCGGTCCGGCATGCGCCGGGGCAAGGGGATCGCCGCGAGGGATCCTGACGCCCCCTCGCGGCCACTGACCGCGCAGTGGTCGGTCGCCGGACGCTGGATCCATCGGCGCGGGAGCCGCGAAGCTAATACGACAGGAGCAACCCGTCAGCCATGCCCTACGACCCCGCCCCGCCATCCCCCCTCGAGCGCCCGCTGCTCGTCGCCCTGCCGCTGCTGTTCGCGGCGGCGGTGCTGCCCTTCGCGGCGGTGCACCCGGGCTGGCGGCTGGCGGTGGCGGCCCTCGCCATCGCGGTGGGCGGCGTGGCCGCGTGGGTGGGGCTGCACGCCCGTTCCCTGCCCTGGACCGCCACGCTCGTCGCGCTGCTGGGCCTCGGCGCCCTCGCCTTCGTCGCCGCGGGCCTGCTGCCCCTCGGCCCTGCGGGGCGCGCCTCGCTCCAGCCCGGGCTGGTCGGGCCGCTGTCGATCCTGGGAGAGGCGGTCCACCCCCTCGCCGTCGACCCGGCCCGCGCGCTGAACGGCGCGGCCTTCGCCAGCGGCGTGCTGCTGCTGGCGCTGGGCACCGCCGCCCTCACGCGCAGCCTGGAGCGGGCCCGCGGGGTGGCCTGGGTGCTGGTCCTCACCGGCGTCGGCACGGTGGGGCTGGCCGGGCTGCACCGCGCCACCGCCGCGAGCTCCATCTACTGGAGCAGCGGGGTCCCCACCTACGCCCGCGACCCGTTCTTCGCGCCCTTCGTCAGCGGCAACCACGGCGGGGCGGCCTGCGCGGCGCTGCTGCCCCTGGCCCTGGCGCTCATGCTGCGCCAGGACATGGCCCGCCGCCTGGTGGCGCTGGGCTGCACCGCCGTGCTGCTGTTCGGGGTGGGCACCTCCGGCAGCCGCGGCGCCGCGCTGGAGGCGGGCGTGGCCGTGGTGACCTTCGGGCTGCTGCTCGGCAGCCGCACCGTGCTGGCGCTGACCGGGCTCGCCATCGCCGGCGGGCTCGGCGTGCTCTGGCAGCTCGGCCCGCGCACCGTGGCCCTCCAGCTCTCCTCCTGGGTCTCCCCGGACGGGTTCGAGGGCGATCTCTTGCTGGGCCGCGGCGGCATCTGGGCCTCCACCGTCGATCTCATCCGGGGCGCCCCCTGGGGAGGGGTCGGCACCGGCGGCTACCTCGACGCCTACCAGGCGGTCAAGTCCATGCCGGTGTTCACCACCACGGCCCACGCCCACCAGGACTACCTGCAGGCCCTGGCCGAGCAGGGGATCGTCGGCGGCGGGCTGTGGATCGCCCTGGCGGTGCTGCCCTTCGTCCTCGGCATCATCGGCTGCCTGCGCCAGCACCGCGGCCGCCGGCGCTCGCTGCTGGCGGGCTTCTCGGCCGCCGCCGCCGCGCTGCTCACCTCGGCCTGCTTCGACTTTCCTGCCCACATCGGCGCGCTGGCCGTGCTCATGAGCCTGGTGGGCGGCGTGCTGGTGATCCGCTCTGGAAGCCGCCTGCCCGCCCTGGGCGGGCCGCGCGCCGCCCGCGTGGCGCCCTTCGGGGCCGCGCTGCTGGCCCTCGTCAGCCTTGGGCTAGTGGCCTTCACCGTCGTCACCAGCCGCGATCCCGAGAGCCGCTGGGCGCCCGCCGCGCTCGCCGAGGCCCAGGGCGACGACCCCGCCCTGTCCCGGGAGTCCGCCCACCGGTGGTACACCCAGGCGCTGGCCCGCCGCCCACTGGACCCGGAGACCCTCTTCAAGCTCGCCCGCGTCGCCGCGCAGGACGGCAACCCCGAGGCCGCCCGGGCGTACCTGGTGCAGGCCACCGAGGCCTACCCCACCCTGCTCTGGCCCTGGCTGCACCTGGCCCGCTTCCAGCGTTCGCGCGGCGATCCGGTCGCCGCCCGCGCCGCCTACGCCCACCTGCTGGCCCTGGACATGCCCAGCGGGCAGAGCGCCGCCCCCTACATCGAGGAGGCCCTGCTCACCGACGAGGACCCCCGCGTGGTCCTGGAGGCGGTGCTGCCCGAGCGCGCCGATCGTCTGCGTGAGGCCGCCGGGGTCATGGCCCGCCACGGCATCGACACCTACGCCGAGGAGCTCTACTTCCGGGCCCTGGTCATCGAGCCCCGGGGCACCGTGGCCTACGCCTCCTTCCTGTTCCTGCGCCACCACTACCACGAGGCCCTGGTCCTGCTGGAGGATCAGCGCGAGGGCTGCTTCGCCAACCGCACGGCCGGCGACACCCTGCTGGCGCTCCGGCGCTACCAGGACGCCCTGGGCCGCTATCAGGCGGGGCAGCGCGACTGCGGCTCCGACGACCTCGCCATCCGCGCCGGGATCGCCCAGGCCAGGCTGGGGCTGGGAGAGCGCGCCGGGCTCGACGTCCTGGAACAGCTCGTGGCCGAGAACCCGGCCGCCTGGGGCTTGCGGCGCGCCCTGATCGGCGCCCTGATCCGCTGGGGACGCTGGGAGCAGGTCCCGGTCCACCTGCAGGCCCTGGTGGACGCCGGTCAGGCCAACGAGCGCGAGGTCGCGCAGCTGCTGCGCCTGCGCCAAGGCCGTATGCCCGCTCCGGCCAGCGAGCTCGCCCCGTGACCCGCCCCACCACGCACCCCCGGCCCCGCTGGCCCAGCCTGGGACATAAAGATAGTCTGCGCGCCTCAACGCGGGGAATGGGCCCCTCTCACCCACCCCAGCCGGTCCCGTCGGCCGCCCCGTGGAGCTTCCCGTGCCCCTGACCGACGAAGAACGCCAGCGCGCCGAAGCCGCCATCCTGGAGGATCTGGAGCGCGAGCATGCGCGCCGACAGGACGCCATCGAGCGCAAACGCGATCGCCTCCGCAGCAAGCGCGACCGCGACCAGCAGCTCCAGCACGAGCTCGAGGTGGCCCACCTGCGCGAGGAGCTGCGCGCCCGCTACTACACCGAGCGCGGCTACAAGCAGTACATCGACTCCCGCGGGCGGGAGAGCTGGCTCTCCCCCGAGGAGTTCGAGTGGCGCACCAAGTACCGCCGCCGCCGCAAGCGCGACCGTGGCTTGTGGGGCCTCCTCAAGAAGGCCTTGCCCGATCTCAGCCTGCCCAAAGGACGCGGGATCTGGACCTGGGTGCTCTATGCCGGCATGCTGGTGATCGCCGTGGTGCTCGGCGTCGCCCTCAGCCGCTGACCACTCGGCCGTCCACGGAGCCCCTCGCGCATGCGCAGCGAACGTTCAGCCCTGGTCCTCTTCTACAGCGTCCTGCTGGACATCGTGGTGCTGTCGGCGGTGTTCGTGGCCGTGCTGCTGCTGCGCGCGCGGCTGCCGGAGGTCTGGCGGTGGAACTTCATCCCCGGCCCTGAGCCCGCCCTCAAATCCTTCCCCCCGCACACGCACCTGCACCTGCTGCTCCCGATCCTGCCCCTGTGGTTGGTGGCGTTGCACTTCGCCGGGGTCTACAAGAACCTCCGCGGCACCACCTTCCCGCAGCTCTTCGCGCGCGTCACCGCCGCCTCCGGGTTCGCCTTCCTCGCGCTGATCGGCCTGATCTGGTCCTTCCAGCAGCACCAGTTCAGCCGCACCCTGCTGGTGGGCTTCCTGCTGGTCTCCTGGCCCGCCCTGCTGGCCAGCCATCGCTACATCTCCTGGCGCTTGCGCCGTATGCGCACCTCCGCCCGCGATCTCCGCAAGGTCCTGGTCATCGGCCGGGTAGAGGACGCCCGCCCGCTGGCCATCCACCTCGCCCAGCACCCGGAGCTCTCCGCCCGGCTCGAAGGCGTGGTCACCGCCGAGGCCGACCCCGAGGCCTTCTCCCAGCCCGAGCCCACCCACGACGACCCCACCGCCGAGGCGGACGCGGAGGACCCGCCGGTGATCGGCTCGCTGGAGGATCTCCCGCGCCTCCTCGAGCAGCGAGACATCCACCAGGTCTTCATGCTCGGCTGGCGCTGGGACACCGCCACCCTGCGCCAGGTGGCCGCCGTCTGCGGCGAACTCGGCGTACGGTTCGCCTTCAACGTCTCCTTCCTGGGCCTGCGCATGGGCCGGGCCGAGATCCAGGAGTACGGCGACTGGACCACCCTCGCCTTCTCCCGCACCCCCACCAACGAGGCCGCGCTGCTGCTCAAGCGCTTCTTCGACGTCATCGGCGCCGGCTGCGCGCTGCTCGCCCTCTCCCCGCTGCTGGCCGCCACGGCCCTGGCCATCAAGCTCCAGGATGGCGGCCCGGTGCTCTTCGCCCAGGAGCGCTCCGGGCTCTACGGCCGCCCCTTCATGATGCTCAAGTTCCGCACCATGGTGGTGAACGCGGAGAAGCTGCGCGAGCAGCTCGAGGCCCAGAACGAGATGGACGGGCCGGTCTTCAAGATGAAGCGCGATCCCCGCATCACGCGGCTCGGGGCCTTCCTGCGCAAGACCTCCATCGACGAATTCCCCCAGTTCTGGAACATCCTCCGGGGTGAGATGTCCCTGGTGGGCCCCCGACCGCCCATCCCGGCGGAGGTCGCGCAGTACGAGCGCTGGCAGATGCGCCGCCTGTCCATGAAGCCGGGGGCCACCTGCATCTGGCAGGTCTCGGGCCGCAACGAGATCGACTTCGAGACCTGGATGAAGCTCGACCTGCAGTACATCGACAACTGGTCGCCCTGGCTCGACCTCAAGCTGCTCTTGATGACCGTGCCGGTGCTCCTGCTGCAGAAGGGGGCGCGGTAGGGGGAGGCCTATGTCCCAGCCAGCGCCACCGTCACCTCCAGCCCACCCTCGGGGTGGTTGCGGGCCTGGATGCGGCCACCCATGCGGATCACCAGGCCCCGCACCAGGGCCAGGCCGATGCCGGTGCCGCGGGTGCGGCGGGTGAGCTCGCGCTCGCCGCGAAAGAAAGGCTCGAAGATACGGCGTAGCTGCCGCGGGGGCACGCCCGGGCCGTGGTCGCGCACCCGGAGGAGCACACCGCCGCTCCCTGGCCGAGCCTCGATCACCACTCGCTTGATCTCGGCTTCGGCCGAGAACTTCAAGGCGTTGTCCAGCAGGTTGACCAGCACCTGCAGCAGGGCGTCGCGGTCCATGCGTGCCGAGGGCAGGTCCGGGGCCACCCAGACCTCCAGGGTGAAGCCCAGCTCCCGGGCGTGGGGGCCGAGGACCTCGACCGCCTGGCGCAGGACCTCGCCGGCGTCGCCCACCACCCGCTCAGGGAGCGGCGTGC
Source organism: Pseudomonadota bacterium (assembly GCA_043814015.1). Lineage (GTDB taxonomy): Bacteria > Myxococcota_A > UBA796 > UBA796 > JAFGLY01 > JBDRKM01. Next base: position 22,004 of record JBDRKM010000050.1, read on the forward strand.
CGCGCTCCAGCCGGGCCAGGGTCAGCACGTTGCCGATGAGGCGCGAGAGCCGCTCGGCCTCGGCGGTGATGATCTGGTAGTACTGCTGGCGCCGGTCCTCATCGGGCACCATGCCGTCGCGCAGGATCTCGGCCATCATGCGGATGGAGGTCAGCGGGGTCTTGAGCTCGTGGGAGACGGCCGCCACGAAGTCACCGCGCCGCGCGGCGTACTCCAGGCGCACCGCGACCATGCGGTACAGCACCACACCGCCGAGGCCGCACAGGGCCAACAGCAGCGCCGAGAGGACCAACACTGCACCCGTGCCCGCCGGGGCCTGGCCGGGGATGCGGCCCAGGGCGGCGGTGGCGGAGAGATCCTGGAACGGGGCGGCGAAGCGGTGGGTGAAGGCATAGCGGCGCGCGGGCGCTGGGCCGTCCCAGGTCAGGCTGACCCAGGGCTCCAGCTCGGTGCCGCCCAGCACGCGCTCCTGCAGGTCCTCCTCCAGGGCCGCGAGCTCGAGCACGAGCCCCTGGTGCCGGGTCTCCCCGCCGATGCGCACGCTGCGGGAGAGCACCAGGTGGCCGGCGCCGAGGCGCTGGCCGGCCAGGGGCGAGAGCTGGACATCGGCGCGCTCCTGGGTGAGGGCGGGCGCCTGGACCGGCAACAGCTGCTGGACGTCCACCTCCTCGTTCTGGTAGGTCGCGAGCGACTGCTGCCAGCTCTGGACCGACTGGACCTCGCGCCCGGAGCGGCTGCGGATGCCCCGGTCCAGGGTGTTCATCATGCTGCTGACCTTGCTGGTGACGGGGCTCGGCTCCGCGGGGGGCTCCCGAGCGGGCGCGGCGGGCGCGGCGGACGCGGCGAGCGTCGCCCCCGCCAGCAGGCCCAGCAGCTCCGCCTCCCGCGCCAGCAGGGCGGGATCGTCGGCGTTCTCCAGGTTGTCCCGGGCCAACTGCTGCTCCCCGGCGCGCGGGCGCATCGGGCTCTGGAGGCTGCCGTCGGGCTCCTGCTGGAACCAGCCCACGACGGCCGGGTCCCGGGGCAGGCCCGCCAGGGGCGAGCGCTCCAGCCCGGCCAGGCCCGGGAGCTGCCCAGCGGGGACGTAGAAGTAGCGGTACTCCAGGAAGGAGCGGCCCTCCTCCCGCAAGGTGAGATCGGTGAGCTCGCGCTCCAGCTCGTCGAAGACCCGCTCGGCCACGATCTGGTGCCGTAGGCGCTCCTCCACCTGGGCCCGGTGCAGGCTGTGGGCCAGCAGGCCCACCACCCCCAGGCCCACCAGCAGCGCGATGGCCGCGATGAGCGCGCCCACCCGGAGCATGGCGCCCGGACCGGGCTTCACGATGCCCGCTCCGGGCCGGCGGATGGGATCGGGCGTGCGCAACCCAGGGGGGACGGCGCATCCCGGGGCACTTGCGCACGCCTGGGGCCCGAATACCGTGCGCAACCCGCGGGGGACGGCGCATCCCGGGGCACTTGCGCACGCCTGGGACCCGAAAACCGTGCGCAACCCTGGGGGGACAGCGCATCCCGGGGCACTTGCGCACGCCGGGGGCCCGTATACCGTGCGCAACCCGCGGGGGACGGCGCATCCCGGGGCACTTGCGCACGCCGGGGGCGCGTGGTCCGGGCAGAGGGCTCACCCATCGTGACCCGCCAGCCGGTACCCCGCGCCCCGCACGGTCTCGATGACGGGCGCCTCCGTGAGGGCCTGCAGCTTGCGGCGCAGCTTGACCACGTGCATGTCCACACAGCGGGTCTCCACCCCCTCGGCGCGCTGGAAACCCCAGACCGCCTGGAGCAGCTCCACCCGCCCCACCACCCGGGCACCGGCGGAGGCCAGGTGCCCGAGGAGATCCACGTCCCGCGCGTTGAGGTCGGCGCTGGCCTCGCCGAGGGTGGCCTGCAGGCGATCGCCGTCCACCTCCAGCGGGCCGACCCGGAAGCGCTGTGGCGCCGCGGCCCCCACGCGGCGCAGCAGGGCCTGGACCCGGGCCACGAGCTGCGCCACGGAGAAAGGTTTGGTGACGTAGTCGTCGGCCCCGGCGGCGAAGCCCTCCAGGATGTCGGCCTCGGCCCCGCGGGCGGTGAGCAGCAGCACGGCCTGGCGCGGGCGCACCTCGCGCACCCGGCGGCAGATGGTGAAGCCGTCCACCCCCGGCAGCATCACGTCCAGCAGCAGCAGCTCCCAGTCCTCGCCCAGCGCCCGGGCCAGGCCCTCGCGCCCGTCGGCCACGCCCACCGGCTCCCAGCCGTGGTAGACCAACACGTCGCACAGCCCCATGAGGATGGGGCGCTCGTCCTCGACGACCAGGATGCGGGGCTTCATGGGCAGGAGTATCGGCCGGAGCGGGGGATGGGGCAAGTAAACGCTCTGTAACCGCGGGGCCCCCAGGCGTTACCGACCATTTGCCCATGAAGTCGTTGCGAGGCGGTATCTGGTGTGTGTCAACCCACCGGAGGTGTCCCGTGACCAAGAAGACCCGTGCCTGGCCCACCGTCGTCGCCGCTGGCGGCCTGCCCATCGCGATCTCCATCTTCGCCGCCTGCTGCGGCCACCTCGCCGGCGCCGTGCTGCAACCCGCGGCGCGGGCCTCGAGCCCCACGCCCATCATCCCGGCCACGGCGCCCCCCGACGCCCACGCCATCCCGGACCCCGCCCTCGCCGATGGCGTGGCGAGGGACGGCGTGCGCCTGACCACCCGCCTGGACCGCGGCGCCGTGCTCTCTTCGGGCGACGGCCTGGTGCGCCTGGAGGTGGACATCCAGGACCTGCACGAGCCGGTCGCCGGCGCGCGGCGCGCCACCGACCTCGTGGTGGTGCTGGACGAGTCCGGCTCCATGGGCGGGCAGAAGATCGAGGACGCGCGCGCCGCCGCCCGGGGCCTGCTGGCCCAGCTCGGCCCCGAGGACCGCTTCGCCCTGGTCAGCTTCGACTCGGACGCCCAGGTGCGCATCCCGCTGGGCTGGGCCACGGACGAGGCCCGCCGCGGCTGGCTGCGCCGCATCGCGGCCATCGACGCCGGGGGCGGCACCGAGATGCAGGCGGGGCTGGCCCTGGGCGCCGAGCAGCTCAGCGTGGAGCCGGGCCGGGCGGCCCGCACCATCCTCATCTCGGATGGCCAGCCCAACAGCCGCGACGGCCTGGACAGCCAGGCCCGCGGCTTCGCCCGGCGCGAGGTGCCGCTCACCACCGTGGGCATCGGCGCCGACTACGACGAGCAGCTCATGGCGTCGCTGGCGGACGCGGGCACCGGCAACTTCTACTGGGTCCAGGCCCAGGACGACCTGGCCGCGGTCTTCTCCCGCGAGCTGTCCACCGCCCAGGACACGGTGGCCACGGGCCTGCAGGTGGGCCTCGACCTCGGCTCCGGGGTCAGCGTGGTGGACGCCTCCGGCTACCCGGTCAGCGTCGTCGGCAGCCACGCCACCTTCGACGTGGGCTCGCTGTACGCCAGCCAGCACCGCTCCTTCTGGGTCACCCTGCGGGTGCCCGTCGGCGCGGAGGGGAGCCGCGATGTGGCCGCCGCCAGCCTCGCCTGGAGCGCCCCGGACACGGGCCTCGCCCGCATCGCGCTGCCCGCCGAGCGCGTGGTGGTGGTGACCGACCACGCCACCTTCCTGGCCTCGGTGGACCAGGACGCCTGGGGCCAGGCCGTGGTCCAGGAGGAGTACAGCGTGCTGCAGCAGGTGGTCAGCCGGGCGGTCAGCACCGGCGACAAGGAGGCCGCCCAGCGCGCCATCGCCACCTACCGAGCGCGCAACGAGGAGCTGAACGAGGGCATCCAGAGCGCGGTGGTCCGGGACAACCTGGCCACGCTCGACAGCCTGGAGAACGACGTCCAGCAGCAGTTCGAGGGTGCGCAGCAGGCCGAGCGCCAGAACCTCTTCTCCAAGACGCTCAACAGCCTCTCGTACCAGGGGCGGCGCAGCGGGCAGTACTGACCCGGGGGTTCACTTCCGGATCAGCTCGATGACCGCGTCGCCGGCCGGCGCCTGGCCCTCGTCCGTGAGGGTGATCTCGGTGGCGCCGGTCTTGAACCGCCCGCCGCCTTCCGCGCCGTCCACGTCCTCGGCGCTGAGCTCGAGCTCGTCGCCGGGCTCGCCCGGTCCGGGCAGGGCGAAGGAGAAGCGGCCGTCCGCGCCGGTCAGGGCCTCGCGGTCACCCAAGCGGACCTTGACGCCCGGGATGGGCACGCCGTCGGCCTTGCGCACCACGGCACCCTGGATCAGGACGGGGGGCGGCGGGGGAGGCTCGAGGAAGACCGGCTCCTGGATGCCGTACTCGGGCTCCGCCATGGGCGGCTCCAGCCCGACTTCAGGCATCGGGATGCCGTACTCGGTGGCCTCCGGTGAGGGATCCTGAGCCCGGACCGCGGTGCTGACGAGCCCGCCGAGCACGAGGGAGAGGGCCTTGAGCATCTTGCGGCGCATGGGGACTCCTTTTTCAGGGGCAGCCAGGATCGGGGGGCGTGAAGCGCTGCTGCACGAAGCGGCCCTCCTGGAACAGGAACCGCAGTATCTCGGGCGCGGGCTCCAGGCAGCCGGAGTCCGGGGTGGCGACGTCCTTGACGGTGAGCAGCAGCTCTGGACCCTGCGCGGTCTGGGCCACGGCCAGGGAGAGGGCCTCATGCCCCAGGCTGCGCTGCGCGGGCCTCCCTGCCCGAGGGTCCTGGAGCGGGTAGCGGGCGCTGACGTCCTCCCGCAGGACCTGGGTGGGCCGGTCGCGATCGGCGAGGTCCAGCAGCAGCAGGTTGGTCCGCACATGCCCGTCGTCGAAGCGGAAGCGGGACAGCACCGCCAGCGCGGGCTTCTTCGGCGTGGCGACGGGCTCCTGGGGGTTGGCCTGGGCCCAGCTGTCCCTGAAGGCGAGGCTGCCCTCGTCGGCCAGGTCGAGCACCCCCAACACCGCCGCCGCCTCGCACCCGCCGATCTCCATGCCCGCCGTGACCCAGGACTGCCCATCCTTCTCGTAGACCGTCTGGACGTGGCAGTAGGTGTACTCGCCCAGCTCGAAGCGTCCCACGATGGCCCCGGTGATGGCCCCGGCGTGGGCGAGGGGCACACCGCGCGCCTCCACCACCTCTGCCTCCTGGCTCACCACCCGCGCCACCTGGGCCTTGAGGTCGGCCGGCGACCAGTCGCCCACGTCGTAGGCGTGGGCGGCGAGGGCGAGCAGGAGGAGGGGGAGGAGGGGCATGGCTGGAGGCTGGAGGCTGGAGGCTGGAGGATGGAGGCTGGAGGCTGGAGGCTGGAGGCTGGAGGATGGAGGATGGAGGATGGAATACCCCGCACCACACACCGCCAACGTCAGGACGACCTGAGGCCTTTCACGAAGCTCTCGAAGGCGGGGCAGGCAACCTGGACGACACCGAGATCGCAGCTCCGGGCCAGGTCACAGCGAAGGCGACGAGCTGCCTGGCCGCGCCCAGCACGGTGAGCGGCCCGAGACGGCCCGTCACATCCCTCAGGCTACGGAAGTCCTGGATGGCGACTTCGCGGATCATGCCTGGATGCTATCACGCATCGACCGATGGGCATGCTGCCCCGGCTCTGTCCAGCCGGGTATAGTCCTCCCCGCACGCGGGCCGCGCCGTGAGGCGGGCTCACCAGGGAGACATCGGCGATCCCCGCATGAACGCAACCTGCATGAACTGCCTCGGTGAGCACCCTCCGGGCCGTTGCCCCGAGCCCTGGGGCGAGCACCTGGCCCAGGCGGGCTGGGTGGCCCAGGAGATCGGGCTCTCCACCCTGGCCTGGCGCCGCGATCAGCCCCAGGTGCGGGGCTGGCGCCAGCGCCTCGAGGGCGCCCCCCCCGACGAAGACGTCCCCGCCCTCGACAACGCGGCCGTCGTGGAGCAGCTCTCGTTCCGCTTCACCCTGGGGCACGCCATCGCCCACGAGCAGCGCCTCGCGGGTCAACTGGAGCACCACCGCCAGCAGCGCCGCCTGCGCCCCGAGACCGCCCAGCGGGTCGATGAGCTGCTGAGCCAGGCCGACGCCGTGCTGGGCACCACCGTCAGCGACCGGGTGGTGAGGGCGCGCCGCTACCTCGACGCCGCCCGGGAGCTCGACAGCCTCGACCCCCGCGTGCTGCTGCGCCAGGGCTTCGTGCAGGCCCAGGCCGGGCGCCCCGCCGACGCGGCCCAGGCCTTCCAGCAGGCGGCCGGCGTGCTGCCCAGCGGCGCACTGCCGCCCCTGTCCGGCAGCGCGTTGTTGTTGGCCTCCCGCGCGCGCTTCCTGGCCGACCAGCAGAGGGAGGCCTGGGACCTCTGCACCCAGGCCGAAGCGCTCTTGCCCAACGACGGCGGGGTCCACTACCAGAAGGCCCTGGTGGCCTCGCGCTACCCCCAGGCCGACCGCAGCCTCAAGCTCTGCCTGCGGCGCGCCATTGAGCTGGACCCGCTCTACTTCGTGCTCGCGGCCCTGGATCCCACTCTCGACACCGCCACCTGGTCACAGGCCGTCCAGCCCCTGCTCCAGGAGATGGACGATCAAGGGGTCCAGGCCCTGCTGCAGACGCGCGACGCCTGCCGCGAGCAGCACCACGAGCTCGAGGACATCGCCGCCAGCCCGGCCTTCTCCCAGCTCCCACCCGAGACCGGGGGCCCCCCCGAGCGCGGGCGCGACGCCCAGGCCGAGACCTCAGGGTTGCTCACCCGCACCCGCGCCCTGCTGGGCGGCGTGGAGGGCGCGGTGGAGCGTGGCCCGGCCACCCGCTGCGCCCACGAAGCCGCCCTGCACGACGCCCAGACCCAGATCAGGCACTGGACCATCGCCTGGCAGCGCGCCCTGGCCGACCGCGTCCGCCAGCTTGCCCAGCAGGCGATGTCCGCCGAGGGCGGCGTGTCCTCCCCGGCGGCCACCCGCGCCCTGCAACGGCTCGACGCGCTCCTGGCGGAGCTCGGGGCCTGGCACGAGGGCCCAGGCCAGAGCCAGGCCATCCTGGAGCTGGAGCGCCAGGCCGCACGCGAAGCGGGCCTGCTGCAGGATCTGCGCCGCCCGCGGCATGAGCCCACCCGCGATGGACCGGGCTGGCGCCGCGCCCTGCGATCCGTCGGCTTCTACCTGGCCGTCATGCTGGCCGTGCTGGTGGCCCTGGCGGTGGATCTGCTCGCCCTGTGCAGCCCCTCCTACACCCTCCACCCCTTCTGGGTCGGCGCCGGTTGCGCCGCCCTCACCGTCTACCTGCCGGAGCTGGCCGCCCGGATCGCGCGCCCCCGCGGAAGCGGGGCGGGCCTGGCGCTGCACGAGCTGGCCTTCCTCCCGGCCTACCTGGTCTTCCCCGTCCTGCCCGCCGCCGCCTTGATCCACGCCTTCCCCACCGCGGGCATGTTCCTGCTGATGATGGCGGTCTCGGCCCTCATGAGCCTGCTGCTCATCCTCGGCATGAGCGCCCGGAAGGGGTAGCGCCGCGCGGGAAACCCCGTGCGGGCACGCGCGGCGCCGTGTAATGTGCGGGCGTTCTTCCCTGGAGGACCCATGGGGATCTCCTCGAGCGCGATGCGAACACGCCTGCCTGCGCTGGCCGGCCTGATCGCCCTGGCCGGCTGCCGGCGCGCGGCCGACCAGGTGGACGGCACGGTGATCGTCCTCATCCTGGACGGTGTGCGCGTGGAGGAGTCCCTCGGCGACGAGCCCTCCTCCGCCACCGGCGAGCAGCCCTCCGCCTTCCTGCCCGAGGTCTGGTCCGAGCTGCTGCCCCAGGGCGTCCGCGCGCCCCAGGCCTGGAGCCTCGGGGCCACCACCACCACCCCCGCGCACGTGGCCATCGCCTCGGGCCGGCGCCAGGCCTTCGCCAACTACCCCGTGGGTGACGACGTGGGCCTGTACGTCCCGGAGCTGCCCAGCCTGTTCGACGAGGTGCGGCGCCAGCTCGGGGGCGACCCGGAGGCGGTCGCCCTGGTGTCCAACAGCGACCAGGTGCGGCCCATCGCGGACGACCTGTGGCCCGGCTCCGCCGAGGTCACCACCGTGTGGGTCCCCGACGCCGAGAACTCCGCCAAGCCCTCCTCCGACGACGGGCAGGTGCTCCGGGCCCTGGAGACCCGCCTGGCGGCCGCGCCCACCCGCTTCGCCCTGGCCAACCTGCACCAGGTGGATCGGTCAGGCCACTACGGCCTGCCCCAGGCCTACCTGGACGACGTGCGCGATCTCGACGCGCCCGTGGTCGCCTTCTGGGGCTGGCTGCAGGAGCAGGCGGACTACCGCGACGACACCTGGCTCGTGGTCATGTCGGACCACGGCCGCCACGCCTACGACGTCGACGGCGCCGACCCGCTCTGGCGCAACCACGGCTGCAACTGCAACGGCTGCCGCCGCGTCCCCCTGCTGGTGCTGGGCCCCGGCGTCGTCGCCGGCCAGGACGTGGACGAGCCCGTGCTGCTGGCGGATCTGGCCCCCACCCTCGCGGCCCGTCTCGGCGTGACCCTGCCCTGGGCCGACGGCCTGGTGCGGGACGACCTGTTCGAGGAGGCCTCGGGGATCGGCAGCCGGGAGGGCCTGGCCGACTTCGCCGTGGCCGGCGGCCTCACCGCCGAAGTGCGCTACCAGGACGACCCCGCCCACCGCGGCGCCCTGTGGCTCGCGGGCACCCGCCTCTCCGACCCCGACGCCATTGCGGTGGAGGCCCCCGCCCTCGCGGCCGACGGGGAGTCGGCCTGGGTCTGCTTCCGCGAGGTGGTGCTCACCCCGGAGGAGGCCGACACGGCCTGGCAGGCCCGCTGCCTGCAGAGCGACGACCGCGGCGCCACCTGGCAGGAGCTGCCCGCCCCCCTGCCCGCCGTCGGCCCCTACTGGCAGCCCCTGCTGGCGCCCGACGGCGATGGCGGCCTCTACGCCGCCTGGATCGCCAACCTCTACGGCACCTCCACCGGCGGCGTGGAGGGCGGCGTGAGCGAGGTGACCCTCGATCTCGCCAGCTACCGCGACGGCGCCTGGACCCTGGTGCCCGACGCCGGCAACCAGACCTTCCCCACCGACCCGGCCATGGCCATGGACACCGGCCACCTGCTGCTGGCCGTGGGCTCCGGCCTGTCCGGCGACCAGGCCCGCCACACCCGCGACGTCTACCTGGCCCGCGCCACCATCTCCGACGGCGCCCTGGCCTGGGAGGGTGTCGGCGCCCTCGGCCTGGGCGACCTGGCCACCACCGGCAGCCACTGGCGCCTGGAGCGCCCGGCCCTGCGCCTCGCCAGCCCCGATGCGGCCATCGCCGCCATCGGCAGCGATGACGCCGGCGCCCACGCCGTGCTGGCCACCAGCGCCGACGGCGGCGTCACCTTCCTCACGGCGCGCGTCGTGGACCTCGGCCACGCGCCGGATCCCCACGTCAGCCCGATCTGGCTGGGCGAGGATGCCATCTGGGCCACCGTGGACCCGGAGGCCGAGAGCAGCTGGCTGTGCGCCGCCGGCCTCACGGGCGAGGTCCGCTGCACCGCCACCGGCGCCGCCCGCGTCCAGCGCCTGGCCGTGGACGGCGACACGCTCTGGGCCCTGGTGGATGCGGGAGAAGGCCGCTGGGAGCTGCAAGACTGGGGGGCGGGGGAGCTGTAGGGAACCTCACGCCCCCCGCGCTGTCCACACGGCCATGCGCCGCGCCCTCGCCATCAGCCTGCTCCTCCTCCCCGCCCCACTCCAGGCCGATCCCGCCACCTACACCGCCCTCACCACCCGCATCCGCGCCGAGCAGGGCGCGCTCCAGGCCCGCTGGAAAGCCGCGCCCGACGCCGCGACGCGCGCCGCGCTGGTCTCCGAGGCTCGCGCCCTGGTCTTCGATCACGTGGTCCACGAGCTGATCCCCGCCTGGGAGGGCACGCCCTGGGAGTTCTACGGCACCACCGAGACCCCGGGCGAGGGCACCATCGCCTGCGGCTACTACGTGAGCACCCTGCTGCGGGACGCCGGTTTTCGGGTGGAGCGGGTCAAGCTGGCCCAGCAGGCCTCCGAGCACATCATCCAGACCCTGACCCCGGAGGATCTCATCTGGCGCACGAGCGACGCCGGCGTGACCCGCTCCCTGTCGCCCCTGGAGGAGCACGGCGACGGGCTCTACATGGTGGGGCTCGACTGCCACGTGGGGCTCCTGGTGCGCGAGGACGGCGCGGTCCGCTTCTGCGACGCCTCCTACCTGGCGCCCACCGCCGTCACCTGCCACGACCCGCAGACCGCCTTCTCCTACCGGTCCCGCTACCGTGTCATCGGCATGCTGCTCTCGGACGACATGATGCGGGGCTGGCTGGAGGGGCGGGCGTTCTCGACGGTGACCGGGAGGCGATAGGAGGATCTCCGGAGGCCTCCATGCTCACCGTCGATCCCCACCCCCTGCTCGAACTGGCCGCCTTCCTCACCCGCTGGCCCGCGCCCCTCGGGCAGCTGCCCTCCCCTGCCTGGCTGCGGGAGCTGGCCACGCCCGAAGCGCCCTCACCCTTCCCGCCGCCCGGCGACGCCGAGAAGGCCACTGTGCGGGATCTGTTGCGCCACGGCGGGTTCAAGCCCGCGGGCCGCAGCAAGCCCTGCAACGAGTACATCCGCAACGTGGCCGCCCGGGGCGAGTTCCCCCTCATCAACGCCGCGGTGGACGCCACCAACGTGGCCGTGCTGCACGGCGGGCTGCCCGTCTCCACGGTGGATCTCGATCTTCTGGCCCCCCCGCTCCGGGTGGGGATCGCGCCGGCGGGCGCCCGCTACGTGTTCAACGCCTCGGGTCAGGAGATCGATCTCGGTGGCCTGCTCTGCCTGCAGGATACCGCCGGCCCCTGCGCCAACCCCGTGAAGGACTCGCTGCGCGCCAAGACCACCGATGCGAGCCGCGTGACCATCACCGTGGTCTACGGCTCCCGCGCCCTGTCCGGGCGCGCCGCCGCCGTGCTGGCCTGGCACCGCGCGCTGAACGAGCGCCTGGGGGGCGAGGCCGAGGTGCTGGCCACAGGGGGCTGAACCGGCGGATCAGGGGGCGAGCTCGACGCTGACCCCGACGCCCTGCACGTCGAAGTGGACGTCCTTCTCCACGCTGAAGGCCTGGCCCCAGGTCGGCTGGACCCGGAAATGGTGCCGCCCTTCAGCCAGCTCGAGCTTGACGGGCAGGATCCCGACAGGCCAGCCGTCGACCTCGATCTTCGCCCCATCAAGCCTCGGCCCCCACAGGGTGACGAAGCCGGAGACCGGCGCCGTGGCGTCGAGCCGCAGCGTGATCGTGGCCTCCTGGCCGGCCTGGACGCTGGCGACCTTGCTGACCGGTGAGTACCCCCGAAGCTCCAGCCGCAAGATACGGTCCCCGACGGTGACCTCCCGTCCGATCAGCGGGGTGAGGCCCAGGAGGATGTCGTCCAGGTAGACCCTCGCCCCGGAGGGCTCGGTCCGGACCGTGAGGGCACCCCGCTCCTCCGCGCCCGTCGGCGCCGGCACCTCCGGGGAGTCGGCGGGCTTCGCGGCCCCGCTCCTGCGCGCCGACGTGGCGGCCACAGGGGCGACGAGTGCGGGGGCCGCAGGGGCCGAAGGGGCGACGGCCGCGGGGGCCGCGGAGACCACGGCCTCAGGGACCGCAGGCGCCGCTTGGGGAGCCACCGTCACCGCCAGATCAGCCCGACTGGCCGGCGCCCCCCCCATGAGCTCCTTCAACGACGGGGGGCTGGCCTCGGGCCGCGCGGTGGGGTGTGACGCACCGCTGCCGCTGTGCCCCACGGTACCGAGCACCGCCACCCCCAGGGCCGAGAGCAGCGCCGCCGCGATCCCGAGAACGGGCAGCCACGCCTTGGGCCGAGGCGGCTCAGGTGGGGGCGGAACCGGCGGCTGCTCGAGGGCAGAGGGCTCCCTCGGTGTGGGCGCTGGCGGGCGAAACGGGAAGGGGGAGGGAGACGACCGCACGCTCCCCTTCCGGGCCGGCGGGCGCTGCGCGGCTGCAGGCGCCCTGGTGGGGATCACGGTGATCTCCGGCGCGCCCGTGTGAACGCTGGGGCGCGGCATCAGGTGCGCGGTGGGGCAGTCCTCCTCGCGCGGCGGCGCGGCCCGCACCGATGGCCGCAGCGGCCCAGCCTCCTCGGACGCAGAATCAGCCTGGACCGGGGGCGCGGCGGCAGGAACCGGCCCGGCGGGGCGGGGGGCTGACATGGGCGGCGCGGCAGGCCGCGGGCTCGGGGCCGACGTAGGCGGCGCGGGGGGGCGTGGGGGCGGTGTGGGTGGCGCGGCGGGAGGTGGTGGCGCAGGCGCAGGCGGCGGGGT
>JBDRKM010000051.1:0-52450 GCA_043814015.1 Pseudomonadota bacterium
CCTGATGGGCGGCGCGGGGCGCTTGGTCGCGCCCCGAAAAAAATGACCGTGCCTTCAAGGCCGAATTCTCGCCCATTGGCCGAAACCTGGGTCGAGGCCGCTCCCCCCCTCCCCGCGCCCTATTGGCGCGCGCGCCCACGGCGCGTGATCTACTACCGACGAATTCGCGCGTGGAACGCGCAAATTCGTCAGCAGCAGATCAGCCCTCAGCGACTCAATTTGTAGGACCAGTTGGTTTCTCTATTCAGAAACCCATGGCGCCCATCATCTTGGACCTCCTGCATCGGTTTCCACGAGAGATAGAGTATCTCTCCTTCGATCAAGAAATAGGGTGCCACAGCCGGATGCGTTTCATTGTCCTTCCATGTGAAGTCGATTCTATTGCCCTGGAGGGAGTAGGGATACGTTGTCGCGAACGGACTTGTCCAATAATCCTCGTCAATGTGACCGTCAAAGACAAACGTTCCGCTCTTGAATTCCAATGTCCCGTCCACTGAGGTATTCATGGTCGTACAATCAACGTACTTCCATTTTCCAAGAAGCGGATTGCGCTCCTCCCGATCAGGCACCTCCACGGCAGCGCAGCTCAAGAAACAGGCAGCTAACGTCGGCGTCGTCAACATGGGGATACCGCGCATTGGACCTCCAGCCTGAGTATTCTCCGTGCTGTGCGTTTCGTCAAGCCCCGGCAACACTGGACGTGCCCCACTGACAGGACGTCCGGCCCGCTCCCCCGGACACCCGGGGGTCGCGCCCTGAGCGTCGATGTTCGACGATCTCTTTGGAGCAAGGCCGATATATTGACGACACGTTGCCAGCCTCCCGGGCACCGACCGAATCAGCCGACAGTCCAGGGCTGCCGGAGCGCTGTGAGCACCGCCGCCCTGGCCGTTTCCCCCGCTGTCCGACCACTCCGGCCGACATCAACCCAAGGAGATTCCCATGTCCCGCCTCACCAGCTCCACCCTGCTCGCCACCTCCCTCTTCCTCGCCGCCACCGGCTGCGCCTCCAACCTGGATGGCGCGCCCGGCAGCTTCGCCCGCGCCTCCTCCGGGATCGTGGATCTGCAGCAGCACGTCTCGGAGGGCGCGGTGTACGCCGAGGACGCCTGGACCGAGCGCGGTGCGCTCCGGCTGTCCGTCAACGGCGGTGCTCCCCACGATCTCTGCTACGAGATCACCAGCCGGGTGACCCGTGGGCTGGACGACCTCGAGGTCGTGATCGCCGACGAGACGGCGGGGCTGACCGTGGCCACGTCCATCGACGACGAGGCCGCCACCGCCGATCTCGGCCTGCTCGACGGAGACAGCGTCACCATCGGGATCGAGCCGGACGACGAGACCGTCACCATCGGCGGCGTGGCCTACGCCGACGTGGACGAGGCCACCGACGCCCTGCTGCAGACCGTCGAGGCTCAGGACATCAACGCGGAGCTGTACGCGGGGATGCTCGAGGTGCTGGAGACCTCCGAGGTCACCGAGGACACCGCCCGCTTCCGCCGCCGCAGCCGCAACGTCGTGATCGGCGGCGTGGTGGACTGCGCCATCCTCAACGCGGCGCTCGGCATCCCCGTCCGCTGCCGCTGACGGTCGCCGGGACCTGCTCCGGGTCAGGGCGCTGTGGCGCGCCGGCCCGGGGTCAGCGCGTCTGGGGGCGCCGGCGGGCGGCAGCAGCCGGGGTCGGGTCCTCGGGCCAGGCCATAAGCGTGAACTCGAGGTCGCACACGGCGCGGTCCCAGGTGGGGCAGATCTCGCTCGTGGGCGCCTCGGCGTAGTCGTCGCGCGGCGAGAGGCAGGCCTCTCCCTGGACCCAGAGGTCCGGGTCGTTCCCACCCCAGGTGTTCGCGTGGAGCGCGGCCGCGGCGCCATCCAGCAGGAGCCCTGCGCCAGCGTTGCCATTGAGGCTGTTTTCGTCGAGCAGGAGGCCGTGCTCGCCGTCCCAGGCGGCGATGCCCGTGGCGTACACGCCGTCGCCGCAGCGGGTGTGCGCGCCGAAGGGGAGGGCGATGCTCTCCTCGATGGTGCTCCGTAGGAGCTGATAGCTGCCTTCTCCGGCCAGGTACACACCGGCGATTCCATTGTCGGAGAGGACGCTGCCCTCGACGAGCAGGGTGGGCGGCCCCTCGCCGTGCTGCTGCGATGCGTAGATCCCCAGCCCGCCGCCCAGATCGACGCTGGCGCGGGTGCCTGAGATGGTGGAGGAGAGGACCTCCAGGGTGGCCCCGTCCATCACGGCCGCGCCGGCGAAGCGGTTGTCGCGCAGCGTGCAGCCGCTGCAGGAGAGCCGCGATCCATCGGCCGCCGCGTACAGGCCAGGCCCCGCGGTGCCTTCCACCCGGAGCCCCGTGGCCGAGATGGAGGAGCCCCACTCGGCGGCCACCCCCAGGGCGGCCGCGCTGTAGTCCCCATACCCGGTGCCCGTGTCGAGCACCGACGTGTCCCTGAGCGTGACCGTGGCGCGGGAGTCCACAGCCAGGACGCCGACCGCGGCGTTGCCCGCCAGCTCGCAGCCCACCACCTCGACGGTCGCGGCGAGGACCTGGACGCCGAAGCCGTACTCCCCGTCGTCCGCGGGCCGGGTGTCGCGGATGACGGTGCTCACCAGGGAGACCTCGGTGCCAGGGTCGAAGACGATGACCCCCGCGCCGACGTTCCCAGCCACCTCACAGCCCTCCGCCAGGAGCTTCGCGCCGTAGCCGACCTCGACGCCGAAGCCGAACTCCCCATCTCCATCGGGCGAGGTGTCTCGGATCACCGTGTCCACCAGGGCGACCAGGGTGCCGGTGTCGTAGGCCGCGATGGTCTTGCCCGCGTTGCGCTCCAGCGTGCAGCCCTCCGCGTAGAGCGACGCCTCGCCATCGAGCAGCAGCCCCGCCGCGGTCCCGTCTCCACCTGGGTGGGTTCCCTCAATCACGGTGTCCACCAACGACACCTCGGTCCCGAGATGGGTCGCATAGATGCTGAAGCACGTGTTGCGGCTGAACATGCAACCCTGCGCCTGGAGCGCGGCCCCGGTCGACGCCACGGCGCCCATGCTGTACCCCTGCTCATCGGGCAGGGTGTCCTGGACCACCGTGTCCACCAGCGACACCACGGCGCCCTGCTGCGCATCCACCCCCGCGAACGTGTTCCGGGAGATCTCGGCCCCCGTGAGGGTCAGCGCGGCGTCGTCCGAGGCCTGGACGCCGTAGCCCAGCGTGCCATCGGCCAGTGGCCGGGTGTCCCGGACGAGGGTCCCGAGGAGGACCACTTCGGTGCCCCTGTCAACGGCGGAGACACCGACCCCCGTGTTCCCCGCCACCTCGCCGCCCGCCACCGTGAGCGCAGCGCCGCCCCACGCCGCGACGCCTTGGCCGAACCCCCACATCGCGTGGGGAACGGTGCCGCGGACCACCGTGTCCACGAGCGAGACGTCGGTGTGGGCGCCGCTGGCCGCGAGACCCAGCGTCGTGTTGCCCTCCAGCTCGCAGCCTGTGACCTCCAGGCGCGCGGACCCCAGGTGGCCCACCGTGTCCACCCAGATCCCCACGTGGGCGCTCCCCTCTACCCGCGCGTCCGTCAGGAGCAGGGCTCCCGAGGTGATCGAGACGCCGGTGGCGTTCGCTCCCGCCGCCCGGAGCCCCGATATCTCCACCTCGGAAGAAGGTGCCTGGACGGCGATCCCCGCCGTCTGCTCGTCACCCACGCTGGCGTCCAGCGTCACGAGCTCCCGGCAGCGCCCAGCCAGGTGGATGCCCGCGTGATCCGTGGTCAGCGCCAGTGTCTCCGGGTAGGTCCCGGCGGCCACCGCGACGAGGCCGCCACCCCGCGCTCCGGCGAGATCGAGCGCAGGCTGAATGCTCCGCAGCGGCGCCTCGGCCGAGCCGCCGCCGCCGCCGTCGGCCGCGGCGGAGACGTACACGGTGCCAGCGTCCACGGGCAGGTCGCCCCAGGTGCCGGTGCCACAGGCCTCGGGGACGCAGACCTCGCCGTCGAGGACGTAGCCGTCGGCGCAGGTCGGCTCCTCATGCCCGTGGTGCTTCCGCGGGGTGGAGGTGCAGGCCGCCATCCCCAGTATCCCGAGGATGAGCAGGCGGGCCGCTGCCGGCAGGCTCGAACCCGAGAGGGCGGCGCGCAGATCACCCTGTTTCATGCTGCCTCACCGGACCACGGGGATTCCGACGGGGCTGACCAGTCCTGCGCCCCCATCGTCCGTGAGGTCCGACCTCACCGGAACGGGCGCGGGTAGGCCCCTGGAGTCAGCCCCCTTGCTGGCGAGGGCGTCGAGGTCGAAGTGGGTTGTGAACTGATCCGCGCAGGTCGGGTAGTCGTAGGGGGCGGGGCAGAGATCGGCGGAGCCGATGGTCGCATCCTCGTAGCCGGCAGGTGGCTCGGCGCAGCCCTCCCCCTGGGAGACCAGGTCGACGGCGTTGTCGCTCCAGGTGACCTCGACCAGGGTGGCGGAGGCGGAGTCCAGGAAGAGGCCGGCGCCCTGCCCGCCGAGGAGGGTGTCTCCTTCGAGGAGAAGCCCGACGGCGCCGTCCCACTGCGCCACGCCGTCTGAGGCGAAGACCGCGTCCCCGCAGCGGGACGAGTCCCCCAGGGGCAGGCCGGCCCCCCCGCCGATGAGGCTGTCCCGGATCTCGTAGGAGCCGTCGCCCGTGAGCCAGACGCCGGCGATGGGGTTGTCGTGGATGTCCGAGTCGGTCAGCGTGAGGCTGGGGGGGCCTCCGCTCCAGGGGGCCGCGTACACCCCCACGCCGCCGCCCAGGTTGACGTGCTCTTCCGTGCCCGCGATGGTCGCGCCGCTGATGGCCAGGGTCGCGTCCCAGACCGCCACGGCGCCGGCAAACTCGTTGTCCAGGAGTGAGCAGTCGTCGCAGGACAGCACCGTGCCGGGCGTGATCGCCACCAGCCCGGGGCCGGCGTTCCCCTCCACGGTGAGCCCGGAGGCCTCCACCTGGGCGCCCAGCAGCGCCACCAGCCCCATTCCCGCCGACTGGTCGGACAGCGTGGTGCCCGTGATGACGGTGTCGGTGAGCTCGGCGGTCGTGCCCTCGTCGAAGAAGACGGCCCCCACCGCCCGGTTGCCATCGATCAGGCTTCCGTCCATGATCAGGTGCCCGCCGTACTGGACCTCGAGGCCGTGCCCAGCCAGCAGGTCAGCGGTGGGCTGGGTGTTCGAGATGGTGCTCGCGTAGACCTCCGCGGTGGCCCCATCCGCCAGCACGAGCCCTCCGGCCGTGTTTCCATCCAGGACGCATCCATCGATGAGCAGGCTCGCGTCCTCGGCAGCCTGGATGCCTTGCCCGTCGACGCGCGAGGGGTCGCTCTGGCGGTTGCCGCTCAAGGAGCAGTCCGACACTGTGACGAGCGCGCTCGCTCCCAGGATCGCCAGCCCAACTCGAGAATTTCCGTCCACGAAGCAGCCATCGAGAACCGTCTCCTCGGCGTCCAGGATCGCCACACCGACCCAGTCGTTCCCCTCCACGCGGCTGTCGTTCAGCTCCACACGGGTAGATTCGTCCATCACCGCCAACCCACCCCCCCAGTTCCCGCCCAGGCTGCTGCTCGCGATGGTGGAGACCGCCGAGGTCGCGGTCAGCATCCCGTGTCCCAGGTTCTCATCGAGGTGGCAGTCGAACAGGCTCGTGGAGGCCTCTCTCTCTGCCACGACGCCTTCGGACTCGTTGCCGACGAACCACGAGGATGTGGCGCTCACGGTGGCCTCGTTCGACACGATGAGCCCGTAGCCCCCGCCCTCGTCCTCCCTGCGCCGGGTGCCGGTCACTGTGGTGTCGATGAGCGTCACCGTAGTGTCCGCGTCCATCACCGCGATGCCAGACTCGGTGGCGGTCTCGACGGTGCTCCCCCTCGCCTCCAGGCTGGCACCAGTCGACACGCAGATCCCGTAGCCGAAGAGCCCGTGGGGGTTGGGCGCGGTGTCGCGCACCGTGCTGTCCACCAGGGTCAGGTGGGTGCCCGCCTGAAGGGAGCCCACCGCGCTCCAGGTGCTCCCCGCGACGGTGCAGCGGGTCAGCGTCGCGCTGGCGCCCGCGAAGACGAGGAAGCCGTACCCGATGCCGTCGCTGTCGGGGACGGTGTCTTCGATGAGGGTGTCGCTGAGGTCGAGGATCGTGGGGACACCCTCCGACTGGTACGCCACGGCGCCCACCGTGCCGTTGCCGCTCAGGATCAAATCGAAGCCCGTCACGGTCCCCGAGACCACCACCAGCCCCAGCTTCGGGGCCCCGCGCACGGTGAGCCCTGAGATCTCCGCCGCGTCGTCCTCCAGCGCCATGGCGATCCCCGCCGCGTCTTCCTCCCCCACGCTCGCGTCCAGGGTCACCAGGTCGCGGCAGCGGCCGGCGAGGTGCACCCCGGCGTGGTCGGAGGTGAGGGTCAGGGTCTCGGCGTAGGTCCCCGCCGCCACAGCCACCAGCCCGCCGCCCTGGGAGCCTGCGAGGTCGAGGGCGGCCTGGATACCGCGCAGCGGCGCCTCGGCCGAGCCATCCCCACCCTCGTCAGCCTCGGCGGAGACGTACACGGTGCCGGCGTCCACGGGCAGGCCGCCCCAGGTGCCGGTGCCGCAGGCTTCGGGGACGCAGGTGTCGCCGTCGGCGACGTAACCGGTGTCGCAGGTGGGGGCGTCGGATAGGGGGGGCTCGTGCTGGGAGGGGCAGGCGGTGAGGAGCACCGTGTATAGGAGTGAGGCCGGGGTGTGGCAGATGGTCATGGCGTGGGTGCCTCGGTGGTTCGTGAACCGGGGGCGAGGGAGGGCCGCCCCGAGCCTGGAGGTGGAGACGGCTCAGGAACGTTTCGCTCCACCACCAGAGGCGGGATGAGTGGTGAGAATGCGGCCCGAATGGGAGGGCGGGCGGGCGTGGGCAGCGCGGGGAGGTGGGGTGAGCGGCTGGCCATGGGGAGCCATGCGGGCGGCGGGGGCAGGGCTGGATCGACATCCGCGATGTCCAGCGACAGAGCGAAGGCGAGGTCGCAGGTCGGCCGGTCCCACTCCGGGCAGATCTCGGCGTTCGGCGCCTCGGCCCAGTCCTCGCGCGGCGTGAGGCAGGCATCCCCCTGCACCCACAGGTCCGGGGCGTTGCCCGACCAGGAATCCCTCGAGAGCATGGCGTAGCCGTCGTCCAGGAAGAGCCCTGCGCCATGGTTCTCCATGAGCGCGTTGTCGGAGAGCAGGAGCCCCTCACCCCCGTCCCAGGCCGCCGTGCTCCGGGCGTACACCCCGTCGCCGCAGCGGGTCCTCGAGCCAAAGGGGAGGGCCGCGCTGCCCGAGATCCGGTTGCCGGTGAGCTGGTAGCTCCCCTCCCCGGCGAGCCAGACCCCGGCCGCCAGGTTGTCGGAGAGGGTGCTGTCGGCGACGAGCAGGGAAGGTGGCTCCCAGTCCCACTGCTGCGCGGCGAAGACCCCCACGCCGCCGCCGAGATCGACGCCCTCTCGCGTGCCAGAGATGGTGGAGGAGCGGATCTCCAGCGCGCCGGCGTTGATGGCCACCGCCCCCGCGAAGGCGTTGTCGAGCAGGGCGCAGCCGGAGCAGATGAGCGCCGTGCCTTCACCGGCGGCGTACAGGCCCGGCCCATCGTTGCCCAGGACCAGCAGCCCGGAGGCCGAGACGGAGGCTTCGAGCAGGGCAGAGAGCCCGATGGCGGTCGCACCCAGGAGGTCAAACCCAGTCACGGTACCGGTAATGGATGAATCGCGGACCGCCACCTGGGTGCCCGGGTCCATGGCCGCGATCCCGACCGATGTGTTGCCTGCGATAGCGCAGCCCTCGGCCGATAACGCCGCGCCGCCGTAGACTTCGATGCCGTACCCGCCTTCCCCGGCCCCGTCGGGCAGGGTGTCCCGGACCATCGTGTCCACCAGCGCGACCTCGGTGCCCGGATCGGCGGCCACGACCCCCAGCGCCCTATTGCCCGCCAACTCGCAGCCCTCGGCCCGGACCGACGCGCCGCCAAGGACATTGATACCGAACCCGTATTTCCCGTCCCTATCGGGCAAGGTGCCCCGGATCGCTGTGTCCACCAGCGTGACCTCGGTGCCCGGAGCGACGGCCCCGACCCCCAGCCTCGTGTTGCCCGCCAGCTCGCAGCCCTCGGCGCGGAGCGATGCGCCGCCCTGGACCTCGATGCCGAACCCGTGTTTCCCGTCCCCGTCGGGATGGGTGTCCCGGATCGCAGTATCCACCAGCGTGACCTCGGTGTCCGGGTCGAGGGCCAGGACCCCCAAGGCCGAGTTGCTCTCCAGCTCGCTGCCCTCGGCCCGGAGCGACGCACCAGCGGAGACCTGGATACCGAACCCGCCTCCCCCATCCGCTTTGGGTCGGGTGTCCCGGATCGACGCGTCCACCAGCACGACCCCGCTGCCCGGGTCGCAGGCCACGAGCCCCATCGCCGTGTTGCCCGCCAGCTCGCAGCCCTCGGCCCGGAGCGACGCACCAGCGGAGACCTGGAGGCCGAACCCGTACTCTCCGTCTCCGTTGGGCAGGGTGTTCCGGATCGATGTCTCCAACAGCGCGACCTCGGTGCTCCCGTCGATGGCCAGAACCCCCGCTGTCGTGTTGCCCGTCAGCTCGCAGCCCTCGGCCCGGAGCGACGCACCGCCCAGGACCGCGATGCCGAACCCGTACTCTCCGTCTCCGTTGGGCAGGGTGTCCAGGATTCTCGTGTCCACCAACGTGACCTCGGTGCCCGGGTCGAAGGCCACGACCCCCGCCGCCGTGTTGCCCGCCAGCTCGCAGCCCTCCAGCACCAGGTCGGAGGGCGCCGCGGCGGTCCCCCGGAACGCCCCGACACCCACGTAGGCACTCCCCTCCACTCTGAGCTCCGTCAGCCGCACTACTCCCGAACCCACCCGCACCGCGTCGTAGTTCGACCCCACCACCCCCACCCCCGACACCTCCACCTCGCCGTAGCGCGAGTCGATGTCGATCCCCGGCGTCTCCTCATCCCCCACGCTCGCGTCCACCACCACCAACTCCCGACACCGCCCCGCCAGGTGCACCCCGGCGTGGTCCGATGTCAGCGCCAGGGTCTCCGGGTAGGTCCCCGCCGCCACCGCCACCAGCCCCCCGCCCCGCTCCCCCGCCAGATCCAGCCCCGCCTGGACGCTCCGCAGTGGCGCCTCGGCCGAGCCGTCGCCGCCCTCCTCTGCACTGGCGGAGACATACACGGTGCCGCCATCCACCTCCAGCGCCCCCCAGGTCCCGACCCCGCAGGCCTCGGGCACGCACACATCGCCATCCGCCAGGTACCCGGCCGCGCAGGCCAACTCCTCGGGCGTCTTGTGCTTGCGGTGGGGCGTGGAGCAGGCCGCGGTGAGCGCGGCGGCGAGGAGGAGGAGGGAGAGGCGGAGGGTCATGGGGCGACCGGCGGCGGGAGGATCTCGAAGCGAGGGAGGTCGAGGGCGGGCAGCGCGGGGAGGTGGGGTGAGCGGTTGGCCATGGGGAGCCATGCGGGCGGCGGGGGCAGGGCGGGCTCGATGGGGTCCGCGTTCGGGATGAGCGAGAACGCGTCGTGGCAGGTGGGCTCGTCGTACCCACCGGAGGCGGACGGGCAGACCCGCGAGGTGCCGCTGCCGTCCCAGCCCGCCGGCTCGCCGGAGCAGGGCTCCCCCTGCACGAGCAGGTCCAGGGCGTTGCCGGAGAAGGTGTTCTCCCCGAGGAGCGCGCCCGAGGCGTCCAGGAAGAGGCCGGCGCCGCTCGCGCCCTGGAGCAGGTTGCCGTCCAGGCGCAGGCCGGACGTCCCCGTCCAGGCCGAGACCCCGTCCCCGGCGAAGACCGCGTCGCCACAGCGCGTGCGCGACCCGAAGGGCTCGCCCTCGCCACCCGAGATCCGGTTTCCCGACAGGTCGAAAGAGCCCTGGCCCGAGAGCCACACCCCGGCGATGGGGTTGTCGGTGATGGTGCTGTCGGTGACGAGCAGGGTGGGGGGTGCCCAGTCCCACTGCTGTGCGGCCCAGACGCCCACGCCGCCGCCGAGGTCGGTGGCCACCCGGGTGCCCGAGATGGTGGAGGCGTGGATCTCCAGGGCGCCAGCATCGTTGGCCATGGCACCGGCGAACGCGCTGTCGATCAGGGAGCAGCCGGTGCAGCTGAGGTGGCCCTCATCGACCGTATACAGCGCTGGCCCGTCGTTGCCCCGGGCGATGAGCCCGGACGCGATGACGGTGCCGCCGTACTGCGCGACGAGCCCGAGCGCCACCGCCCCCTGCTCCCCGAAAACCGCGGTCGTGCCGGTGATGGAGGAGTCGCGGATCGCGACCTGGGTGCCCGCGTCCGTGGCCACGATCCCGGCCGACATGCTCTCGGCGACCTCGACGCCCTCGGCCACCAGCATCGCGCCCTGGTATGCCACGATGCCGAACCCCCCCGTCCCATCTCCGTACGGCAGGGTGTCCCGGACGAGCGTGTCCTGCAAGGTCACCCGGGTTCCCGTGTCCTTGGCCGCGATCCCGGTCCATGTGTTTCGGGCGACCTCGACGCCCTCGGCCACCAGCATCGCGCCGTTGCCAGCCCCGATGCCGTACCCGCCCTCCCCGTCCTGGTCAGGCAGGGTGTCCCGGACGAGGGTGTCCCGCAAGGCCACCCGGGTTCCCGCGTCCTCGGCCACGATACCGAACCACGTGTTCCCGGCGACCTCGACGCCCTCGGCCACCAGCACGGCACCCTCCAGGACCTCGATACCGTACCCTTCCTCCCCGTTCTCGTCCGGCTGGGTGTCCCGGACGAGGGTGTCACGCAAGGCCACCTGGGTCCCCGCCTCCGAGGCCACGACGCCGCGCGTCGCGTTCCCCACGATCTGGACGCCCTCGGCCACCAGCGTCGCGGTGCCGACGACCTCGATGCCAGTTCCGCCCTCCCCGTCCTCGTTCGGCAGGGTGCCCAGGACGAGGGTGTCACGCAAGGTCACCTGGGTCCCCGCGTCCTTGGCCAGGATCCCGACCGTCATGTTCCCGGTGACCTCGCCCCCCCCGGCCACCAGCGTCGCGCCATAGATCACTTCGATACCGTACCCGAATTGCCCGTTTTCGGTCGGCATGGTGTCCCGGACGAGGGTGTCCTGCAGGGTGAGCCGGGTTCCCGCGTCCTGGGCCACGATCCCGGCCATCGTGTTCCCGCTGACCTCGACGCCCCAGGCCTCCAGCGTCGCGCCGTTGTGGACCTCGAGACCGTACCCGACCTGCCCGCTCCCGGCCGGAACGGTGTCCCGGACGAGGGAGCCCCGCAAGGTAAGCTGGGTCCCCGGGTCCTGGGCGGCGATTCCGACCATCGTGTTCCCGCTGATCTCGACGCCCTCGGCCACCAGCGTCGCGCCGGAAGAGACGCCGATGCCGTGCCCGGTCCCCCCGTGCCCATCCGGCAGGGAGTCCCGGACGAGCGTATCCTGCACGATCACCTGGGTCTTCGCGTCCTGGATCGTGATCCCGGCCGTCTCGTTCTCGGCGACCTCGGCGCCCTCGATCGCCAGGCTGGTGGGGACCAGCGCGTCGCTCTGGTACGCGACGATGCCATAGTAGGCACTCTTCTCCACCGAGAGATCCACCAGCCGCGCGACCCCGGAGCCCACCAACACCCCGACCCAACCCGAGCCCACGACGCTCACCCCCGACACCTCCACCTCGGCGAACCGCGTGTCGAGGTCGATCCCCGCCGTCCCATCACCCCCCACGCTCGCATCCAACACCACCAGCTCCCGGCAGCGCCCCGCCAGGTGCACGCCGGCGTGATCCGAGGTCATCACCAGGTTCTCGGGGTAGCTCCCGGCGGCCACCGCCACCAGCCCGCCGCCCCGCTCCCCCGCCAGCTCCAGCCCCGCCTGGATGCTCCGCAGCGGCGCCTCGGCCGAGCCATCCCCGCCCTCGTCAGCCGCGGCGGAGACGTACACGGTGCCGCCATCCACCTCCAGCGCCCCCCAGGTCCCGACCCCGCAGGCCTCGGGCACGCACACGTCACCATCCGCCAGGTACCCGGCCGCGCAGGCCAGCTCCTCGGGTGCTTTGTGCTTGCGGTGGGGCGAAGCGCACGCGGCCAGCAGGACCAGGGGCAGGTACCGCACGGCCCTCCCCCTACAGGCACGCCGGATCGGCGGCGCAGTCCTCGTCCTCGCAGTCGGTCAGCCCGTCACCGTCGTCGTCGAGGGTGTCGTCGCAGAGGGTCTCGACGCAGGCCGGATCGGCGGCGCAGTCGTCGTCCTCGCAGTCGGTGTCGCGGTCCCCGTCGTTGTCCTCGCCGTCGTCGCAGACGATCTCGGGGCAGTCCACCTCGTCCTCGTCGTTGTCCCAGCACTCGTCGTCCGCGCAGTCGGTGAGACCGTCCCAGTCGTTGTCCAGGCCGTCGTCGCAGGAGGTCTCGGTGGCCTGGCAGACGTCGTGGCAGTCCAGATCGAAGCAGTCGGCCCAGCCGTCGCCCTCGTTGTCCAGGCCGTCGTGGCAGTCGGTCTCGACGCAGCCCGCCACGCCGTCGCAGTCCCAGTCGGCGCAGTCGATGTCGCCGTCGCCGTCGTCGTCCTCGCCGTCGGAGCAGTCGCTCTCCACGCAGTAGTCGTGCTCGTGGCAGTCCCAGTCCTGGCAGTCCACCCACCCGTCGCCGTCGTCGTCCAGGCCGTCCTGGCAGTCGGCCTCGTAGCAGCCCTCGGCGTGGCGGCAGTCCCAGTCGGCGCAGTCGAAGTCGCCGTCGCGGTCGTTGTCCACGGCGTCGTCGCAGTCGGCCTCGACGCAGGCGCCGCTGCCGTCGCAGTCGTCGTCGTCGCAGTCGGTCAGGCCGTCGCCGTCGTCGTCGAGCTGGTCGTCGCAGATCGCTTCGCCACAGCCCGCCCAGCCCGCGCAGTCCTCGTCGTCGCAGTCGATGGGCCCGTCGCCGTCGTTGTCGATCCCGTCGTCGCAGTCCTCCAGGCCGGTGCCGGTGTCCTCCACGGGGCACTGCTCGCAGGCGGGGCAGGAGTCGTCGTCCTCCTTCCCGCAGGACAGCGTGGCGAGCGCGGCGAGCAGCAGCAGGGTGTGGACTGGTTGGTTCATGGGGCCTCCCCAGGAGGTTGGGCCGGTGTGAAGTGGGTCGAGACCCGGACAGGCTACCACGAGTCGTCGTCCATGAAACACGGCTCCGGCGCCCAATCCCACGATCCTGGCCGCGGGCCCCAGACTTCTCCAGTGAGTAGATGATGGTATGCTGTTGTGGATCGTGTCAGGGCGGCGCGGCCGCCCGCCGCCCCAGGAGGGCCTCGATGATGCAGCTACCACCTCTCGTCCTCGCGCTGGTCGCGCTCAGCCTCTCGGTGGGCTGCGGGTCGGACAAAGACGACACCGAGGATACCGCCGAGACCGGCACCCCCGACACCGACACGGGCAACACCGGCTTCGATCCCACCGGGCCCTGCGACGGCGGGACCTGGGGCGCCATCGCGGATCCCGAGAACGCCATCCACGTGCGCGCCGACGGCTCCGACGACGGCGATGGCAGCGTCGAGAGCCCCCTGGCCTCCATCGCGGCCGCCCTGGAGCTGACCCGGGCGCGCGCCGAGGATCGCATCATCGCGCTGGGCCCCGGCACCTTCGAGACGAACATCATCCTCGCCCACGATCTGGGCGACGGCCGCAGCGACGACGGCACCACGATCCAGGGCTGC
The DNA here is from genome assembly GCA_043814015.1 of Pseudomonadota bacterium. Taxonomy (GTDB): domain Bacteria; phylum Myxococcota_A; class UBA796; order UBA796; family JAFGLY01; genus JBDRKM01. The sequence continues at coordinate 13,620 of JBDRKM010000051.1, forward strand.
TCCGCGGCCGAGACCCTCCTCGAGGACGCCACGGCCGCCTCCGTCATCTCGGTGCACGCGGCCCAGGACGTGGTGGTCGAGGGCATCTGCACCCACGGGGGCAAGCGCGGAATCCTGATCTCCAGCGCGGCCAGCGCCAGCCTCTCGGACGTGGTGATCGAGGAGGCCTACGGCGTGGGGCTGCTGGTCCTCGGCAACGGCACCCAGGTCACCCTCGCCGGCGTGGAGGTCTACGGCACCCTGCCCTTCACCGACGGCAACAACGGCTACGGGCTGGCCTTCCAGGAGGGCGCCGCCGTGGCCATGAGCGGTGGCGGGGCCTACGACAACACCGGGATCGGCATCCTCATCTCGGACGTGGACGACGTGTCGTTGAGCGGCGTGGCGGTCGAGGGCACGCTGCAGGACGGCGACGGGCTCTTCGGCCGCGGCGTCCAGATCCAGGACTACGCCGTGAACGTGGCCATCGAGGACCTCACCCTGGCCGACAACCACGACGCGGGCCTCTTCGCCCTGCGGACGCAGGTCCTCACCATGTCCGGCTGCACCATCACGGGCACCCTCGCCGGCACCGCCCCCGACTCGGGCGATGCCACCGGGGATGGGATCGTCGTCTCGCGGGGCGACGGCAACCTCAACCCCGGGGACTACGTCGCCACCCTCGAGGGCAACACCGTGACGGGCTCGGCGCGCGCGGGCATCGTCATCGACGGCACCACCACCGCCGTGTCCGCCAACGACCTGTCCGCCAACGGGTTCACCCAGGACGGCACCTCCCTGGTGTCCCAGGGGCCGGCGGCGGTGTCGGGGGACGACACGGTGGCGGCGCTCGAAGAGGCCGAGGCCCTCTCCCTCAACCTCGAGCCGGCGGCCACCGTGGAGCTCACCGACGCGCCCTGACCGCGTCGCGCTCGCCCCGCTCTCCGCGCGAGACCGCCCATGACCGCCAGCCGTGACCGGCAGATGATCGAGGCCCTGCTCGGGGTGGCCCTGGGGTTCGTCTCGCGGGCCCGGCTCGACGATCTCATGGCCGCCTGGGAGCATGCGGACGGGTCGGGGCCGACCCTGTTGACCGCGCTCTGCGCGGCCGGGCAGCTCTCCGGGACCCGCCGCGACCTGCTCGAGATCTGCGCGGCCGAGTACGTCGCCAGCCACGGCGGGGACGAGCGCCGCGCGCTCCAGGCCCTCGAGGGCGCCCAGCCCAGCGGGGCGGCCACCCCCCGGATCACGGCGAACACCTTTGGGTTCACCCTCACCGATCGGTCAGGGGAGGACCCCGCGCCCCCCCCGCCCACGGCCCTGGACGCCGACCGCGTGACCCACGAGCAACCCGGCCGCTACACCCTGCTGAGCTGGCGGTCGTACCGGGAGGAGCAGCGGCGCGTGCCCGCCCCCGACACCGCCGACGCGGTGATCGGCGCGGGCGGGATGGGCCGGGTGCTCCTGGCCTTCGACGAACACATCGGGCGCGCGATCGCCCTCAAGGAGGTGCGGGAGCGGCTGGTGCCCCTCGGGTCTCCCGCCGCGTCGAGCCCCCAGCGCTCGCTGCAGCGCTTTCTGCAGGAGGCCCGGATCACGGGCTCGCTCGATCACCCGAGCATCGTCCCGGTGTACGAGGTGGGCCTGCACGCGGACGGCCTGCGGCACTACTACACCATGCGCCTGGTGCGCGGCCGCACCCTCGATCAGGCGCTGCGCGAGGCCCCGCACCTGCGCGCCCGGCTGACGCTGCTCCCTCACGTGATCGCGCTCTGCCACGCCATCGCCTACGCCCACAGCCGCGGGGTGGTCCACCGGGACATCAAGCCCGAGAACGTGATGATCGGGGAGTTCGGCGAGACGGTCGTGCTCGACTGGGGCATCGCCGCGCTCTCGGCGGTGGAGGCCGACGAAGGGTCATCGGAGGCCCTGCTGGGCACGCCCGGGTACATGGCTCCCGAGAGCGTCCAGCGCCGCGCGGGCCTGCCGTCGCCGCAGGCGGACATCTGGTCCCTCGGGGTCGTGCTCTACCTGCTGCTCACGGGCCAGCCCGCCGTGCCCGGTGGCGATCCGGCTTCCAGGTTGGCGTGGCTCGGGGACGAGCGCGCGCAGGTGATCCCGGTGCGGCGGCGCTGCCCCGCGGCCCCGCGGGAGCTCGCCTCGGTGGCCATGCGCTGCCTGGCCCGGGATCCGCGCGAACGCTACGCCGACGCCCGCGAGGTGGCCCGCGATCTGGAGCGTTACCAGGCTGGCGAGCGCGTCGAGGCCCACCGCTACACCGTGGGGGAGCTGGGGCGTCACATGGTGGCGCGCAACCCGGCGGTGGCGGCGGCGGTGGGGGTGGGCGTGGTGGCGGTGGGGGTGGCGGGCTACCTCGGCTGGAGCAGCCTCGTGGCGCAGGCCGAGTCCGCCCGGCTCCGCAGCAAGAGCGCCTTCGAGAGCGTGCTGCTCGCCGAGGACGCCCTCGAGGGGTCCAGAGGTGTGGAGGCCAGGGTACGGCTGCGCGCGGGCTTCGAGATCGAGGACAGCCTGCTGGCCCGGACCCTCTGGCGCCGGCTGCGGGACGAGCCCCTCATGTGGAGCCTGCTGCTCGACACCGAGGTGGAGGCGGTGGCCTTCGCCCCCGACGGGGCCCGGCTCGCCGTGACCAAGGCCACGCCGGAGCTGGTGATCCTGGACACCCTGACCCGCGATGAAGAGGTCCTCACGGGATCGGAAGAGAACCTCTACGTGGTGGCCTGGTCCCCGCGCGACGACCTGCTGGCGGCGGGGGGCGGCCAGGGCGGAATCATGCTGTGGGCCCGGCCCGACCGCGCGCTCCGTCGACTCCCGGCCCACAGCGGGCTGGTCTCCTGCCTGGCCTTCGACCACACGGGCGACCTGCTGCTCTCGGGCAGCTTCACGGGCGAGGTGAAGCTGCACGACGTGCGCACGGGCGCGTTGATCCATGCCTTCGAGGGGCACACCGGCGCGGTCACCAGCCTGGCCTGGAGCCCCGACCAGGAGACCTTCGTCACCACGGGCGAGGATCGCACCCTGCGGGTCTGGGAGGCCCGTACCCACGCGCTGCGCGGCGTGCTGGTCGGCCACGAGGACCAGGTGACCGGGGCCGAGTTCTCCGATGATGGGCGCACCCTCTACTCGGTGGGCTTCGATGGCACGCTGCGCACCTGGGACGTGGCCTCCGGACGCCAGCGCGCGTTGTCGTCGCTCGGGTCCGAGGAGCTCTGCTCCCTGGAGCTGGACCGCCGCAAGGGGGTCCTGCTGGCCGGCACCTACGGGGGCCTCATTGAGCTCTTGGATGCCCAAACTGGCGCGTCCCTGCCGCCCCTGCGGGGGCACGGCAGCATGGTGGGGGGCCTGGCGGTGAGCCCTTCGGGCGAGTGGCTCGCGTCGGTCAGCCACGACCGCACGGTCCGCCTCTGGGGGCTGGCGGCCGAGCGAACGACCGCGCGGCCTCCCATCGGCCACGACGGCGTGGTGACCGCGGTCGCCTGGACCCCGGACGGGACGCGGCTCGCCTCCGGCGGGTGGGACGGGACGGCGCGGCTGTGGGAGGCCGTCTCCGGGCGTCAACTGGCCACCATCGGCGGCCACACCGGCGAACTCTTCGCGGTGGCCATCAGCCCGGGGGGCGACAGCCTGGCCACGGGCGGTGCCGACCGCGCGGTGCGGGTCTGGGACCTGACCACCGGCGCCCCCGTGCGCTGCTTCTACGGTCACGAGGACAAGGTGGTGGATCTGGCCTTCCATCCGGACGGGCGGCTGCTCGCCTCCGCGGACTACCTCGGCCAGGTGGAGATCTGGGATCTCGAGACGGGCGCGGGGCGTGCGCTGCCGGAGGGTTGGGGGTCGGCGCGCATCGCCTTCGCCCCGGACGGCCGGACGCTGGCGGTGGCGCGCAGCTACCTCGGCGGCCAGCTGGCGCTCTTCGATCTGGCGCGCGGTGAGCTGATGGAGGGGCCCTCCGGGCTCGAGGACATCGCGAGCATCACCTACCAGGGTGACACGCGGCTCCTCGCCATGACCGTGACGGGCGACGTGTTGGCGTGGGATCTCGCCGCAGACGAGGTGGGCGCGGTGTTGGGGGTGAACGGATCCGGCTACGACGTGGCGGCCTCCCCCGACGGCGCGTGGCTGGCCGCCGCCTCCACCTCCCACGAGGCCTACCTGCACGACGCGGTGCCTGGCACCACGCGAGCCCTCGTGGGCCACACCGGGCCGGTCGCGGCCATCTCCTTCAGCCCCGACGGGGAGTATCAAGCCACCGCCAGCTACGACGGCACGGTGCGCACCTGGCGGACGGACACCGGCGCGCCCCGCTGGTGGGGCCGCGCGCTGCTGGCGCCGCTGGGCGTCCGCCTCACCCACGTCGGCTGGGAGGCGCTGGACGGTGGGGCCGTGCCCCCCGACCTCGCGGCCCGGGCCTGGAGCCAGGCGGTCGCCGACCGCGCGCGCCGGGCGGCCACCTCGCGCGATGGCCGCACCCTCTGCATCGCGCGTCCCGACGGAGGCGTCGAGCTGTGGGACACCCTCGAGGATCGCCGGGTGCGGGAGCTCGCGGGGGCCGCGGTGGTGCAGGTGGTGGCGGGCGCGGGCGTCTGCACGGCGCTGCGTTCGGACGGGGCGGTGGACCGCGTGGCGGTGGGGAGTGTAGAGGTCGGGGCGTCGCAGGCTGTGACCGCGCTGGCGCCCGACGGGGAGGGGTTCCTCGCGGCGCGCGCCCAGGAGATCATGGCGGTGTCGCCTTCGGAGACCGTGCGGTGGCGCTGGGAGGGAGAGCCCCCGACGGCGCTCGCCCGAACGGTGGGGGGCATCGCTGTGGGGACCGTCACCGGAGGCATCCGGCTCCTGGGCCCGATCGACACCGACCTCGTGCCGGTGCTCGATCTGCTGGGTGCGCCCAGCGGTCGGGTGGTAGCCCTCGCGGCGGGCCCGGCAGGCACGGTGACCGCGGGTTTCGCCGACGGCACCGCGGGCCTCTGGGACGGCAGCACCGGGCGGCGGCTGATGACCCTCGATCTGCACGGGGCCATCCGGGAGTTGGCGGTCCATGGCGGGCGGCTGCACGCGCTCTCCGAGCTGGGCGACTACGCATCTCAGGACCTCCTCGTCCTGGAGCAGGACTACCGCGCGCTGCTGCGCGCCATGTGGGACCGCTGGTCGCTGTGCTGGCGTGGGAACCAGGCGGAGTTCTGCGCGCCGCCGTCGGACCACCGCTGCAGCGCCGCGCCGCGGGCCCGCTGACCGGCTCCCCGGGTCAGGGTGCCGAGGAGACCGCCCCCGACCCGGCGTGCCCGGGCTCCCGTGTCTCCCAGAGGGTGAAGCAGAAGCGCGAGCCGCCGCCTTCCCCGGGCTCGACCCACAGGCGCCCGCCGTGCTGGCCCACGATCTTGGTGCACAGCGCCAGGCCGACCCCCGTGCCCGCGATCCCCTCCACGCCGTCGCCCCGCCGGAAGGGTTCAAAGATCGCCTCGCGCAGCGGCTCGGGGACGCCCAGGCCGTTGTCGCTCACGATGAACCGCCACCCGGGTTCCTGGCGAGCGCAGCTCACCGAGATGCGAGGGCTGATCTCGGACACGAACTTCAGGGCGTTGCCCAGGAGGTTGCGGAAGAGCTGCTCCAGGTGCGCGGCGCGGCCGCGGACCCTGGGCAGCGGCCCGATCTCGATGTGCGCGTCCGCGGCCTCCACGCGCGGCTGGAGGTCCGCCATCACGGCGGCCACGACGGCGGAGCAGTCGACCTCCACCACGCGTTCACCCGCGGCGTCCAGCCGGGAGAGGGACAGCAGATCCTCGATCATGCGGTTCATGCGGTCCACCCCCGCCATGATCCTGGACATCATGTCGAGGGCGCGGTCGTCCATGGTGTCCTGGTAGCGGATCGAGAGCAGCTCGGCGTAGCCGGAGATGATGTGCAGCGGCTGGCGGAGGTCGTGGGAGACCGCGCGCGCGAACATCTCCAGCTCGAGGTTGGAGCGCTCCAGCTCGCGGGTCTTGGCGGCCAGGCAGGCGAGCGTGCGCGCGCGCTCCAGGCTGTAGCGGATGGAGCGCTCCAGCAGGGCCGCGTCGGCCACGCCCTTGACGAGAAAGTCGGCCGCACCGGCGCACAGGGCCTGTTGGTCGATGGCGTGATCGGACATGCCGGTCAGCAGGATGAACGGCGTGGCGCAGCCGGCCTGGCGGGCCTCGCGGATGAGATCGAGCCCGCTGCCCGGGTTGAGCTGGTAGTCCACCAGGACGAGATCGTGACAGCCCTGGAGCGCGCTCGCCAGCCCCGCCCGGTAGGTGTCGGTCCACGCCACCTGGATGGGGCTCCCGGTGACCTCCGCCGCCTGCTCCAGGAGGTCGCGGGTGATGAGCGCGTCGCCTTCGTCGTCGTCGATCAGCAGGATCTCGATGGCGGTGGGAGCCATGCTTCACTCCTCCACGGGCGGGGGCAGGCGGACGATCCCCACCCAGTAGGTGTCCAGGGTCCTCACCAGGTGGATCAGCGAGGAGAAGGTGACCGGCTTGGTGATGAAGGAGGCCGCGCCCCGATCATAGACGCCGAGGATGTCCTCCCGGTCGTCAGAGGTCGTGAGCACGACGACCGGCAGGCGGCGCAGGGCCGGATCCGACTTGATCTCGGCGAGGGCAGTCTTGCCGTCCATGCAGGGGCATGTTGAGATCGAGCAGGACCAGATCGGGCCTCGGTGCGCTGCGAGGATCGGCGTAGGCCCCCTCGCGCCGGAGGTACTGGAGCAGCTCAACGCCATCACCGACGAAGCGCAGATCGTTGAGGAGGCGCGCCTCCCGCATGGCCTCGCGGGTGAGCACGCGGTCGTCTTCGTCGTCTTCGGCCATGAGGATGGTGATGGGCCGCAGGGGGGGGGGAGGGGTCATGTCATGGCTCGTGGGGAGAGGAGGGGGGGGAGGCGGGGAGGGTGAACTGGAAGATGGAGCCCTGCTCGGGGCCGGGCTGCACCCACAGGGTCCCACCGTGGCGCTCCACCACGCGGCGGCAGATGGCCAGACCGATGCCGCTGCCGGGGTACTCCTCGGCGCGGTGGAGTCGCTGGAAGGGCGCGAAGATGCGCTGGGCGTACGCGGGATCGATGCCGATGCCGTTGTCCGCCACGCTCACGACCCAGTGATCGCCGTCGCGGCGCGCCGCGAGGTCGACGACGGGCCGGCGCCCGGGTGGCACGAATTTCAGCGCGTTGCCCACGAGGTTCTGGAAGAGCTGCGCCAGGAGCCCGGCGTCGCCCGTGATCTCGGGGAGGGGGGCGCGCCGGATCTCGGCGCCGTGCTCCTCGATGGTCGCCCCCAGGGCGCGCAGGGCCCGATCGAGGCAGGCGTCGAGGGCCAGGGGCGCCGTGGCCAGGGGGCTGTTGCCAGCGCGGGAGAGCCGGAGGAGATCCTGGACCAGGGTGCGCATGAGCAGGGCGTTGCGCCCGATGTGATCGAGGTAGACGCTGGCTTTGTCGGGCAGATCGTCTCCGAGCGCGCGGGCCAGCAGCTCCGAGAAGGACACCAGCCTCCGGAGGGGGGGCCTGCAGGTCGTGGGAGGCGATGTAGGCGAACTGGTCGAGCTCTTCGACCTTGCGCTCGAGCTGCAGGGTCAGGCGCTGCTCCTGCTCCAGGAGGCGCGAGGCGTTCAGCGCGATGGCGGCCGCGTCGCGGGTGGCCTGGGCCATGGAGAGGTAGCGGTCCCGATGCCGGGGCAGGGCGATGCCTTCCACCACCAGCGTGCCGAGCACACGGCCGCCGTAGGAGAGCGCCACCGCGAAGGCGTCGTCGTCGCTGGGGCTCTTCGCGCAGGAGCCGTTGGGGTGGAAGCGCACGCCCTCGGGCGCGAACAGGATGCGGGCGGTCTCCTCCAGGGCCGCGATGATGGCGTCGGGGGAGGGGAGGCTGCCCAGCCGGGTGATGAAGTCCACCACGGTGGCGTGCTCGGCCGCCAGGGCGCGGCTCTCGGCCACGACCTGGCGCGCGGCCTGGCGCTCGCGCCGGTGATGCTGCCGCTCCAACGCGCGATCCATCAGCGTCTCAAGGTGGCTGACGCCCACGTGCCGCACCTCGACGGGCCGCTGCACGAAGGCGGACATGGCCTCCAGCTCCTGCTGCCAGGGCCCGGCGCGGCCTGTGTCCAGGAAGAGCAGCCGCGAGGCCGACTCGCGGAAGAACAGCGGGGCGGTGTCTGCGTTGAAGCCCCACTCCTCCACGATGATGGTGCGCCATGTGCCCAGCCAGCCGGGCAGGACGATGAAGGCTCCTTCCGACAGCGCGCGCTCGGTGGCGTCCGCGCCCAGGAACAGCTCGCCCTGGGTCTGGACGGTCACCAGCTGCAGCCGTGGATGCGCCAGGGAGGAGATGCCGGGCGCGATGTCGGGCAGCGGGGGCGGGCGGTGGCAGTTCATGCAGCACGCCACCACCGGGTCGTGGCCGGCCAGCAGGTGATCGAGGTTCGGAGGCGGCCAGGCGCCGTGGGCGCGCGGCAGGTGGCAGTTGGAGCGGAAGCTCAGCCTGGCCATGTCGGGCAGATCGAGCCGCTCCGCCACCCGCCGGACCTCGTCGGCCAGCAAGGAGCAGCAGAGGAACGCCGGATCCAGGCTAGACAATGCCGGCGTTCTCCAGGGGGTAGCGGCCCCAGCGCCGGGCGGCCTCCATGATGGCCATGAGGACCTCCTCGTCAACCTGGAAGGGGATCTCGCCGTGGGTGTCGGCCAGCACGAAGCCCCCACCGCGGCCCGCCGCCTGGATGCAGTCCTTGACCGCCTGCTCCGCATCCTGTGGGGTCCAGTGGGCCATGGCCACCCCGTTGAGGTTGCCGAGGATGGGCAGGCGGCCCGCGCACTGGCGCTTCAGCTCCGCGAGGTCCTCCTGGTTGCTGACGCCCAGCGCGGCGGCGCCGGTCTTGACGTAGGTGTCGATCCGCCCGAGCGCGCGCCCGCTGGCCAGGGACAGGGCCGCGGCGCCGTTGATCTGCCTGAGGGTGTCCACGAGGACGGGGAAGCCGGTCTGCAGGTAGAGGCTGGTCTCGGTGAGGTTCACCGCGGCCAGCGGATCGGCGCAGCCCACCGCGGTGGCGCCGGCCTCCAGCTGGGCGTTGGCCCACTCCACGCAGAACCGCTGGGTGACCTGCATGAGGCGCGCGAAGGCCTCGCGGTCGTCGTGCATCAGGTCGAGGTAGCGCTCGAAGCCCATCAGCATCACGGGCAGGGAGTAGGGCGCGATCACGGTGCCCACCACGGGCACCTCGCCCCGGGCGGCCTCCACCAGGCGGCGGGTGGCCTCCAGCCCCATCTGCAGGCGCGGATCGCGGCGGATGTCGGGGACCTCCAGGGCGAAGATGTCGGCGCGTGAGCGGATCACGGGCTCCCCGGCGTTGACGGGGCCGTCGTCGGAGAAGACCGCCTGGCCGCCGAAGGCCTCGTACTCGACCGCGCCGTAGAAGAACGGCAGCAGGCAGTCGTGGCCGTACCTGCGGCGCATGCGCAGCTGCCCCTCCACCACGTGCTCGGCCCGGGAGTAGTACTCGCGCAGGGTCAGCCCCAGCTCTTTGGCGCCGTGCATGGTGACCAGCAGGAACACCGGCACGCGGTCGGGCTCGGCGTGGCCCAGCGCTGTGAAGACCCGCTCAATGGAGGTCATGCCAGCGCTCATCGTTCACCTCGCTCGTATGCACCGGCGATGCGCAGCGCGTCCGCCGCGCTGCGTCCGGCGTGGTCCGCGCCGACAAGTCGGGAAAGATCGGGATCGTGGATGAACGGCGCCCCACCGACCGCCAGGGTGATGCCTGTGAGCCCGCGGGCGGTGAGCTGGCGCCGCACCTCGGCGACGTGCAGCGCGCGGTTGAGCATGAGCACCGAGACCATCAGGAGGTCCACCCCTTCTTCCACGGCGCGATCCACCAGGCGCTCGGCGGTCAGCCCGCTGCCGAGATCCCGGACGTCGTAGCCTCCGCTGGAGAGCACCGCGCAGACGATGCGCTTGCCCAGGGCGTGGTGGTCCTCGAGCACGCCCACCCCGATGCGGGGCGCCCCCGGGCGCGGTGGCGCTGGCGGCAGGTGCTCCTCCAGGGCGGCCTCGATCAGGCGCCCGGCCATGTAGACCTGCGACAGGGCGGCCTCCCCGGTGTCCCAGGCCTCGCCGATGCTGAGCAGGGCGGGGGCGATCACCTCGTCGGCCAGGGCGATGCGGCTCAGGGCGGTGGGCCCGGACAGCTCCCGCAGCAGCGCGCCGACCGCGGCGCGGTCCAGACGAAGCAGGGCATCCTCCAGCCGAGCCGCGTGGGTGCCTTGGACGTTCATCATGGCTGTCCTCCTCTCATGCCCTACCTCCCGTCGTGAGCCGCGAGCACTTCGGCTGACGAGAATATCAGGTCTTCCGGCGTCGGAGGGGCCATGACAAGTTCTGACCGCTTCCTGGGCGCGGCGTCTGGGAGAGGTCCCGCCGTCAGAGACGAGTTGTCCGGGGAGCGGGATGTCAAGCGCCAGCTACGACGGCACGGTGCGCACCCGGCGGACGGACACCGGCGCGCCCCGCTGGTGGGGCCGCGCGCTGCTGGCGCCGCTGGGCGTCCGCCTCACCCACGTCGGCTGGGAGGCGCTGGACGGTGGGGCCATGCCCCCCGGACCTCGCGGCCCGGGCCTGGAGCCAGGCGGTCGCCGACCGCGCGCGCCGGGCGGCCACCTCGCGCGATGGTCGCACCCTCTGCATCCCGCGTCCCGACGGAGGCGTCGAGCTGTGGGACACCCTCGGGGATCGCCGGGTGTGGGAGCTCGCGGGGGCCGCGGTGGTGCAGGTGGTGGCGGGCGCGGGCGTCTCACCGACGAACGGGAGCCGACACACCAGAAGCGACAACTACCTTGACGCCTACCGCTCCGGCAACTCCATGGCCTGTCCGCACTGTGGCAAGCGGATGACCGTCCGCGCCCTGGTGCTGCCCCGCAGCGGCGACAGCCACGCTCATCGGATGAATCCACGCTCCACCAGGAAGCGCCGCAGAGCGTCCGCCGCGCAGCGATGGCCGGTGGGGCTCGGGTGCAGGTTGTCGTGCAGAAGCGGCTCGGAAGCCTCGCCCAGGCAGGCACGGAACGCTGGCCGGAGGTCGAGGCTGGATATCGAGCGGGCCTCGACCACGGCGGTGACGCGATCCAGCAGGGGGCCCATGTCGTCCCAGTCGCCGGGATCGTCCCGGGGAAAGGTGACCACCACCGCTGAGAATCCATGCTCCCGGGACAGCGCCGCCAGATCGTCCAGGGCCCGTGTGTAGAGGTCCCAGGAGATGTCGAGTCCATCGAGGAAGCCCCTCTCGTCCCAGGCCGCGGCGCCGTCGCGGAGGTGGCGGACCCAGAGGTAGCGGTAGAGTGCGCTCCAACCCAGCCAGGGCTGGAGCGCGCCGGGGCGCCCGCGTCGCCTGACCTGCTGGGCGAGGCTCTGGCGGATGATGGCGGGCGGCCCCAGCACGTCGTTGCTGCACCATGCCATGACGACCACGTCGGGATCGTAGGCCAGCCCCCGCAGCTCGAGGGTCGCGACCTCCTGGGCCGGCCCGTAGCCCGAGACGCCCAGGTTGATGACCTCGGCCGCCGTACCCGACCGCCGGAACCCCTGCTCCAGCAGGGACGGGAAGGTGTCCTCGAACCGGGCGACACCCCACCCCTCGGCGATGCTGTCCCCGATGACCACGACACGCTGGGTATCCGCCGGCTTCGCGCGCGCGTGCTCACGGTCCCGGTAGCCGAGGGCGTTGCCCTGTCCAGGGTAGTTGTCGTAGTTCGGGTTGAACTCCCGGGTGCCGTTCGGGGGAGGGGGGTTTCCCGGCACCGGCTCCCATCCCAACCTTGGGTCCTCGGCCAGCCGGTAGCGACCGAGGGCGATGGGCAGGATCGTCGGCGCCCGCCCCGACAGGCGCATGGCGGCCTCGGCCAACCCGAGGGCCACGACACAGCTCGCCAGGAGCAGGGCCAGCCGTGCCCACACCGGCCCCGCTCTTCTGGCCACGGCGCCGGGCTCACGGCCCATGCGGAGGTCCGGGGGCGGAGCTTCCTCGTCCGCGCGATCCTCGCGGAACCGGGCCCGAGGCGTGGCTGCCATGGGGGGCTCTCCAGGCATCGGCGAACACCGACTGCGTGAAGATGCAGGATACCACCCGAAACTGCATCCGCCTCCACCGAGGTCAGCTTGGCGCGGCCGGGCCCGGTGGTGGCCTGGTGGTGTGGTCGTGGTGGTGGTGTCAGACACTAGGACATAAGCTTTTTGAAAAGCTTATGTCCTAGTGTCTGACACCTGTCCCCTGTCCTGTCCTGGTGCTACTCGCCGCCCTCCTGGCGCTTTCGGAGCTTGAAGCCCAGTCGGTGTCCCTGGCTCCCCGAGGTCCCCGGGCCGTCCTCGCCCGGGGTCATCCCCGAAGAGGTGTCGAACCCATAGGAGGCGTCGATGATCTCGTAGCCGTTCTCCATCGCGGTCTTCAGCACGAAGCCCACGAGGACCAGCCCGGCGATGAAGCAGAGGGCCGCGATGGCCGCCACCCCCAGGACCACGATCGCCGCCACGATGACGGCGTCGTCCACGCCCGTGACGCTCGCGCTGGCGTGGGGGGCGATCCCCTGCTCCCGCGCCTTCCGCTGCACGAGCCCACTCAACAGGCGCGCCTGGGCGCCCCGCAGCTCGATGGTGATGGGGACGCCCTGCTGGATCTGGTCCTTGGCGCGGTGGTCCCAGCCCTGCCCCTCCGCCGCCACGGTGGTCTCCCCGGCCCGGCCGTCGAAAGACGCGTAGACGCGCAGCTCGTAGGCGATCTGCCCCGCCGGCGGGAGGTGCCAGGAGACCACGCATCGCTGGGTGCCGGTGGCCCCCCGAGGCGGCGCGACGCGCATCTGGTAGCCGGCGCCCGGGGACTGCTGCTGCGGGATCACCTCCCAGCGCGAGAACCGCAGCCCCGCGGGGATCTCGAAGGAGAAGGCGTCTTCACCGCGGCCCGGAGCCAGGCGCCGGAGCCCACCGCCGCCACCGTGCTGGCGCGTCCAGGAGCCGACCCGCTGCTCGGCCTCCCCGGTGCCGTAGGCCCACTCGGCCTCCCAGTCCCGGATGCCGGCGGCGATGGCGGCGGCGATGCGATCCAGCTCAGAGGGATCGCGCAACCGGCGCTCACCTTCGCCGAGGTCGCCCACCTCGATCAGACAGCCGGCGGTGGCCGAGGGGAGCACACCGTGGCCCAGCAGGGCCAGGTCCGCACAGCGAACCCCCTCGTTGGACGCGCCGCCGGCGGTCAGGCGCTCATGGAGACGGGTGGCCAGCGCCCGGGAGCCCAGCCCCGTCGCGGGGTGGATCCAGACCTGCGGGCCGCCCTGCCCACCCTGCCCCGCGCCCACGTGCAGCGAGATGAAGGCCCGCGCGCCCAGGCGGTGGGCCGTGCCGGCGCGGTCGGCCAGGCTGACGTTGTGATCGCCCTCGCGGGTGAGCGCTGCCCGCCCCCCCAGGCGAGCCGCGACCCGCCGCGCGATGTCGAGGGTGACGTCCTTCTCGAGGGTGCCCTGGGCTCCGCGGGCGCCCCACGGTGTCGAGCGGCCGGCGCGCTCGCTCCCACCGTGTCCCGGGTCGATGACGATGATCGACATGGTATCTCCGCTGAAATGACGCCATGTCCCGAAGCAAGGGGCGTGCCAGGGGGCAGGGCCCCCATCGCCGCCCACTGGCGACCACCTGTGCATGTCCGGGCATGGATGCCCGGCGTCCAGGCTGCCCGATCGGGCACACCGCCTGCCCCGCCTCCGGTAGAGTCCGACAGCTCCCCGTGGCCCAGGTGAACCCCAGCGCCGAGCACCCCGTGTTGCACGGCCAGGGGGGAAGAATCCCCGTCATCATGCGGTCCCCCTGGGCTCCGCCAGGCGGTTGTTTCCCGGTCCTGCCTGCCTGGAGCGGGAACCAGGCGGGGCTCTGCGCGCCGCCGACGGACCACTGCTGCAGCGCCACCCCGCGGGCCCCTGACTCAGCGCCGGTCCCGGGCCACCCGGAAGCCGACCGAGTCGTAGCGCGCCCCCACGGGGATCTGGCGCGCGCCGGCGGCGTGCACCGTGCGCGCGTCGCTGTCCCACGATCCACCCCGGATGACGCCCAGTACACCCTGGTCGGTCGCGGTCCACTCCCACAGGTTGCCGCGCAGGTCGCACAGGCCCCGGGTGTCGCGGGCCCGGCGGCAGGGCGGGTGGGCGCCACCGGTGCTGTTGCCCAGGTACCAGGCGATCTCACCGAGGGACTCCGGGGCGGGCTCCTGACCCTCGGGGACCTCCCCCACGGCCCGCACCCACTCCTCGTCGCTGGGCAGGCGGCCGCCGACCCAGGCGGCGTAGGCCGCGGCCTGCTGGCGCTCCACGCAGTTCATGGGCGCGTCCGGCTGGCTGGCCTGGCCCCAGGCCGGCGCGCCCCAGTGGCACGGCCCCGGCTCGGTGCAGGCCCCGGCCTCCACGCAGGCGCGGAACTGGCGCACCGTGACCTCAGCCTCGGAGAGCGCGAACCCGGTGCCCGGGATGGCGACCCACACCAGGTCTTCGCCGGGGAGCCCCGCGCGCCCGGACCAGGCCCACCAGCCCGTGACGAGGAGGGGCGCCGCCAGCAGCAGGCCCGTGGAGAACGCCCGGATCCGACGGGGCTTCCCCATGGCGAGGGAGGGCCCCGCGACGCCCGTGGCGCCCGCGGCAGGGGCCCCCACGCTGGGAGCCGGTTGCTCGGGCGGCGGTTCTTCGCGGGGCTCCAGCGCGCGCCGCGCGGCGCCCATCGCCTGGGCCATCTGTTCGGCGGTGGCGTAGCGATCGGCCGGATCGGCGGCGGTCGCGCGCTGGATGAGGCCCTGGATCGGCCGGGGCAGGCCAGCGAGGATCGGCCCCTCCTCCCCGGGCCCGTCCAGCGCCCAGGGCGGCTGGCCGGTCAGGCAGACGAAGAGGGTGATCCCGGCGGCGTACAGGTCCGAGGCCGCGCTGGCCTGGCGCGCATCCGCCCGGACCTCGGGCGCCATGTAGGCGGGGGTCCCGAGCAGCGCTCCGTCGCAGGTGAGCTGCCGCTCGTCGTGCGCGAGGGACGCGAGGCCGAAGTCGGCCACCAGGGCGCGCCCGCGCTCGTCGAGCAGGACGTTCTCGGGGCGGATGTCCCGGTGGATGACGCCCTCGGCGTGGGCGTACCGCA
Source organism: Pseudomonadota bacterium (assembly GCA_043814015.1). Classification (GTDB taxonomy): domain Bacteria; phylum Myxococcota_A; class UBA796; order UBA796; family JAFGLY01; genus JBDRKM01. The sequence goes on from JBDRKM010000051.1 coordinate 28,766, forward strand.
GCGCGTCGAGCACCTCGAGGAGGATCTGCAGCGCCCTCTGTGGCGCCATCCCCTGGCGGGGAGGCACGCTCGCCGCCAGGCTGCCCGCCTCGAAGAGGTCCATGACCAGGAAGGGCTGCCCCGCCGCCACCCCGGCGTCGTGGACCGTCGCGATGTGGGGGTGGCGCAGGCGCGCCATGATCCGGGCCTCCCGCTCGAACCGCTGGCGCCCCTCCTCGTCCCGGGCCAGCTCCGCGTGCAGCATCTTCACCGCGCGGGCCACGCTCAAACGGTCGTCCCAGGCGGCGTAGACCGTGGCCATGCCCCCTCTGCCGAGGACGCGCTGCAGGCGGTACCGCCCGTGGACGAGGGCGCCGATGTGTTCGTCGGGAGTGGACATGGGTCTCATGGTCTATCCGGAGATCATTGGAACCGGCTCTCCGGGACGGGCACCAGGATCGAGGCCTCCGATCCGGGCAGGTCCACCACCGCCAGGTTCGGGAGCTTGCGCCGCAGGTTCGCGCGCAGGCTCGCCAGGTCCCAGGTGGCGACCTCGGCTTCGGCCGCGCGCACCTGGGCTCCGTCCAGGGTGAAGACCTCCAGCGGCTCGCCCGAGCGGGCTCGCACAAGGGCGCCGGCCTGTACGGCGGAGGCGGTGGAGAAGAGCGCCGGCTCGTACATCAGCCCGGCGGGAGGCAGCTTCTTCGTGGAGCCGACCACCACCGCCTGCACCCCGCGGGACGCCATGGCCGCCAGCAGCGGCGCGCTCGCGCCGTAGCAGGTGTCGAGGATCACGACGCTGGGCTGCAGGCAGGCGACGGAGGCCGCCAGGGTGTCGGCGTCCACACCGAGGTACTCGTCGGGCGGCAGGGAGTGACCCGCCACGATGACGGTGTGGGGGTGGGCGGCGCCCGGCAGCAGCGCGCAGCCGGGATGATCCACGGGCCTGCGCTCACAGGAGACCCCCGGCGGGCAGTCCGTCTGGACCGCGGCGGAGTCGGTGGGCGCGTAGAGGATCACCGTCCGGGGCGGGGGCGCGCCGAACAGCGCCAGGGCGAGCACGGCGCCCAACTGGGGGAGGGTGGTCGGGATCATGGGGTCTCCTGGAGACCGCGGGGTCCGCTGTGGTCAACGGCCAGGGCCAGCGCGCTCACAGCGGCGTTGTCCCTGCCCGGCCAGGTCAGCACGGCCGTGACCCCGGGGGTGCCGCGCGCCAGGACGTGGCCCGCTGCGTCCACCATCAGGGCGGAGCCCCCGAGCGAGGCGCGCACGGCGGGCACCCCCAGCTCCACCGCCCGCAGGATCAGGGCGGCCTCGGCCTGTCGGAGGGCCACCCGGCTGTGGGCGATGGGCGCGTCGCTGGCCACCACCGCCAGCAGGTCCCCGCCGTGGACGCGCCCCTCCAGCGCGAGGTGTCGCTGGAAGCCCTCGTAGCAGACCAGGGGGATCGGGCGGCGCCCTGCGACGGACACCAGCGGCGGCTCGGTGCCCCTGGACCAGGCACCGCTCGGTGAGGGCAGCCCGAGGAAGTCACGCTCGGCCAGGGGGACCAGGGCCGACTTGCCCCGCACCCAGCGCACCCCGCCGAGGGCGTCCACGGCGGCGACCGCGTTGAGATGCCCGCGGGCGGTCCGCGCGCCCATCCCGAGCAGGTGCGCGGGTCCGCCGGTGGCGAAGCGCCGCAGCGTGACATGGGGCGTCTGCTCCCCTTCCTCCAGCCTGGGCTCCATCCCGGTGGCGCCTTCGGGCCAGACCAGAAGGCCGAGCTCGGGGTCCACCTCCACCGGAGCCTGGGCGTCGGCCTGCTGCACGACCCCGACACCGCGCAGGACATGCTCGTCGGGGACGGCGCGCTCGGGAAGGGCCGCGAGCAGCAGACCCCACGCCAGGGGGGCGACGAGCCAGGCCACCTGGCGGCGGTGGAGGCTCCGCGCCAGGCCAGCGCAGGCGAAGAGGCTGGCCGCGAGACTGAGCTCCCAGCCGAGCTGTCCGATGGCGCGGAGGAGGGGGGGGCAGCCCACCTGGCCCATGAACAGCTCGGTCGCCCCGAACCCCGTGGTGGCCTCCACCAGGGCCTCCCCGAGGATCCAGGAGAGGGGCAGGCTGGCCCAGACCGGCAGGCGGCGCAGCGTGAGCAGCGGCAGCGCAGCCAGGGTCATCAGGGCGGCGTACAGGCCCCACTCACCGAACCCGACGCCCCAGGAGAGCGCGAGGTCGAACCCGAGATGCCCACGGGCGCAGCCCACGATCCAGTGGGCCGCCAGGAGCTCGTGGACGAAGCAGGCCAGGAACCAACGGATCACGCGGACCTGGGGCCTCGCGTCGCCCTCCAGGCTCCACGCCAGCAGCAACACGCCCAGCCAAGCGCTGAACCAGGCCTGCGGGAAGAAGTGGGGGATGGCCAGCGCACCCCCGGCGGCGAGGGCCAGCGAGGTCTCGGCGCGGTTCCTCGGGGGATGGGTGGGCATGGCGGCGTCCATCGTCACGGAGCGGAGGGGTGCGTGGTGGCGGGCGAGCCGTGGGGCCCGCCCGCCAGGTTGGGGGGGAGGTCGGCGCTAGCCGGGGATGGCGCCCGGGATGGCGCCCGGGATGGCGCCCGGGATGGCCTGCCAGTAGATGCGCTGGTTCAGCGCGTAGCTCGAGACGCGGAGCACCTGGGTGCGGGTGTTGCGCCTGCGGCAGCGGCCGGTGTCGTCCATCACCTCGGAGCTCTCCACCACCTCCATCATGGCCGCGTAGACCTCCGCGTTGACGCCGATGGCCTCGTCGGAGAGCACGATGGCGTCGGCCGCGGCGGTCATGTCGGTGAAGGCCACGCCGGCCACGTAGACGGTCTCGCCGTCGGGATCGAAGCCGAGGTCGAGGGCCTCGCCGCCGGCGACGCCCAGGGAGAGGGCGGCGTCCTCCTCGTCGAGCCCGGAGATGGCGGTGGTGCGGGCGGACAGGTCGATGATCGTCAGCTCCACGTCCTCGTCGCCGCGGGCCAGGGAGGCGGCCAGCCGGTAGTGGAGGTCGTGCGGGGCGAGGCCCTGGACCGCCAGGACGAGGGAGCCCTCCTCGATCAGCTGGCCGTTCACCTCCTCGACGGAGGCGATCTTGTGGTCCAGCACCTGGTAGGCGTCGAGGGCGGCCTGGTAGGCGGGCCCGTAGCCGGGATCCGCCTCGAAGGCGGCGCTGCAGCCGACGGACAGCATCATGACGGCGGGGACGGCGAGGGCGAGGGAGGAGCGGGACATGGGAGTTCTCCGGGCTGTTGGGGGGGGTTGTGCGACGGTGCACGGAGCGGTGAACGACCAGCGGGGCGGCGCTCACAGCGGCACCTGGCGGTGCCTCTTGGCGCCCCCCGTGTGGGCGGTCGCAGCATCGCCTTGCACCCCGCCCCCCAAGAGGCGACACTGCACGGGCTCTCCCCGAAGGAGCCCCATGCGCGCCCTGGTCCCCCTCGCCCTGGCCCTCTGCCTGGGCGCCTGCAAGAAGCACGACGACAGCGGCCCCGACGACACGGGCGAGCCCGCCCCCGAGGTCGGCCGCTGGACCATCATGGTCTGGATGGACGGCGACAACGATCTCGAGTCCTTCGTCTCCCACGATCTGAACGAGCTGGAGCTGGCCGGGTCGGGCGACGGCGTCGAGATCGTCGTCCAGGCCGACCGCGCCATCGGCTACTCCGACAACGGCGGCGACTGGACCGACACGCGGCGCTACCACATCGTCGAGGACGACGATCCGGCCTCCTTGGCCTCCGAGCTGCTGGAGGAGGTGGGCGAGGCGGACATGGGCGATCCGGAGGCCCTGTCCGAGTTCCTGCTGTGGGCCGATACGCGCTACCCCGCCGAGCGCGTGGCCCTCGTCTTCTGGGACCACGGCACCGGCTGGATGCTGGGCGAACCCGTGCCGGGCGTGGCCTGGGACGAGGAGAGCGGCCACGAGCTGACCTTCGCCGACGGCGCCGTGCAGGCCGGGCTACAGCCCCTGGAGGACGCCCGCGGCGGGCCCATCGACGTCATCGCCTTCGACGCCTGCAACATGGCGGCCTGGGAGGTGGCGCACGTGCTCGAGGACCACGCCCTCGCCATGGCCGCCAGCGAGGCCACCGTCGGCATGTCCGGGCTGCAGTACAACCTCACCTTCGCCAGCCTGCGCGAGCAGCCCGCCTGGGGGCCCGCGGAGCTCGCCGCCGATCTCGCCCGGCAGGCCGTGGAGGACGGCGGGGAGTGGACCTTCTCCGCCACCGACCTCACCCTGGTGCGGCCCCTGTCCGAGGCCGTCGACGCCCTGGCCCTGGCCGTGCTGGACGACGAGAGCCTGGTGCAGCCCCTGCTGGACGCCCGCGGCGCGTCCCAGGGCACCGACCCCCACTACCCGCTGTGGTACATGGATCTCGGCAGCCTGGGCGAGGCGCTGGTCGCGAGCCCCGCGCCGGTCCTGGCCGCGCGCGGCCAGGATCTGCTGGACGCCCTGGACGGGGCCGTGATCGGCGCCTGGGGCAGCGGGCCCTACGGCTGGTCCAGCGGGCTCAACATCCTCTTCGACGCGCGCTGGGCGGATCACCTCCAGGACTACAGCCAGGGCAGCGGCGCCACCTGGGCCCAGGACACGCACTGGGACGATCTGCTCCTCCTCCTCAGCGAACGGTGAGCCCATGTCCGCCCTCGCCTCCGTGTTGATCATGATCGTGGCCTGCGTCATCGTGTGCCTGGGCTGGTTCGCCGCCGCCGGGCTGGTGCTGCTGTTCGTGCAGCGCCGGGTCAAGCGCCTCATCGCCGAGGATCCGGCCGGGGCCGCCGAGCCCCCCGACTCGGCGCTGCTGTTCTACGCCCTGTCGGTCTTCTTCTGGCCCGCCGGCTTCGTCTGCGGGGCCTACTTCCTCAAGGGCGCCAAGACCGCGCGCCAGGGGCGCACCTGCGTCGCCATCGGGCTCGGCTACATCTCGGTGATCACGCTGCTGACCTGCGCCGGCATGGTGGCGGTGGCCTGGTTCTTCCCCGGAATGCTGGGCTAGGGCCCCGGCATGCGCCCGCCCGGTCTGGCTGCATGGATCCTGCTGGCCTGGAGCCCCCTGGCCCGGGCCACCGGCTACCTGCTCGTCTCGGCCGAAGGCGACGTGCGCATCCTGCTGGACGGCAGGAGCGCCGGCGATCTCACCGGCGGCGCCGAGCTGCCCGTGGCGGTGGCCACGGCCGGTCCCCACCAGCTGGCGGTCGAGACGGTCGCGGGCACGCCCCTGGCCCAGCTGCAGCTCACCGTGCGCGACGAGCAGACCCTGCGGGTCCACTGGACCGGCGAGCAGCTCGAGGTGGCCGACGCCGAGGAGTCCTCCACCACCTCGAGCGCCGCGCGGGGCAGCGGCCCCCGGGCCGGCGACCTCCTGCAGGGCGCCGAGTCGGCGGTCGCCGTGGCCAGCTCCGTGCTCCCCACCGGCGGGACCGGCGGCCTGGTCCAGGGCAGCGCGAGCGCGCTGACCGCCGGAGCCACGCTGGCGCGCGGGGTCCAGGACGCCCAGAGCCGCAGCAGCCAGCGCCCGCCCCCGTCCGGCCCCGTGCACGAGGAGCACGATCTGGCGGGCCTCGCCGGCCACGCCGCCGACCCCTACGCCGCCGTGGGCGGGCGGCCGGCCTTCGACGCATCGCTGTGCGCCGTCACCTTCATGGTGCCCGCCGGGCTGGCCGCCTCCGTGGTGGTGGACGGCCTGCCCATGGCCAGCCTGGGCCCCGCCGCGCTCCGCCAGACCGTGCTGCTCGCGCCGGGCCTGCACACGGTCCAGGTGCTGGACGCGGCCAGCGGGGCGCTGCTGGCGCGCGGGCACCTGGACGCCGCCGCGGGGCAGGCCTTCGACCTCACCTTTTCGGCGACGGCTGCCCCTGTCGCCAGCCAACCCGGTGTGTGGAGGTAGCCCATGCGCGTGCTCGCCCTGTCCGCTCTGCTGATCCTGCCCGGCTGCGCCGCCACCAGGCACAGCATGGAGGCCCGCCGGACCTGGTCCGACGTGGCGCTGGACGATCCCGTCGAGCCCGAGCGGGTCCTGGCCTTCCTGGCCGCCTACGACCCCGGCCCCGAGGCCACCCCTCCGCGCTGCGTCGAGACCGCCCTGTGGGTGCTGGACACCTGGCGCCGCGAATCGCGGCACTGGATCGCCGAGGTCACCGAGGCCAACGCGCGCTTCCAGCCGGGCGATCTCCCGCAGGCCACCGTGGATCAGTTGGCCGGGCAGCTCACCGGGCTGGTGCTGCTGCTGGGCCCCCCGCGCGCGCCCTTCCCGGGCTGGCCCGCCGAAGCCGACCCCTACCCCTGGACCACCGGCGACTCCGAGATGCGGGTGGTGTACTTCGACCTCTACGTCCAGGCCGGACGCTTCTGCCCCGCGGCCGCCAGCGTGCCTGCGGGCTGCCTGGTGACCCACGACGGCGCCCAGGTCCCCCTGGCCTGGGTGCTGGCCGCCGATCTGGCGGTCTTCGACCCCGATCTGCTCGCGCGCGTGGCCGACCCGGCCGAGCGGGCCGCCATCGCCACCCTCGCGCCCTGATGTGCACCCTCATCGCGCTGCACCGCCTGCGGGCCGACCGCCCCCTGGTGGTGGCCGCCAACCGCGATGAGTTCCTGACCCGCCGCGCCGACCCCCCGGCATGGCTGGCGCCGGGTTGCGTGGGCGGGCGCGACGCCCGGGGCGGGACCTGGCTCGGCGTGAACCACGTCGGCCTGTTCGTGGGCCTGACCAACCAGCGCACGGGCCTGCGGCCCGAGCCCGCGCGTCCCTCGCGCGGCGGGCTGGTGCTGCGTGCGCTGCAGGCCGGCTCCGTGGGCGCCATCGAGGCCCTGCTGGCCGCGCTGCAGGGCGACTACCCACCCTTCAACCTGCTCTTCGGCGACGGTGAGCGCCTGGTGGTGGCCTACGGTCGGCCGGGCCTGCCCGCCGAGGTCCACGACCTGCCCCCCGGCCTGCACGTGCTGTGCAACGACCGGCTGGGATCGCCCCACTTCCCCAAGGCCGCGCGCGCCGCGGCCTGCGCGCGCCCGCTGGTGGACCTCCCCTGGGAGGACTGCGCCGCGGGGCTCCACCGGGTCCTCGCGGATCACACCCAACCCGAAGCCGTGCCGCCCAGCGATCTGCCCCTGTCCCCGGCCGTCCTGCGCGGGCTGCAGGCCCTGTGCGTGCACCTGCCCGGCTACGGCACCCGCTCGGCGGCACTGGTGGCCCTGCGGCCGGGCGCCGTGCTGGACCACCGTCACGCCGACGGGCCGCCGTGCGAGGTGGGGTGGGCCGAGGTCGGGCGGGGGGCCCTGCCCTCCAGCCTCGACGGGCGGTGAGGAGCGGGCCGCGGGCGTGGTCGTTCACCCCCGGGTGCCCGCACTCACGGAGCGGAGGAAGGATGAAGGCTCCCGCGCTCCTGCTGCTCGCCCTGGCGTCCTGTACGCCGCCGGAGGCCCGTCGCGACCCGGAGGGGTCTGACGGCGATTCCTTCGTCTACCCTCCTGCATAGCCTCCGCGACGACCCCGACGACGTGTGGTCTTCGAGCCGGACGCCGTCCCGGGGGAGGGCGCCGAGGTCGCGATCACCTACGCGCTCGCGACGGACTGCCAGGAGCCCCGTAGCGCGCGTAGGCGCCTAGCCCGCGCGCCCAGGCGGGCGCCCCTTCCGGGCGCTCTCCAGCTGCGCGGGCGTGGCTCCGAAGACCCGCGCGCGCTCCAGCGCCGCGTGGGCCTCGCCGCCGTGGCTGGAGCTGGACTGCGCCGCCGCCTCGCTGAGGTTGATGAGGACCAGCTCGGCCCGGGCCCTGGCGAGCAAGGCCGCGGCCTCCTCGCCCGGGACCCCCTCCAGCTCGAGGCGGACCTCGTTGAACTCCTTCTTCTCCATGAACTTCCGCGCGCGGCGCACGCGGGTCTCCGGGGATGGACCCCGAAACACTTCGATCAGCCAGCCCATGCGTGAAGCGGGGAACCGACTGGCGCCGCAACCTCCCGGGTGCATCCCTGGAGAGGGCGTCGAGGGGGCCGGCGCGCGTCGCCGGCCGAGGCCGTTCGTCGACCTCGTTCAGGACGCAAATACTAGAAAAAATGGGCGGCCGCAATCCCCTCGGAAGAGTCGGCTTTGGTGGAGCATGATCGCAGACACTCATCAGCGCGATGGCGGTCTGCACCGCGCTCGTCAGGGAGCGCCGGGCTTGGGGCGGGCTCTCCATGGAGGGCGCCAGGTTCCGCTTCCCGCCCGGCTTCCCCATCTCTGATGAGCGCGGGCTCATCCACCAGAAACACCGATTCCGTAACTTTCTGCCGCTGCGCCACCCTTCCGACGCCCGCCCTTGAAGGCGTGGGGCACCGGGGTGGGTGGACCGCCGCCCGCGTCGTCCGCAGCCGGGGTGTCGCCCACCAGCACCCGGATCTCGACCTCGCGCGTCTCGGTGTCCACGGTGACACGCTGGATCAGCTCGGCGATGATCGCGCGCTGCTGGTCGCGGTCCACGGTGTCCACCGCCCCGCGCATCGACGCGAGCCGGGTGTCCACGGCGGCGAGCCGGGACGCGCGTGCCCCTTGACTGCGCTCGTCCAGTTGCGACAGCTCCAGCCGGTTCACCAGCGGGGCGCGCTCGCGTTCGAGGGCGGCCAGTTCCGCCGACAGCTCGTCCTCGGTGTAGAGCCCCTTCCGGAACGCCGCCTGCACCCGGCTCCGCTCCAGCGCCAGGCGCTCCAGGTCGGCGCGGAGCGAGCGCGCGGCGTCGGCTCCGATCGCGTTCTTCTTCGCGTCGCCGTCCACGGCCCGCTCGACCTCGGCGCGGAAGTAGCCGGGCTCCGTGATGAGCTGCCGGACGTAGTTCCAGACCAGCGCCTCCAGATCGTCGGCCCGTACCGACTTCCGGTCCGAGCAGCGCTCGCAGTTGACCTGGTCCCGGGCCGCGAAGGCGCAGCGGTAGTAGGCGTCGCCGCGCACGGTCGTGTGCCCCCGGAGCTTCCGGTTACAGCGCGCGCAGTAGGCCACCGCGCGCAGGAGGTAGTCGTACTTGAGCGGGCGGGCGGGCGGACGTGGGCGACCCCGCAGCGCCGCGTTGGCCGCCTCCCACTCCTCGCGCGTCACGATGGGCTCGATGGGCACGGTGAAGTTGGGGTCCCAGGCCGGGTTGGGGTTCCAGCGATCCGAGCAGTACAACGGGTTGGCGAGCATGTCCTGGATCGAGCGGCGGACGATGAACTTGGTCCCCGGCTCCCTCGGCGTGCCCTTCGGCGTCCCGCGCGGGCGGTACTTCTGCACCCGGCCCGACGGCATGTTGCGCCGCACCAGCTCGCGCTCGATCTGGAGCGGTCCCATCCCCTCGGCCGCCAGCCGGAAGATCTCGCGCACGACCGGGGCCTCGACCGGGGAGGCGACGTACCCGTGCCTCTCGGGCGACCACTCCAGGCCTAGCGGCGTCTGCGCGAGCGGGCGACCGCCCTTGCGCAGTACGGCGTCCTTGCGCCCACGGAGCGTGCGCTCCCGCGTCTTGGACCGCTCGTAGGACGCGACCGACGAGAGCATGTCCTGGGTGAGCTTCTCCTCGGGCGTGATATCGCGCAGGATGCCTTTCGGGGTGGCGAGGAGCACGCCATGGTCGCGCAGGGCCTTGCGCACGATGGCGCGCTCGAAGGGATCCTCGGCGCGCGAGGTGCGGTCGAGGTCCACGACGAGCAGGTAGTCCACCTCCCGGCGCTCGATCAGCCGCAGGGCCCGGCTCATGCCCGGCCGCTCCCATGCGGGCACGGTGCCGCTGAACCCCTCGTCCTCCTCCACGGAGACGACCGTCCAGTCGTTGGCCCGCGCGGTCTGGAGCAGCAGCTCGCGCTGCGACTCGATGGTCCCGGCCTCCTTCTGGCGGTCGGTGCTGACGCGGCAGTAGATCACGCACTTCATGGCTTGCCCCGCTTGCTCTTCGCGTCCGCGGCCGGACGGGTGGGACCGTGCGCGGGCGCGGGCCGCTCCGCGGACGTGCCTTCGTCCTTGCCCCGCAGGATCTCGTCCACGGTCGCGGTGCCGCCGACGAGGCACGTCTCCAGCTTGCTGGCGAACTCGATCCACTGGCGCTTGACCAGCGGCGGGATCAACTCGATCACCACCGCGTCCATGCGCATCGGGCGGAGTCTGGAGTCCGTCACCAGGCGGAGGAAGCGCGCGTCGACGCTCTCTGTCATTGCCTGCAGCTCGGCCGGGGTCTCGAACCGGAAGCCGGCCTCGTGCATGATCTCGCGCAGATCGCGGCCGTAGACGACCGCCATGCGGTCCAGCACCTTGATCGTCGGCGGCGACGCGCGTTCACCCGTCTCCATCTTTGCGAGGTAGGAGAACGAGACGCCGATCCGGTCGGAGGCCGCGCGCAGCGAGAGCCGCGCGGCATCCCGCAGGCCGCGCAGGTACGGGCCGAACGTGGAGCGCGCCTCCCAGGTGACCGTGGCGAACCCGGCGGGACGCGAACCGGGAGGGGGGGCGTTTTTCAGGACCAGCTCGGTGGGGGATCGTGTAGTCATACGCGCACGTTAGCCGGTCTGCACCGGAAAGTAAACATCTTCATCGAGCACTGCGACGTAGTGTGTACGGTTGAGCCGGCGCGTGTAATACTGGACACATGAACACCACGCCACTCCACTACCCCTCTCGCCCCGCCTGGTTGCTCCGCGGCAACCGCGTCCGCGCGCTCCTCGGCCGTCGCCACATGACGATCACCGAGGGCGCGCTGAAGCTGGGCGTTTCCCGCTCATATTTCTCGCAGCTCCTCGCCGGGAGGCGGGGGCTGTCGCCGAAGGTTCGCCGCCGCCTGCTCGCGAACGCGCCGTTCTCTGAGCTGTCGGCCGACGAGCTTTGGCGCGCACCGCCCGAGGAGCCCGACGAGGAGGTGGCCCGTGCGCCGTAGCGCCCGCCTCGTCCTGCGGGTCGTCCACGTCGCGAGCGCGGGCGCGTCGGACGCCCGCCGTCGCGTCGCCGACGTGCTGCTCCGCAGCGCGAGGGCGTGCGCGTCGAACCCCGACCCGGCGCCGGCCTCCGGGGACACGCCGTGCCCCGAAGCCGCCGTCGCTCCGACCGGCGCGGCCGCGCCGGGCCATATGACCGTCCCATGACCACCATGAAATCATGCCTATCAACAACGCAATCATCAGAGGCTCACCATGTCCAGCTCCCATGACCGTCCTATGACGCCACCGCGCCCCATCCCCACCCTCCCCGTTTCCGCCGAGGCCGCCAGCGACACGGCCGTGCCGCGGCTCCCCACAACCGTCGTCTCCTCGTGGAAGGGGGGCGTCTGGAAGACGTGCCTCTCCGCGAGCATCGCGGAGCGCCTCGCCTTCGCCGGGATCGACGTGCTCTACCTGGTCACCGACGACCAGCTCGACGCGCGCCGCCGCCTCGGAATCTCCGAGGCCGACCCCGACGTGGCCCGCGTGCAGCGCGGTGCCGGCAGCGTCACAGTGGTCGGGCTCGCGGGGCCGCACGCGGTCGATCTGCTCTACCGCTCGGGGCCGGGACGCTTCGGGCGGTTCGACGCGATCATCGTGGACACGCCGCCGGTGAAGAAGGGTGGCTGCCTGCCCGGGGTGCTCCTGGTCACCCCGACCGATGGCGACGACGCCTCCGCCAACCTGATCCGGATGCTCCGGGCGACGCCCGCGAACACCGAGATCGTGCTGGTGCGGATCGACCGCGTGCCGAAGGCCGAGTGGGCCCATGACGCCGGGGTCATCGCCGAGGCGTCGAACCGCACCGAGGGGCTGGTGTATCTTCCCGACCCGCTGCCCCGCACCGCCGAGGTCCGCGAGGCGCTGAACCGGGGGCGGTCGGTCTGGACGCTGCCGAGGCGCGGTATGACGCTCGACTTCCTGCGCGGCGGCGAGTCGCTGGCCGGGCTGGCCTGGACCCACGCGCGGCCGGGGACCACGCTCCCGCCGCTCGTTCCGGCCACCCCTTCCGGCGTCCACATCCACGGTTGGGACGACGGTGCTTGATCTTCTACGGTCGCGCGCGGAGGCGGACGCCGCCGAGCGCCGGGGTGCCGGCACGCTCTGGGCGGCGGAGCCGGTCGCGTGGGAGAACGTCAGCGTCGGCGCCGTCAACCAGCCCGAGGTAGTGCCCGTGGCGGACGACGCGGGCGCCGTGAACCCGCCGGCCCTTCCGCGCGCGGTCTCTGTCCGAGGCGCAGAGCCGGCGCGGATCGCCGAGGAGGCACACGCGGCGTTGCTCACGGCGATCCTCGCGCGTCTGGAGACGGCCGCGCCGCCGGTCGACACGGTGCCCCCGTGGCTGATGGAGGCCATCGGGAACCCGCTCACCTACGACGCGGCGTCGGCGCGGCGGAAAGACGTGTGCGCGCGCGTGGACCCGGGGCTCTACAGGAGGTTGCAGGCCATGAAGGAGCGGCTCGGGCTGCGGACGACGGCGGGGGCCTGGGAGTACGTGTTGCGCGCCGGGTTGGCGGTGGGGGAGCGCGGCACGACGGCCAGCCCATGAAGATCTCGCGACCGCGTGTAGGGACGACCTCTGGCCGCCAGGTGGCGCGCGGGTGGGCTTCCAGGTCGCTCTCCCGCCGTCGCGGCGTAGGTCCACAACGCGACCCCGCCGAGGCCCCCTCGGAAGCCGGGTCCAGGCGGTCCGCAGGGTCGCTGCATAACTGGCCCAGAACGGCCTGGTTTGAGCCTTCTCAAGAGGCGCACCACATCAACGTCTTGGCTATCCGTGCCTTCGTCTCGATGCTCAACGGCCGCCACACGCGTGACCTCGGCCGCGGGGCAACTCGCCCGATGTCGGTCCCTGGACCAGCCCGCGGCATGCTACACTGACGGCGTGGAGGCGAAGGACGCCTGGCAGCGCGCCCTCCCCGACAACCCCCACCGCCACCCAGGAGCCAGCCATGAACCAGAGGGACAAGGAGTTCGTCAGCCCTGCGCCGGCCAAGCGCCCCGCGGCCTACGAGATCGAGATCATGCGCAACCGCCTGTTCAAGAGCAAGGGGGTGACTCCGTCGTTCTTCGATGTCGGCCCCGTGCTCGAGGGGCTGGCCCCCTGCCTGGACCAGCTCGTGGTGCACCTCGTGTGCGATGAGCGCAGCTCGGAGGACCTGGACTACCAGGTGACCCTCTTCTACAGCCCGGACGGCGTGGACTGGACCCAGGGCGGTGACATCATCCCGGTCCAGAACGACGCCGACTACACCATCAGCGACGCCTTCACCACCCGCACCCAGTTCGGACGGTTCATCAAGGTCCAGCTCGGACTCGTGGACGCCGGTGTGGCTTGCACGGCCCGCTTCTCCATGTGGCTGGACGTCAAGCTCTGGACCTGACCGCCGGGCGCACCGTTCCCTCTCGACCCAGGGCGCGCCGGGCACGACGCGCCCGGCAGGAGCGCTTCCATGGCACGACGACCGTGTGATGGACCCGAGTGCGGCGAAGAGCCCAAGTCCGAGCGGCCCAGGACCCTGGTCTTCGGCCAGGCCCTGACCTTCGAGGCGGGGGAGCGGGTGGACCGGGTCAAGCTGGCCCTGCGCCAGGCCGTGGCGAGCGCGTCGGCGGTAGGCGAGGGCATCGAGGGGCCGGCCCAGATCCCGTGGCTCGGCGCCACGGAGCGAGAGATCGAGATCTACACCACGCTCTCCTGCCTGCGCAGGGCGGGGGTGGAGCCCAACCCCTACGTCGATCAGTACCCCACCGCGGGCCTCGCCGACCAGGACTTGGCCATCGCCCTGGCTGCGACCCTGGAGGTCCAGCCGGGGATCCCGCGGGGCGACGAGCACGTCCAGCCGAACGCCAAGCTGGGCATGCGCAACCCACTGCTCATGCTTCCCGAGGAGACCCCGTTCGGCCCCGCGTCCGGATCTTCGCCCGGCAAGGTCAGCACGACCATGTACGGGAGCATGTGGCAGATGATGCGCGACATGAGCCTGGCGGGCCTGTCCATCGCCTCCCACAGCCACACGGGCGACCTGGCCTGGTTCATCCTGGCCGCCATGCGCAAGGAAGACAGCGACCACGACCAGATCCCCAAACCCAACGACCTCATCGAGCAGCTCACCGAGGAGGACTTCTTCGCCTTCCGTGGGTTCACCCTCTTCGTCCTCTGCTGCCACCTGTACGGCATGACGGGCGTCCCGGTGCTGTGGGACTACGGCGGCGGGTCGCGGTTCAACCTGGGGGGTGATGAAGGCATCTGCGAGCAGGTTGGTCTGCCACGCTGGTCCCCTATCAGCCGTGCCGAGGTCAACGCCGGACGCCCGACCCACCAATCCAGGGTGACCCTCGCCAGTGCGGAAGGCTGGGGGCGCTGGTACTGGGCGCACACGGTCGAGGGCGCGGAGAGCCAGCTCTACCGAGAAGCCCTCTTCCAGCGCTGGGGCGTCAACGTCTGGTGCTCGGAGGACGAGAGCGACTACATGCGGGAGTGTGCCCGGCGCAAGTCGCTGGGCGCCGCCGCCTACGGCATGGCTGTCGGCCGCTACTTCGCCGCGCTGGACGCCGCGCTGCGGAGCTGCCTCAGCGCCAGCCTCACCGACTACATCCCCTACGTGGACTGCTGCAATGAGCTGGACGGGGCCTGGGCGATCGACGTGCGGGCCTCTACCGCAGGGATGTGGGACAAGGATGGAGACTACCGCATCGTCTGGGAGCTGGGTCGGCTGGTGGCCCTGCTGGCGGGCGGCATCCAGCAGGAGTTCGGCGCGATGCGCTTCCGCATGCCGGACCTGTTCGGCAGCACGGAGATCGTCCCGTGGGAGGCCAGGTGCGAGTGGTTGCGGTTTTCCATCGATCCTGGGCTGACGGACGAGGTGGACCGTTGGAATCACCTGTGGGATGTGATCGGTGCCGCGGCCCCGAGCGGCACGGCCACCACCGCAGAGATCGTCGCCTGGGTCAAGGGCTACGGCATGCTGCATGTCCTGGAGAACCTGGCGGATGAGCTGACGGACGACGACCAGTACTGGATCCTCACGATGTACCAAAGTGGCGGTGATGACGCCTTCTTCTGGCCGCTCTCCGGCGGCTGGAACAAGCGCGACCTGGTGCACCAGGTCGGACTCCACTTCTTCCAGAGCCTGACCACCACCAACCGTGGGGGCACGGTGAGGACCTACCCGCCCTCCGCGCTCGGAGTCGGCGAGGCCTATGGGGACGAGCTGCACCTGCAAGCCTGCGCGGATGCCCTCGTCGAGCTCTGCGTGGATCCCCTGAACAACCTGGGCTTCGACCTGCGCTGGTCCCTGATGGCCATGTGCCACCCGGCGACCCAGCCCGAGGGGCAAGGGGTCGACGACGACTCCTGGTACGAGGGCACCACCCCGGCCCACCAGGCCGGCATCATGGCGCGGCGCCTCCTGTACACCCGGGCCCTGCACGACAAGCCCGACATGGTGCTCTGGTACACGGTGATGGCGGACATCGAGAACTGGGACCAGGTGGAGAATCCGGGGCCTCCCCCGCAGGACAGGACCGACCCCTGGGGGCTCTACAGTGCGACGGGGTACCGCAACGATGTCGTGTTCACGAACGGGATCTGCCCTCTTGACGAATTCCAGGGCACCGCTGGGAAAAAACCACGCGACTTCGAGCAAGGTCATCACGCCTGGCGTCGCCGGTCCTGGTTCACCCTGCGGCGGCTGGTCTGGCTGCTGGAGCGCACGGTGAGCGCCAAGCCGATCTTCGTCGACGCAGAGAAGCGCCAGGTGGTGCTGCGGCTGGTGGCCCGGCGCGACCGGCCCTACCATGACCCGAGCGCCGTGATCGCGCCGCACGCCACCACCCCCGTCCCCACCTACCGCTACGCCTACATCGCCTGGATGGACGAGCTCGCGCCCCCCGGGGACGATTTCTTCACCTTTCTCCTGACGGGCGCTGAAAGGGGCTACCATCGCCTGGCCCTCGTGCCGACCGTGGCCTACGACTGGAACGCCGCCACCGTGGACCCCCGGACCGGCTACCCGGACATCGAGACCCCGGACTGGAGCAACGACCTCGTCCAGGCTGCCGTGATCCCCACCATTTCGTTCCAGGTCGTCCACGTCTGGAGGGCCGACGGCACCAACAACCCCGCCCCGCTCTGCCTGCTCACGGACGCGGAGTCGGCGTTCACAGCGCCTGTGCTGGTCCCGTCGACACCCGCGGAGGGGATCCAGGCCCAGAGCCGGCGCGTCGTCCTCGGGCCCGAGGAATCCGACGCTGCACCCCAGGAGTTGCAGGCCCTGCTCCAGCCCAAGTGACATCCCGGTTCACAGGTTCCAGTCCTCCCGACCGTACCAGAGGAAGAGGGCGCCCTGCTCGTCATCTCCGTACACGAGGGAGCCAATCATCAGATCATCCAGACCGTCACGGTTGACATCTCCAGCATGAAAGCCCGCGATTCCGCCAGCGCTCGCGATGGTCACATCGGCATCCTCCGCGACGTACACGCCCGGAACCGGGTCCAAATAGAGCAGGGCGGCTCTGTAGCAGTCGGGGTCCAGGACGTACCCGAGGAGGAGGTCGGGTTTACCGCTGCCGTCGTAATCGCCTGATCTGGTATCTTGAAAACCGAGCCCTTCCCAGTCGGCGTCGCCGCGGACCTGGATCTCCGCCTCCGCCAGCGAGTGGACGCCCCGCATCGGCCCGAGCACGGCGTAGGCGATCCCGGGCAGCACCTCCTCGTACCCGGAATAGGTCCGCGCGTACACCATGAGGTCCGCGAGGCCATCGCCGTCGATGTCACCGGCGCTGGAGATGTAGTCTCCAGCGTGTGCGTCCTCGACCTCCCCGGAGAGCTTGGCGTCGGCGTCCGCCAGGGAGAGCGTCCCCGAGACCGGGCCCGAGACGACGTAGGCAGCCCCCGGATGGACGGCATCGGGAGTGCCGGTACTAAAAGCGCCGATGGCCAGATCGGCGATGCCGTCCCCGTCGGTGTCGCCGAGGCCCGCCACCGCGTGGCCCGCCCAGTCCAGTTCGCCCTCGCCGACGAGCAGGAAGGAGGCATCGGTCAGCGGCGTATCGCCGCCCACGGCCCCGACGAAACCGCCTACTGCACCGGCCCTATCGCCGGCTGTGGAATCGTCTTGCACCCCAAGGATCACACCGTGGAACCCTTCCTCTGCCTGCCCGAACGGACTGACACACACCCAGGGATCCCAACTGGAGAAATTGAAAGTAATCCGCGCGTCCGAATCCGAGAGGTCGTAGGTCCCACCCGCCGAGAGTGGGCCATAGATCAGAAACGCCCCGCGAGCCTCGGACGATCTGCTGGCAACCACGAGGTCGTCGAACCCGTCCGCGTCCAGATCCCCCGCGGAGGCTGCGTCGTTCTCTACGGTGATGTCAGGAGCGTCGTCGTCGTATCTCCCCGCTAGAGGGCCGAGCCAGATGCCGTTCGTTCTGCTCCAGTAGTAGCTGACGCCGATGTCGTCGTACCCGTCCCCGTTCACATCCCCCACCGCCGTCGCGGGCCACCCGAACTCCTCCTTCGCGTCCCCGACGATCGTGGCATCCGCATCCTCCACCGGCAGCACCCCGTCGGGCAGCTCGCAGGGGCTGTCCTCGCCCCCGGTGTCCTCGCCCCCGGTGTCTTCGCCCCCGGTGTCCTCCGGCGTGGTGTCCTCAGGGGTGGTATCGACCTCGCCGGTGTCGTCGGTCGGTGTCTTCTCCTCACCACACCCGGCAGCCAGGCACACGGGCAGGGCTCCAGCCAGCAGCAGACGGACGTAGAGCGCGGCGGTTCTCGTGGACGGCATGGCGACCTCCGGGGTCGTAGGAAGGGATCAGGGCGCGGGACCGGCCAACCGCCAGCGCAGCACCACAGCACGGGGCACAGGGTGGCCTTCAGCGGGTGGGTCTCTGGCCTCCTCCAGCCCCAGGCACCCCCGGCAACCCGGCGGGACTAGGGCCAGCAGGCGCAGCCCGCCACCCCGCGCGCAGGGCCCGGCGCACGCGCCCTCGACCAGCCCCTCGCCGAGCGCGGCCGTGGCTTCCGCCAGCCGCGCGACCAGCCAGGCGCGATGGCGCTCGAGGGCCTCCAGACCAGGGTCAGGGCCCTTCTGCTCCTCCACCCGCAGCCCGCACGGGGCGCGCCGGATCTCGCGCCGCAAGGCCGGGCGCTGCTCCTGCACGCGCATGGGCTGACGGACATCCATGGCCCCATGGTACCCCGACCCAACCGCCCAAGCACGCGGGAAATCCGTGCATAGCCAAGACGGTGATGTGGCGCGCCTCGTGAGATCGTACGGTCCACCGGCCGTGCGGATCACCCTGCGGTGCGATCGGGCCCGATCCGCGCCTTGATGCTGCCTTTCCTGGTCTGGCCGGGAATGGTGGTTGTTACGCAATACGAGACTCTCCCAGATCAGCTACCCCCCCACCGACGCCTTGCCCCAAGGAGCCCCTACAGCGCACACTCGGTGCGCACGGGGTGCTTCACCGCGGCCTCGGCGGCGTCCCAGGGGACGCCCTGCTGGCGGGCCCAGGCGTCGCAGACGCTGATGAAGCCGAACAGGCCCGAGCGGTAGTGGGTGCAGGCATGGAAGGTCTCGGCCCGCTCCGGGCAGCCCAGCGCGGTCAGCCCCAGGTAGGCGCACAGATCGGTGACGGAGCCATCCGGCGTGCCCTGGTGCAGGGGCGCGCCGTCCTTGCCCAGGCGCAGGTCCCGGCAGCCCGGGTCCGCGGCGGTCAGCACCAACCAGCGCACGCTGTTGGAGAGGTCGTGGCGCGGGCGCTCCTCCATGTCCTGGCCGATGAGCCAGTCGCTCCACTGGAGGAGCTCGGTGAAGGCCCCGGTGGCCCCGGCGATGGGCAGGCACTCCTCCATCAGCTCGCGGTCGTTGACCGGCGCTTCGGGCACCAGGGTCCAGCCGTCCCGGCAGCGCTCCAGGGCCGCGGCGTAGTGGCGCTCGGAGGCGGCGTCCTTGCCGCGCATCCGCAGGGCCAGGGTGCCCTCGGCCATGACGGCGGTCCACTGCACCTCGAGCCTGAGCCAGCGGTTCTCGACCTGGCGGGCGGGCAAGGCCTGCAGGGCCGCGTCGGCATGGCGCAGGCTGGCCTCGCAGGCCTCGTCCCGCGGGAACTCCGCGGGCGCCTTGCGGCAGGCGCCCACCTCCACCAGGCTGCGGGCCAGCAGCGCCTCCGGGCGGCGCCCCAGCGCCAGGGCGCGTTCGCTCAGGGCCAGGTCTTCGCGGTAGAGGGCCTCGTCCCAGGGGGCGGTCTTGCCCTCGTGCCAGTGCCACTTGTGGCGCCACGCCGTGGCCAGCGCCAGCGCCCCCAGGGTGCGCGCGGTCCCGGCCTGCGCCACGGCCTCGGTGGCGCGCGCGATGATGCCGTCGAGCACCTCGTCGGTGTTGTAGGCCTGCTGGGTCTTCTGGGTCTTGAGGTCCGCCATGATGGTGACCGCGGCGGCGTCGGCCTCCTGGCGCGCCCGCTCCTGCGCCCCCAGCCACAGCAGCCCGCCCAGGCCGGCCATCGCGAGGACCCCGGCCAGCAACGCCGCGCCGCCCAGGCTCATGAAGATGGCCCGCAACGCCAGGTTCCGCCTCGGGACCGGCGCGGTGGGGGCGGTCACGACGCCCGTGGCGGTCCGTGTGATCTCCACGTCCACGTCCACCGGCGCGGGCTCCGGCTCCGGCGTCAGGGTGGGGTGCTCCTGGCCGGGCGACATGCGCACGGTGGCCTCGGCCACGGGCCGCCCGCTCCAGCCGGGCGGGGGGCCGGAGGGCGCGGCCAGCCAGGCCTGCAGCCCGCGCGCGCTGGGCCGATCCGCGGGCTGGCGGCGGTGACAGGCCTCCGCCGCGAAGGCCCAGGCCCGCGGCACCGCGCCCACGCCGAACACGGCCTCGATGAGGCCCCCGAAGGCGTACAGGTCGCTGGCCAGCCAGACCATGGGCTGCTCGGCGCGTTGTTCAGGCGCGGCCCAGGAGAGGGTGGTGTGGGTGGCCGGGACCGGCTCGAGGGGGTCGGGCACGCGCCGCAGGGTGTCGAGATCGATGAGGGTGATCCCGTGGGGCGCGCGGATCACGTTCTGCGGCTTGAGATCGCCGTAGACCACGCAGCGGTCGTGCAGCCCGCCCAGGATCTCCAGGACCGCGTGCAGCTCCCGCTCCGCCTCGGCCGGGCCCAGGGGCAGGAGCTGATCCAGGGGCTGCCCCGCGACCCAGCGGGTGGTCACGAAGGGCAGCCCGTCGCCCGCGCCCGCGCCCTCGGGCCAGGCCAGGCCGGCCTGCAGCACCGCCGGGAGCCAGGGGACATCGCCGAGCTGGTGCCGGACCCGGTAGCCCTCCAGCGTGGCCACGAGGTCCAGATCGAGCCCCGGGGCGCTGCCCGCCCCGCGCAGCACCATGGCCCGCACCAGGCCCTCCAGGGCCGGCGCGATGGGCGCGCACACGACGCGGGTCACGCAGCTCTCGCCGCGGTACTCCGTGCGGAAGACGAGCCGCTTGCCTTCGGGATCCCGCGTCAGGTCCTCGAGGATGCGATGCTCGGGTATCCGGGGTTGCATGGTGCCTCAGGGAGCCAGGTAGCCGAGGTCGGCGGCCGCGCCCACCAGGGCCTCGGCCACGGGCAGGGCGGCGGCCGAGCCGTAGCCGCCCCGCGCGATCACGACCGCCACGGCGAGCCGGTGCGCGCCGCGCGGATCGCAGGGGGCTTCGGCCGCGGGCTCGGCGAGGGCCACGAACCAGGAGTGGGGCGGATACCCCTCGCGCCCCTGCGTGTAGCCCCAGGGGGCCTCGTCGCGACGACCCGGGTCGTCGGCCGTGCCGGTCTTGCCGTAGACGCGCACACCCGCGGGGACCTTGAAGCCCCGGGCCGTGCCGCGCTCGCCGCGCAGGGTCCAGTCCATGCCCGCCAGCACGGGCGTGAGCCGGGCCGGCTCGGGCACCACCCGCCGGGCCTCGCAGGGCTCGCCCAGGACCATGGTGACAGGGCACTTCCGGTAGATCCCCCCGCTCGCCACGGTGGCCACCAGCCGGGCGGCCTGGCTGACGTTCAGGCGCGCCGCGCCCTGGCCGAAGGCCGTCTCGCCCAGGGTGCGGCTGCCGGCCGGCCCGGGATCGAACGCGCCGAGGTCCACCTCCAGCCCGTCGGCCGCCAGGGACGAGAAGGCCTGGGGGCCGAGGTCCAGCCCCAGCTGGGCGAAGTAGACGTTGCAGCTCACGCCGAGGGCCTTGGCCAGCTCCGGCTCGCCGTCGGCCGTGCGGTGGGCGTCGTGGATGGCCCGGGACCAGCCCTCCGCCAAAAACCCCGGGCGGCTCTCCCCGGGCAGCACCCGGCAGGTGAAGGTGTCGCCGGCACGCGCGGCGCAGCCCTGTCCTGTCCAGCCGCCGTCGCCGCGGGCCCAGGCCAGGGCGGTGAAGAGCTTGAAGACCGAGCCCGCCTGGTACAGCCCGCGCACGCCGCTCTTGTCGGCCCAGGGGCCGTAGCTGCCGGTGAAGGTCGGATCGCCCGCCAGCACCCTGGGCAGCCAGGTGCCGCGCTCCCCGGGGTCGTAGTCGGGCCACTGGGCGCGGGCGAGCACCTCGCCACTGTCCACGTCGAGGACCACCGCCGCGCCGGCCACGCCCCGCTGCGCCAGCACACGCCGCAAGGCCTGGGCCGCGGCCTGCTGCAGCCGGGAGTCGAGGGTCAGGCGCACGGAGCGCTCGTCGAGCGCGGCCTCCAGGCGGGCGAGGGCCTCCTCGCGCGCGGCGCGCCGGGCGTGGACCAGGGGCACGAGGGCCGCGACGTCGTCGCTCCAGAGGGTGGTGCACCACACGGGAGCGCCGGCCTCCACCCGGGCGCGGGCCGCCGCCTCGCCCGCGGCTTCGCAACCCTGCCCATCCAGGGCGAACAGGACGCGCGCCAGGCGGTGGGTGTCGTCGGCCGCGGCCTCGGGATGGCGGGCGGCCCAGCGCGGGTTGTGGGCGGCGAAGTCCGGATCCACCCGGCCCCACACCGCGACGGCATGCCCCTCTCCGCCCAGCCCCCGCAGGCGGCCGTCGAGCGCGTGCTCAACGGACCAGGAGGGCACCAGCACGGCGCGGGTGACCGGGCCGAGCAGCGTGCCGAGATCGGCCCCCAGGGGGTAGACCCGGCTGCCGTCGTCCGCGCTGCGCGCCAGCACCACCCCGGCGCGGTCGCGGATCTCGCCCCGCCGGATGCGGCGGGCCACGGCGGCCAGGCGGGGGTCGTGGCGCAGGGCGGCCGTGCCGTCCTCCTGCAGCGAGACCACCGCGCGCGCCGTGTGATCGCGGGCTTGGAGCAACCCCACCCGCGCCAGCTCGCCCGTGGCCCCCAGCGCCAGGACGGCCGCGGCGAGGGACACCCAGGCGACACCGCGCCGGATGCCCGCCAGATCCGCGAGGTCGCGCGCCACGGGCCGGCCACCGGCGGCCAGGCGCCCGAGCAGGGCCACCACCACCAGGAAGACCACCATGCCGGTCTTGCCCAGGGACAGGAAGGGCACCACGATCCCGGTCAGCGGGATGCGCCCGATGGTCCCGGCGAAGATCACGAGCCACTGGGCCAGCAGCAGGATCGCGAAGCCGAAGGCCAAGAGCTGCCGGGCGCAGGTGCGGTTCTCGCGGGCGATCCAGAGGCCCTGGGCGACGACGCTCCCCAGCGCCGCCAGGTAGGCCAGCCCCCCCACCACCCCTGCGACCTCGGCCAGGCTGGCGAGAACCAGATCGGTGTGTCCGGCGGGGATGGCGCGGAAGGCCCCCCGCCCGAAGCCCTGCCCCCAGGGCCCCCCGGCGGCGAAGGCCCACAGGCTGCGGGCGAGCTGATCGCCGTGGGCCAGGCCGTTGACCCAGGGGTCGCGGCCCATGGCGATGCGGGTGGCGACATGCTCGGGCACCAGGCCGAAGGGATCGTGCATCGCCAGCAGGTAGAGCAGCAGGCCCAGCGTGGCCGCCGCCAGCACCTCGACCCAGGAGAGGGTCACCACCCCGTAGAAGGCCAGGAAACACAGCACGAGCACGAAGGTGGGGCCGAGATCCCCCACCAGGAACAGCAGCAGGAACAGGCCCAGCAGCACACCGAGGGCGGGCAGCAGGTAGCGCGGGCGCGGCAGGCTGAGCCCACGCCGCCCCACCCGCTGGGTGCGCAGCTGCGGGGCGCGCCGCCCGAGGAAGAGGGCCAGCCAGGCCACGAAGCTGAGCTTGACCACCTCGATGGGCTGGACGCCGAGCAGGTTGATCTTCGCGTCGCTCTCGGGGGTCGGGCCGTGGCCGAAGGCGATGAGCGCCCCGAGCAGCAGCAGGCCGCCCACCAGCAGGGCGTGACGCCCCAGCGGCGCCCAGCGCTCGGGCCAGCGCAGCCAGGGGGGCATGGCGAGCACGGCGCCGGCGAAGAGCCCTCCCCAGAGCACGCCGAAGGCGAAGCCCGAGGCCGCGGGGGCCACGGCGCGCAGCGGATCGGCGTAGCCCAGGTGCAGGAGCAGCCCCAGCGCGGTGCAGCCCGCGACCCCCGGCACCAGCAGGGGGGCCGCGATGTTCCCGCGGCGGCCCAGGAGCCCGAGCCAGCGCCCGACGAGCAGCGCCAGCAGGCCGCCGGCCCACACCCAGCCCGCCCGCTGCGCCCCGGCCATGACCGCCGCCGCGTCCCGCAGGGTGGGGCCCACGCCCTGCGCCGCCTGCTCCAGGGCATGGGACGCGGCCGCCGGCACGCCCCAGAGGAGGGTGGCGAGCACCACGAGCAGCACCAGGAGCGCTTCGGCGGCCAGGGCGATCATGGCGCGGGGGCCTCCTGCGGCGGCGCGGGGGCCTCGGCAGGCGCGGGGG
>JBDRKM010000052.1:0-6174 GCA_043814015.1 Pseudomonadota bacterium
CCCCGCTGCACCTGGTCGAGGCCCCCACCGAGGGCACGGGCAAGACGCTGTTGGCCAAGGTGGTCAGCCTCGTGGCCACCGGGGCGGTGGCTCAGGGCACCTCCCTGCCGCGTAGCGAGGAGGAGATCCGCAAGAAGCTCACCGCCACCCTGGCGGGCTCTCCCAGCGTAGTCCTGCTCGACAACGTGGCGCACGCCCTGGACTCCGAGAGCATGGCGGCCGTGTTGACCTCCGAGGTCTGGTCCGACCGCCTGCTGGGCCAGACCCGCATGGTCCACCTCCCCAACCGCGCCCTGTGGCTGGCTACGGGCAACAACCCCGTGCTCTCCCGCGAGCTGGCCCGGCGCGCCGTGCGCATCCGCCTGGACGCCTCGCTGGAGCAGCCCTGGCTGCGCGCAGGCTTCCGGCACCCCGACCTCGAAGCCTGGGCTGTTACCGAGCGGCCCCGCCTGGTGGCGGCCCTGATCACCCTCGTGCGGGGCTGGATCGTGGACGGGCGCCCCGAGGGCGAGGTGGCGCTGGGCAGCTTCGAGGGCTGGTCCCGGCTGGTGGGGGGCGTGCTGCGCAGCGCCGGCGTGGCCGGCTTCCTGGCGGACCGGCACGAGCAGGTGGCGGTGAGCGATCCGGGAGAGGTGGAGTGGGGCGCCTTCGTGGCCCTGTGGGCGGAGCGCCTCGGCGAACGTTCGGTCAGCGGGGGCGAACTCCTGGACCTGGCCGCGGCCGAGCGGTTCTTCGACCTCGACCCGCAGAGCGCCAGCCAGTCCCGCGAGCGGGCGCGCTTCTCCCGCGCGCTGGCAGCCCGGCGCGACCGCCACTATGGTCCCTGGCGCGTCGAGGTCCGCCGGGATGCCAGGCGGAAGCAGAACTCCTACGGGGTGGTGGGGGCGCGGTGAGCGCCTCGGGCGCGGCAGGCCACGGGAGGTCTGCGGGTGGTCGCAGGAGGTGGCAGGAGGTCCCGCCGCTGGTCCCGCCGGGGCTCTGTGCGCTGCGCGCAGCGCACAGGGGATTCTGGGGCTGGCGGTACGACCACCCGCGACCACCCGCGACCACCCGCGACCACCCGCGCGGGACAGGCGCTGGCTATTGGGGGCAGACCCCTCCTCACGGCCGATCCCCAGAGTGCGGGCCAGCTTCGCGAGCGTGAGCCTCTTGCGGGCGCCGGCCGGCGTAGGCGCCTTCAATGCCTGCGGCGCATCGGGCCAGCCGAAATGGCTGGCGGAAGCAGAATGTTCCGCAAGGGTGCTGTCGGTGGCTCTGCCGCCATTCGAAACAAAGGGCGTGATAGCGGTTTCACCGCCGAGTTCCTCGGGGGCCATTATGCGGTGAAACCTCGAGGTCACCTGATCCTGCGCCTCTCATGCATTGCCCCGAAGTAGTCAATTTCCCGATCCGTTTCGTCGCAAGCTTCGAGCTGTGCATCAAGAGCAGCGATGTAATGGTTCGCCTTGGACACAGCAGACGGCAAAGAGCGGTCAACGAAGGACCAGATCTTCGCCTTCGTAGCCTGGACTAGCTTCCGGACCTCGTTGTTGGATTCCCGCTCCTTGTCCCATTCGTAGGTGGCCATAAAGCCAGCAACGATGAAGGAATGGCGGAGGCAGCGGAAGGGGAACAAAACCACTGCTTGGCCGTCGCTTCTTACCATTCCGTCGAACATGTTCCTCACGCAGTCGTTTGGCTGATCCGCGACGTACGCGCACACCTCCGGGTCAAGTTCCACGTAGGGAGTGCCGCGCTCGTCTGCCTCCCGTTTGAATGCGCTGACCTTGGACTCGGCCAGGTAGGCATCGTTGTAGCCAGAGCCAATGAGATCCCGTTCTGTGTGGTAGATGCTGCCGCGCTTGATGTAACCCCGGCACATGATCCCCTGCAGCATCAGTCCGATAACCGCGCCCGAGCAATGCCCGACGAGATTGATGAGCCCAGCTGGGGAAGCCTCCGCAGAGACCACCACGCAGTCCGATACCTGGGTGACCATGAAGTCCAGGTTCTTCGCCAGCCGCGGGGCTCCAGGACATAGAGCCCCTCCATGGTTGTCGTAGGTAGCGCGCTCTTCACCTGTTCCCAGTAAATGCAGCGCCCCGACCATTTCTTCGAGGGACACTCCCTCTCCGCGTTCCGCGGCTGCCACCATGGACTTGAAACCCAAGACGTCGATGAAGGCGATGAACTTGTCGGAGAAGGAAGGCATGGTTTTCGCCGCAGTGGAGTATCACTAACACCTACCGGATGGTGGCAACGCGGTGAGGCTTGGGGCGGCAGGCTGCGCGGGGTGGGCCCCGGCTACCGGGGGCAGATCTCGTAGGCCTGGTAGGGGGCGTTCTGGGTCTCGGCTGTGGCCCTGACCATTCCGGCTTCCACAAGCCCGGCGAGCACGGCGCGGGTGGTGGCCCGGGTCCAGCCGAGCGCCGTGAACAGTTCGCGCGTGGTCTGGCGGCCATGGCTCTGGAGGTGGACCAGCAGCTCCTCCTGGCGATCCTCGGCGCTGCGGTAGACCGGCGCAGGTGTGGGTGTTGGGGGCGGCTCGTGGCTGGGCGGGAGCGGCGGGGTCGCGGGCGTTTCCACCACTTCCGGCGGAGCCACAGGCGCTGGGGTTATCGCGACCGGCACCAACACCGGCTGCGGAGGCCTCGGCTCCGGGGGACGCGGGGGCGCGGGGTTCCTCGGTAGTGAGCGCCAGGGCAGATCCAGCACCGCCGTCACTTCGCCTCCCCGCGCCACCAGGCTCATGGGGCGGGCGCCGAGGCGGACCAGCGCCTCCGCGACCCGGCGCAGGCCCGTCCCCTGGCCCCGGGCGAGGCCCTGGCGGCACAAGAGCGCGAGCAGGCCGGGGTTCGTCGTGGCGCCGCGGACGAGGGCGCCCGGGTTCCGCACCTCCACGCGCGATCCCTCGCGGACCACCTCGACGGGCCGTGCCTCGGCGGCCGCGGACCAGTCGCGGTGCGCGATGGCGTTGACCAGCAGCGGAGCCAGGATCTCGGGGGAGAGGCCGCGCATGAGGGAATCGCAGCGCAGGGCGAGCTTCACCTGCCGCCGGGCGTCGCCTCTGAACACCATCTCGGCGCCGTCCACGCGCGCGATCAGGCAGGCACCTGGCAGGAACAGCTCGGGGCGGCGCCCCAGTGCGAGCAGCCCCGCGACCGTGGGCACCAGCGCACGATCGACCTCCACCGCGGCTCCGACCGCCAGCGCCCAGCGCCCGAGGATCCCGTACCCGCAGGGCCAGCCTTGCAGCATGGCGCGGGGCAGGTCGAGATCCCCGAGCGCGTCCTCGTCCAGTTCGTGCATCGTGGCACCCTCCACCGGGCGCTGGTCGGGAAGCTTCGAGTCCAGGGGGCGGCGCGGGTGCTCTGGAGGCGTGGCGTACGGGCGGGGCGCAGGATGTGGCCGCGGTGGCACCAGGGCGAGCAGCAGGTGCCCCTCGGCCACAGGGACGGACTGCACCTCCGCGAAGCGGCTGCCCACCTCCATCCCGAGTCGGGCGTGTAGCAACGCCGCCAACGCCGGGTCGCCGGCCAGGATCGCCAGCAGGCCACCGCGGGGGTCGGCGGCCAGTGTCGCGGCGGCTGCATGGATGTCCCGCTTGCCGGCGGTGGGCGGAAGCACCTCCACCGGCGGCTGGCCGATGTCGGCGACGACGAGATCGAGGGCTTCCTGGGCGGCGGGCAGAGCTGACATGGTGGGACTCCTCAACACCTGTCAGCTTGCCGGATCGCCTGTTTCCATGGGGTTAGAAGGGGTTGTCAGGGGTGGTCAGGACCGGAACTTCCTGAGAACTCGCAGATCAAAGGGGCCTCCTCAGCGAAATCGTGACTTTTTCGCGTTTACAGCGCTGAGGCGCGACAGTTACACCCTGAACCTTGATAGATCCACGAATCCGTCACGGAGCCCGAACATGATCATTACTTTCTCAGTGGAAAATTTCCGGTCATTCGACGAAGAGCAGACGCTGGACCTGAATGCCAGCGGTCGGTACCCCGGGCACCACGATTCTCACATTGTGACGCTGGGAGATTCCCAGACAAAGGTACTACCCGTGTCAGCACTGTACGGTGCGAATGGTGCGGGAAAGTCAAACCTGTTCAAGGCCCTGGCCTACGTCGAACGGATGGTCCTTCGAACACGCAAAGCAAAGTCAGGCACCGGACGCACTCCGTTCATGCTATCCCAGGAACCCAGAGGCCTGTCTTGTTTTGATCTTCAGTTTTCGGCATGTGGGAATATCTATCGCTTCGGGTTCAAGGTGGACGACGAACATGTGGTAGAAGAGTGGCTCATTCGGGTCGAAGGCGGTCGCGAGCGCGTGATCTTCGAACGGGCCACTGACCCCGCAGGGCGCGTCGAAGTGGAGTACCGAGGGAGCGAGAAGATGGAAGCCCTCGCCAAAGTAGGAGGCCTGGGACACCAGACTTTTCTTTCCACGGTCCGCGCCACTCTTGGGGAAGAGGACTATGATCCTGATGTCGCTACCGTCATCGATTGGTTTCGGGACACGCTGGTGTTGATTGAACCGGAGGCCATGTATATGGATATGGCCCATAAGTTAGAGGAAGACAGTGCATTTCTCGAATTCGTCAACGCCTTTCTCGGCGCCTCTTCAACCGGCGTTTCGAGTTTGCATGTCGAACGGAAGGAAGTGAGCGAGGAACAGGCGGAGTATTTCCGGTCTGCAAAGGAAGGGGGGGAGGATAGCACCTCCCGTCCGCCAGTGTTGGTGAACTTTCAGGAACGATGCGAAATTAGATTCGACGACTCTGACGACAAGCCATACCTGATTCGGGTGTTGGCACTTCACGAATTGTCGCGGGGGCGCGTAGTGAATATGAAGTTGTCCGACGAATCCGATGGAACGCAGCGACTCCTCGATCTTATTCCCGCGCTGTATCGGACTCAAGAAAAGGCCTGTGTCTTCGTAATTGATGAGATTGATAGAAGCATGCACCCCTTGTTGGTATTAAAGTTTGTGGAGTCTTTTCTGAGTTGCTGCAGGCAGTCGTCTCACCAGCTTGTCTTCTCAACCCATGATACAAATCTGTTGGACCTTGAGTTACTGCGGCGCGATGAAATTTGGTTTGTGGAGAAGGATGACAAGGGTGCCAGCAGACTTCACTCTCTCTCCGATTTCAAGATCCGAAAAGACCTCGAAATCCGAAAGCACTACATCCAGGGACGCTTTGGTGCTGTGCCGTTTCTGGGGCAAGTCGACCGTCTCTTTTCGGACGAAACCCCGTGAGCCTCACAAGCAGGAAAGCCCGCCCGTTAGTGAGGCGCGAGGGCGATTTTCGCGATGACAGACTGCTGATAGTGGCCTGCGATGATACGTATGCTCCAAAGCAGTACTTTGACTTTTTCAGGATACCGCGCGTGCAGGTGCACGTTGTGGAGACTGTTGACGGTAGTTCAAGTGCGATCCATGTGATTGATAGATTGCTCTCATACGAGCATCTTGAAGACGATGAATTATGGATGGTGCTGGATACTGACCACTATATTCATGGGGCACATTTGCGGTCTTTTGCTTCAGCACTGCAGCGCGCTCGCCAATCGGGCGTCAATGTGGCGCTAAGTAGACCGTGTTTTGAGGTGTGGCTTCTACTCCACTTCGTTGGTAGCGAAAACGTGCAGGAATTGGGAAGTGCTGTTGAGGTAGTGGAGAAACTTCGGGAGGTAGCTGGGCCTTATAGCAAGAAGCTGCTAAGAGAGTGTGACTACCCCATGGATGCTGTCCGACACGCAATTTCCGAGTCCATGGAACTGGACTCACGGACCGCAGGGGGGGACATTCCTGCGGCCAACACGACTCGTGTGTACAAGATTTGGTTGTCACTGATTCGCGGGGCTGGCAGGACGCAAGTCCCAGAACCTTTGTCGGAATTCTTGGCCGATGATGCAGGGGGATAGGGAGACTCTTAGCTCATCCCTATCCCTATCCCTATCCCTATCCCTATCCCCATCCCCATCCCCATCCTCTCCCTCGGCCTCCTCACCACCGCCGTCCCCACCTCACATTGTCCCCATGACCCCCACGGCGGGCCTGGGGGTTCGTGGTAGCCAACACCTCTCCAGAAGAGGCATGACAGGCGGATCCCCGGTTCACGTTTCCTGAGCCGTACGCCCGGCCCTCCGCGCGCTCCCGTGAAACGTGGCCGCTGCCGACGCCAGCAGGATGCGTGC
>JBDRKM010000053.1:0-3089 GCA_043814015.1 Pseudomonadota bacterium
CCGATCGGCGACGCTCCGCGTCGAGATGGTTCATCTCGGGCCGCTCTGTCGCGCGCGGGCCCCGATCGGCGACGCTCCACGTCGAGATGGTTCATCTCGGGCCGCTCTGTCGCGCGCGGGCCCCGATCGGCGACGCTCCACGTCGAGATGGTTCATCTCGGGCCGCTCTGTCGCGCGCGGGCCCCTGCGTCGCCCTGTTGCCCCCAGCCTCGCCCGACCGCCAGGATCAGGGACAGAGGCATTTTTCTTTTCCATCCCGGCCGCCTCCCGTGTCCATCTACCGGACACCGACCCCAACCCCCCGGAGCCGACCATGAACCGCACCGCCCTCCTCCCCCTCCTCCTCGCCGCCACCTCCCTCGCCACTGGCTGCTTCCTGCTGCCTGGCAGCGAGCTGTCCGAGGTGCTGCCCGACGACCGCATCGAGGTCAACCTGCCCATCGCCTCGACCCTGGCCAAGGACGACACCCGTGAGTGGTCCACCTACTACCTGTGGACCGCCGAGGTCACCGAGAACGTCAACCGCATGACCGGCGTCGTGCTGTACTGGGTGGACACCATCACCAGCGACTACCGCCCCTCCTACGTCAACGACGACCGGAGCGAGGCCATCTGGGGCCCCTGGAGCGAGGGCCCGCTGGACCCCAACGAGACCCAGCTGCGCGTCCAGCACGACCTGGAGACCGACGCCTACGCCTGGGGCTTCGAGCGCTGGGCCAAGGACGCCGGTGAGGAGGCCCTGGTCACCGTGGTGGACGGCGAGATCGACCCCGGCGCCACCCGCGAGGTCAGCACCGGCCGCTTCACCGTGGACTTCACCACCATCAACGCCATGGACCCCACCGAGGAGGCCACCGGCATCTACGCCGTGGACTACGACATCGGCACCGAGGGCGTCTCCGCCGTGGCCAGCTTCGAGGACTTCGGGCCCACGGGCCTGGAGGCCGACTACGCCTACCAGCAGACCTTCGGCGGCGAGGGCGCGATGGACATCGTGCTGGTCACAGACCTGAACCCCGCCTGGGGCCTGGGCCTGGACGAGACCATCGCCATGCACAGCCGCTGGCTGGCGGACGGCTCGGGCCGCGGCGACGTGCGGGTGAGCGGCGGCGATCTCGGCGACGAGGTCGGCTACGCCACCGAGTGCTGGAGCAGCAGCTTCGAGCGGGTCTACTTCCTGGACGAGTACTCCGGCGAGGAGGAGGGCGACCCCGCGCTGTGCGCCTACCCCGAGGCCGAGTACCCGGTCGCCGCCGAGTAGCCTCCCCTGCGCTCCCCCGGGCCCGCGCGGTCGCACCTGCGCGGGCTCCGTGCGTTCCTGTCACGGCGGCCCGTCCCACGTTGCGGGTCCACGCACATCGCGGGTAGGATGCGCGCCCTCCCGGAGGTCCCCCATGCGCCGCGCCGTCCTCTTCGCCCTGTTCGCCCTGCCCGCCCTCGCTTGCGACCGCAAGGACGGCCTCGACACGAGCGACCCCCAGGACTCCCTCCTCGACGACAGCGTCGTGGGCGACACCGCCGACACCGGGATCGACACGCATCACGGCAACATCGACGCCGACGGGGACGGCTGGACCATCGCCGAGGGCGACTGCGACGACACCGATGCCACCGTCTACCCCGGCGCCGAGGAGCTCTGCGACGGCAAGGACAACGACTGCGACGGTGTGAGCGACGCCGACTTCGACGACGACAAGGACGGCATCGCCGACTGCGAGGACTACTGCCCCATCCAGGTCGACATCACCGCCGCCTCGGGCGGCGACGGCAGCTTCGAGCGCCCTTTCCAGGTGGTGCAGGACGGCATCGACGCCGCCCCCGCCACCGGCTGCTGGGAGGTCGATGTCCGCCCCGGCCACTACCTGGAGAACATCGACTTCCGCGGCTACCCCGTGGACGTGCGCGCCACCGGCGGCCCCAGCGTCACCGTGCTGGACGGCCAGGGCCTCGGCCCCGTGGTCACCTTCCACACCGACGAGCCCCCCGACGCCCGCCTGTACGGCTTCACCGTCACCGGTGGCCTGGGCGAGCGCGGCGCGGGCATCAGCGTCATCGCCACCAGCGCCGGCGCCGAGTGCAGCCCCACCCTCGAGGCCAACGTCATCACCGGCAACGCCACCACCGCGGGCGGCGTCGGCGCCGGCATCGCCCTGAAGTGGAGCCGAGCCGAAATCCTGGGCAACACCATCCAGGGCAACGACGCCTGCCTCGGCGGCCCCGAGGACGGCTGCGACGGCGGCGGCATCTACGTGCTGTTCGGCGCGCCCATCATCACCCTCAACACCATCGCCGAGAACACCGCCGGTGATGGCGGTGGCTTGTGGGTGGCCTACGCCGACGCCGTGATCACCCAGAACCTCATCGTGGGCAACCGGGCCGACGACGAGGGTGTGACCGACGACAACGACTTCTTCATCGCCGGTCAGGGCGGCGGGGTGATCCTGCACACCGCCACCGATGGCGCCCTGCTGGCCTCCAACGTCATCGCCGACAACACCGCCTCCACCCATGGCGGCGGGCTGGTGGTCTACGGCACCTACGAAGTCGCCCCGGCCCCCACCGTCAGCAACAACACCTTCGCCTTCAACACCGTGATCGCCGACGACCACGGCGCCGGCGTCGAGGTGTGGGGGATCGCCGCGCCCGCCCTCGTGAACAACATCCTCTACGGCAACCACGGCGCCGGCTTCCACGCCCAGTACGCCTACACCACCGTGACCTACGGGGATGTGTACGGCAACGACATGGCCTGGAGCGGGGCGCTGGCGGATCCCACGGGCAGCGATGGGAACCTGGCGGTGGATCCGCGGTTCACCGCGGCTTCGGATGATGGCGACTGGACCAACGACGACTACCACCTGGGAGCGGGGAGCCCGGTGGTGGATGTGGGGGACCCAGCGATCTACGATGCGGATGGGTCGCGGTCGGATCTGGGGGCATTTGGCGGTCCTGGGGGTTCGTGGTAGCCAACACCTCTCCAGAAGAGGCATGACAGGCGGATCCCCGGTTCACGTTTCCTGAGCCGTACGCCCGGCCCTCCGCGCGCTCCCGTGAAACGTGGCCGCTGCCGACGCCAGCAGGATGCGTGC
>JBDRKM010000054.1:0-9371 GCA_043814015.1 Pseudomonadota bacterium
CGCGAGTGGGACGATGCGGCTCGGGCCGAGGACGCGGCCGCGGCGCTGCGGCTCACGGCCGAGGACGTCCTGGCGGTGGGCTTCTGCGATGCCGTCGTGGACGAGCCCCGGGGCGGGTCCCACCGGGATCCACGCGCCTGCGCCAAGTCCGTGCTCCAGGCCCTTCGCCGACACCTTGCCGCCCTGACCGACCTCTCCGCTGAGGATCGGATCGCCGCGCGTCGGAAGCGCCTCGCGACCCTGGCTCAGCTCGTGGCCGTCAGCGGCTGACCGCTGATTCCGGAAAAAAAAGGCGACTCTGGTGAGTCGCCTTTCAAGAGCGGGAAACGGGGCTCGAACCCGCGACCCCGAGCTTGGGAAGCTCGTGCTCTACCGACTGAGCTATTCCCGCGCGCCCGCACATCTAACGTGGAGATGGACCCGCGCAAGGGGACCGGGAGCTTCAAACAGCGAGCCCCCGGGGTTGGGCGCGCCATGCGCGCCGAAGTGCCGAGGCTCGCTCCAGCCCCCGGGGTTGGGCGCGCTATGCGCGCCGAAGTGCCCAGGGCAGGGCCCTCACGCCAACCGCTTGCGCAGCAGGAAGAGCAGCAGGAGGCCGGCGAGGATCCACGCGCCACCCCAGACGAAGCCGGGGATGTGGGTCATCTCGGCCAGCATGGCGGCGTCGCTGGTGGCCGCGCCCGTGGCTCGGAAGACGTCGTCGCGCACGTCCAGCAGGGCATAGAGCACGGAGAAGACGCCCAGCAGCCTGAGCAGCCACCAGTTGGCCACGACCGGGGCCTTGAGGCCCACGCCCACGAGCACCAGCCCGGCCAGCAGGCCGTAGCCGAAGCCGAAGGACACCAGCGGGCGCACGAACGCCAGGCTGGCGCCCAGGACGAGCAACCCCAGGGTGAAGACCACGCCACGGGCGGCGCCACGGGCGCGGGCGAGCAGCAGCAGCAGCACGCCGAAGACCAGGGAGCCCAGGTAGCCGCCGTTCAGGATCAGGAACCGCCAGCCGCCGCGGGTCACGCAGAGGCCGCCCTCATCCGGTGAGAGCGCGATGCTGACCACCTCGCCGCCGGTGGCCACCGCGACGAGGCCGTGGCCCAGCTCGTGGAACAGGACCACCAGGATGCGCAGGGGAAAGAGCAGCGGGTTGTGCCAGAACCAGGCCAGGACCACGGCCAGGGCCAGCAGGCCCAGCAGGGCTGGCCAGCGCTTGTCGCCCGCGGCGGGGGTCACGGTCTTCTTCTTGTCAGCCATGGCAGACCTCCGAGCAGGGCGATGAGCAGGACCGCGGGCACACCCGGCGCCCCGCACCCACAAGAACGCACCCCGGGCTCCCCGCCATCCCCGGTGTCGGCGGCGCTGTCGCCAGGGGGGGCGGTGTCGTCGGGGGGGGGGCCGCAGACCACCGGGGCGGGATCGAAGCCATCGAGGTCCACCTGCAGGTCCCGGTACAGCAGGTGGGCGTGGGGGCTGAAGTCGATGCCCGTGGCGGGCTGCCCCAGGCAGGTGCTGACCACGGCGCGCGGCGCGTCGATCCAGTGCTCGTCCGCCAGCTCCTGGCCGTCCCGCAGGTGCAGGGTCCACTCCACGGGCATGGCCCAGGTCTCGGCGCCGGTCTGCTGGACGTGGACATCCACCTGCCAGGTGCCGTCGTCCAGCTGCTGGTTGGTGATCCCCACCCGGTAGGAGGGATCGCCCGCGCGGTAGACCCACTCGTCGAAGAACCACTCCAGGCTGTCCCCGAAGGCCGCCTCCATGGCCGCGCGCAGGTCCTCGGTGGTGGCCACATCGCCGCCATGAGCGTCGCGGTAGCGCGCCAGCCCGTCGAAGAAGGCCTCGTCGCCCACCACGAAGCGCAACATGTGCAGCACGAAGGAGCCCTTGTCGTAGACCGTACCGCCCCACATGTAGTCGGGGTCGTACAGGGCGAACTCTCCCTCCCAGTCGAGCCAGTTGAGGTAGCTGTCGCGCTGCTCGATCCAGAGGTAGTCCCGCAGGGCGTCCTCGCCCTCGGTGGCCTCGACCCACAGGGCCTCGCTGTAGGAGGCGAAGCCCTCGTTGAGCCAGATCTCCTCCCACTCGGCGCAGGTGACCCAGTCACCCCACCACTGGTGGGCGAGCTCGTGGGCATCCACCAGGGTCGCGTAGCGGCCGTAGCCGATCAGCTCGTCGCCGAAGGAGGTCTTGGTGGTGTGCTCCATGGCGCCGCCAAAGGGGACCAGCACGTTGCCGTAGAGGCTGTAGGGGTAGGGCCCGAACAGCCCGGCGAACACCTCGATCATCTCGGGGGTGTCCGCCAGGGCGGTGACCGCCTCGTCGTAGTCCCCCGCCTGCGCCCAGGTGTGGACCGGGACAGGGCCGGTCTCGTCCACGTCCTCGAGGTAGCTGCCGGCGTCCACCACCATCAGGTAGGTGGCGATGGGCCAGGGGAAGTCGAAGTCCCAGGTGGTGGTGCCGTCCTCCCCCTCGGTCTGGCCGGCGGGCTCGCCGTTGGCGATCACCACGAGGTCGGAGGGCGCGGTGACCTGCCAGGTGAGGGTCGCTTTGTCGGTGGGGGTGTCGTAGACCACCAGCCAGTCCCGCGCGCCGCTGGGCTCGGAGAATGTGTAGATGGGATCGCCCCAGTGCAGGCCCAGGGCCGTCACATCCGTGGTGCCCGGTGCCTGGTAGCGGACGCGCAGCGCCACCTCGTCGCCCGCCACGAGACCCGGCGGCATGGGGACGCTGACCTCGTCGCCGTGCTGGGTCCAGGTGACGGCGGTGCTCTCCACCTCCAGCGCGGCGAGGACGGCCTCGCCCGCATGCAGCAGGAAGGGCCCCGGCGCGTCCACCCGGGCCTGGACGCGGATGGCGATGTCTCCGTCGATCCGTCGCCGGGCGGGATCGAGGGTCAGGGAGATGTCGTAGTGCTGGACGTCCCAGTCCGCCTGCATGGCGGGGGGCGGTGGCGCGCCGGCGGGACCACCTGCTGGCAGCGGACCGGGGCGTTTGAGGGCGTCGCGCCAACCCCCGGGGCCGGCCACAAGAGGGGGCGCCCCCGCAACAAGGGAGACCGCGATGAGCGCGATGGAGAAGGAGGTCACGGCTGCACCTCGGGCGGCGGAGGGCCAGGAGACAGGATATTCTGGGCGTCTCCCCGCCGCTCCCCCGCCGCTCCCCTCCCCTCCCTCCCCGCGGTGCCTCTCCATGCGACCCGCCCCCCTTCACGCGGGCCCCGGGCTGTGCCTGGGCTTCCTGCTCTTTCCGTTCATCCTGGACTGCTACGCCGGAGATCCTCCCGCCGCCGAGCGCGTGTTCGTCTCCGCCAGCCGAGCGCCCGCGGATCCCTCGGGCCAGGAAGAGCCCATCGCGGGCGCCGAGGAGATCACCACCACCGCGCCCGCCCCCGCGCCCGCCGACAAGCTGGTCCAGCTCGGGCCAGCCTTCGCGCTGCCCTCCCTGCCGCTGGACGCGGCCACCATGGAGCTCCTCGAGCGCCGCGCCTACCGCGAGGCCGCCGCCAAGGTCACCGCGCTCGACCCGGAGAAGCTCGGCGAGAAGACCCGCGCCGACCGTGCCTTCCTGCTGGCCTGGCTCCAGGTCCGCGACGGCCACGCGGAGCTCGCCGTCCCCCTGCTGCCCGAATTCGACCTCCCCGGCGATGCCCCCCAGCCCTACGTGGATCTCCTGGCTGGAGAGCTGCTCCTTGCCGACGGCGAGCCCTTGGAGGCCCTGCCGCGGCTCGAGGCGGTCACCGAGGACAGCGCCGCCATCTGGCCCCGGGCCCGCGTGCTGCAGGCCGAGGCCCTCTACAAGCTCGAGCGCACCGCTGACGCCCGCGCCATCTACGAGGCCCTCATCGCGCGCCCCGATCCGGCCGAGGGCAGCTCCGTCGCCCTCTACACCCTGGCGCGCCGGGCCGGTCTCGGCTCCCCCGAGGCCTACCCCCTGCTCCGGCGCCTGTGGCGGGCCTACCCCGGCAGCCCCGAGGAGGTGCAGGCCCGCACGGTCATCGCCCAGTACGAGGCCCGCGGCGCCGCCTTCAAGCCCACCCTCGCCGACCAGGCCGCCCGCGGCGAGGCCTGGATGGACGCCAACCGCTACCGCGAGGCCATCAGCCTGCTCGGCCCGGTGGTGCAGGGCCTGAAGGAGCCCTCGCCCGAAGCCTGCCAGGCCTGGTACACCCTCGGCCGCTCCCAGTTCCGAAGCAACGACCTCACCTCCGCCCTCGCGGTGCTCCAGCCCGCCGGCGAGGCCTGCCCCGAGCACGATACGGAGCGCGGGGCCAAGGCCCTGTACCTGGCCGGAAAGGCCCTCGAGCGCCGCAAGGAGTGGGCCGGCGCCGCCGCCGTCTACGCCCGCATCCCGGCGCTGTACCCCGAGCACTCCATGGCCGACGACGGCTGGGTCCTGGCGGGCATCGGCTGGCAGGAGTCCGGGCAGCAGGCGAAGGCCATGGAGGCCTGGGCCACCCAGGTGGAGGCCTACCCCGATGGCGACACCGCCCCCGAGGGCTTCTGGCGTCTGGCCTGGAACTGCTGGCTGCAGGGCGACACCCCCACCGCCATCTCCTGGGCCGACCGCGCCGCCGAGGTCCTCGATCCTGCCACGGATCCCGTGCTCTACCAGGCCGCGCTGTACTGGCGCTGGCGCTGGCGCGTGTACGGCGACCGCGAGCAGCCGGGCGTGATCACCGCCGACGACGCCCAGCGGGCGATGGCCGTGCAGGGCCTGCTGTCCCTCTGCGCCGCACACCCCGGCGGCTACTACGCCCTGCTGGCCGCGGCCCGGCTGCAGGAGCTGGCCCCGGATGAACTGGCCGCCCTGCCCGCCCCCGGCTGGGGCGGGGGCGCGGGCGCCTGGCAGGTGCGCGCCTCCTTCCTGGAGACCTCGGCGGCCCAGAACGCCATGGCGCTCGCGCGCGTCGGCCTGCTGGCCGAGGCCGTCTTCGAGCTCGATCAGCTGCGCGAGGCCGACATGATCCCGGGCGAGATCGGCTCGTTCACCGACCTGATGGTCGCCTCGGGGCAATGGCTCTGGGCCCACGCCCGGCTGCGGGCCTACCTCGATGACCACCAGCCCGAGACCCTCGCCACCGACCGCGCCCGCCTGCTCACCAGCGCCTACCCGCTGCGCTACGAGCCCGAGCTGCTGAAGGCCTGCGACACCTACGCCTGGGATCGTCGCATCTTCCACGCCCTGGTGCGCGAGGAGTCAAACTTCAACCAGGACATCGTGAGCCACGCCGGCGCCCGCGGGCTCTCCCAGCTCATGCCGGCCACGGCGCGCTCCGTGGGCAAGTGGCTGGGGCTGTCCGTCAGCAACCAGATGATGTTCGATCCGGCCACCAACCTGCGCATCGGGGCGCGCTACCTGCAGTACCTGATGGAGCACTACCGGGGCGATCCGTTCCTGGCGCTGGCCGGCTACAACGCGGGCGAGGGCAACGTCGACAAGTGGCTCAGGGAGCGCGGCAACCGCCCCGTGGACGAGTTCGTGGAGGCCATCCCGCTGCGGGAGACCCGCCGCTACGTCAAGCGGGTCTCGGGCACCTGGCAGACCTACCACCTGCTGTACGAGCCCGACGCCCCGCCGTTCCCCGCCCTGTCCGCCTTCAACGCGGCGGCGGTGCCTGGCCGGGAGTAGGCGCGAAAGAAAGACAGCTCGTCGGGCGTTGTTGAGCCGCGCAGGAACCGCTTGCCGTGCGTTCCGGACCACGATTACCCTGCACGTGGAGATGTCCCTCCTCCACTGAGACGCCCTTGCGACCGCCCTCCTACATGGCCCGCCTGCAGCAGCAGCGCTCCCGGCAGCACCGGCTCGCCAAGGCGATCGTGTTCGGGTCACTCACGATCCTCACCCACGTGCTGCTGCTGGCCATCGGCATCCCGCTCTGGCCGCTCCTGATGCGGCCCACCGAGCTGTCGCCCACCCGCGGGGTGTCCCTGGTGCTGCTGCAGCCCGAGGAGAAGCCGCCCCAGGAGCCCGAGCCCCCCGAAGTGCGCGGTCAGATCGTGGACCTCCCCCCTCCGCTGGAGGAGAAGGTCCCCCGCCACGCAGACTACCTGGCCGAGCACGCCCGCGAGGTGGAGAAGGAGACCCGCACCGAGGCCTACAAGATCAACCCCGAGGTGCTGGCGCCCGAGTACAGCCGCGAGTCCAAGCTGCAGCTCGAGGATCTGCTCGACCTGCACGTGAACGACCCCTCCACCGGCGCCAGGGCGGGCGCCGACCGCTTCGACCCGGGCCGCGACGGCAACCTCGCCTCCATCAGCTCGCCGTTCTCCGTCACCAACCGCGAGGGCCTGCAGAAGCCGGTGCCCGCCAGCCACATGGACCAGCTCCTGTCCGGCGCCCCCAACAACGACCTGCTCGACGAGGAGAAGGGCAAGGCGGTCAACCTGAACACCAACGAGTTCCTCTTCGCCGACTACATCAACCGCATCCGGCGGCTGGTGAACTTCTACTGGCAGCAGAACCTCGACAACCTCCCCCCCAACACCCTCATCACCAAGAGCCGCTACGACACGCAGGTCGAGGTCTACCTCGGCGGCCAGGGCGCCCTGTCCAGCGTCGAGGTCACCCGCGAGAGCGGCTCGCGCCCCATCGACGACTGCGTGGTGCGCGCCTTCCAGATGGCCGGCCCCTTCCCCCACCCTCCCGAACAGCTCATCGGCCCCGACGGCCAGGTCCACCTGCCGGACTTCGGCTTCACCGTCCAGGTCGGCCAGGCCCGCGCCGCCTACCAGGGCGTGGACCCGCGCGCCGGGGTCCAGTTCCCGGGCATCCTGAAGGCCACCCACTAGGTTCAGTGGGTTTCCTCACACGAGGCCCTTGACGCCTTCGGGGGCCGTGCTTCTATTGTGGCCGTGACCGGCGAGGCTCCCCTAAGGCTCCCGAAAGCCTGGTGACAAGCGCCCTTCAACGCGACACAAGGCATCACGCCCGTGGTGTGTCCGCGCGCGGTCCAGGACCCAGGACAGCAACACAACAGGAGGTGAATCATGTTGGGATGGTTCGACATGGACACGCAACTCGACGCCCTGGAGATCTTCCGGCGCCGCATGGATCAGCTCTTCGACGAGGCCGCCCGCGAGCCCGCGCCCGCGCGCCGCACCAGCGGCTGGCCCCGCGCCAACCTGCTCGACGAGGGCCAGGATCTGGTGCTGCAGGCCGGGCTGCCCGGTGTGACGCTCGATGACATCGAGATCACCGGCAACGCCGACACCCTCTCCCTCAGCGGCAAGCGTGAGGCGGTCGCACCCGAGGGCTACTCGCCCCACCGCCAGGAGCGCGCCAGCCTGCGCTTCTGCCGCAGCTTCGCCCTGCCCGTCAAGGTGGAGCTGGAGAAGGCCGAGGCCACCCTCAAGGACGGCATCCTCACCATCCGGCTGCCCAAGGCGCCCGAGCTGAAGCCCCGCGCCATCACCGTGCGCGCCGGTTGATCACAGCCAACCCGCTCAGCCATCAGGAGAACACCATGTCTACTCCGAACGCCATCAGCCAGAAAGACCAGCACCTCTCCCCGAGCCTCCGCGGCCGCGCCGTCATCGCTCCGCCGGTGGACATCTTCGAGAACGACGACGGCTTCCTGATCGTCGCCGATCTGCCGGGGGTGGCTGCCGACAAGGTGGACATCCGCCTCGAGAACGGCGAGCTGACCATCCAGGGCACCTGGAGCCTGCCGGAGCCCGAGGGCACCGCCATGGCCAGCGAGTACCGCGCCGCCGACTACAAGCGCAGCTTCTACGTGCCCGACACCATCGACGTGGACGGCATCGAGGCCCACCTCGCGCAGGGCGTGCTCAGCGTGCGCCTGCCCCGCAGCGAGGCGGTGAAGCCGCGCAGCATCGCGGTGCGGGCCGGGTAGATCGCACACCAGCGAGTGGCCCCGGGGCCTTTGGGCTCCGGGGTCTGCGTCGCAGCGCGGGCTGTGCATCCTGCGGCTGGATCCGCGCGGCCCAGTCCTGCAGTAGAATGGGGGATCGCGCCGCCAATTGCCGCTTCTCGAGGTCCGCCACGCTGACACCTCCTCACTGGGGCGCTGGTATCCCACCTCCGTCGTGCCGCCCGGAGAGCTACAGGGGACCGCCTGACTCCCTCCACCGCCGGTGCAACCACAGCCAGCCGTGGGGCCGCGCGCGGATGCGCTCGCCGAGGATCTCGTTGAAGCGCGCGGTGGTCCGCGCGATGTCCGCCTCGGCGTCGTCGGTCCAGGTCAGATCGAGGGCCGCATCGGCGCGCAGCACATGCCGGCCCGGGCCCTCGCGCCACTGCCAGGCGGGGAAGACGGGGGCACCCGTGCGGCGCGCCGCCGCGGCCAGGCCGGTGGCGGTGAGCGCGGGGCGGCCCAGGAAGGGCGCCGCGATGCCCTCGTTGAAGCGCTGGTCCATGGCGAAGATGACGATCCTGCCCGCCTCCAGGGCGGTGTAGACCCGCTCCATGGAGCCGCGTGGGGGGATGAGCTCGATGTCGCAGAGCCGACGCGCGCGCTCCACCAGGGCGGCGGACCAGGGATCGGCGGGCGGCTTGACCACACAGGCCAGGCGCACGCCCCGGCCGCGCCCGTGGGCGAGCAACACCAGGTCCCAGGCGCCGAAGTGGCCCTGCAGGACCAGGGCCGGGCGCCCCTCTCGCTGCAGGCGTTGCAGCGGCTCCAGGCCCTCGCTGCGCACCATGGCCGCGCCGGCGCGCGGGTCGCGCAGGAAGCGCAGCAGCTCCACGTAGCCCAGCGCGATGTCGTGGAAGGAGCGCCGCAGGGTGGCGGGGCGGGAGCCCGGATCGAGCTCCGGGAGGGCCCGCGCGATGTTGTCGCGGGCCACGTCGCGGCGCACGGGCACGACGGTCCACCAGAGCCAGGCCAGAGCCCAGCAGAGGGCGCTGGCCGGGCGCAAGGGCAGGCGCGCCAGGATGAAGGCCAGCAGGTCGAGGAGGCGGGCCTTCACGGGGCCCTCCCGCCCAGCGCGTGCTCGACCAGGAGACGCGCGAGGCGCGCCTCGATGGCCTCTGAGCCGGCCTCCATCCGGGTCTCGATGGCCAGCGCCCTGGCCGGGAAGCCCTCGGGAAGACGAACGAGGTCCTTCTCGGTGGTGACGATGGGCAGGTCACCGGCCTCGCGCTCGAAGCGCGCCAGCTCCGCGGCGCTCCAGCGGGCGTGGTCCGGCGCGATCCAGCGGAGGGCGGGGACCAGGCCCAGACGCCGCAGGCAGCGCAGGAACCCGGCGGGCCGCGCGATGCCGCAGAGCACGGCCACGCGCCCGGTCGGTCCGGCCTCCATCGCGATGGCCCCGGTGGCGTCCAGCCAGCCCAGGGGCTCGTGACGCGCCACGACCTCCACGGCGCCGGGCGCCAGGTGCCCGCGCAGGCCCGCCAGCAGCGGCCCGTGGTTGCACCAGACC
>JBDRKM010000055.1:0-17138 GCA_043814015.1 Pseudomonadota bacterium
ACCGCAGAGGCGCAGAGGCGCAAAGGCGCAGATCAAACCGAGTAGACGACCCGCTCGATACCCTCCCGCAGGACGGGTGCCTTGAAGTTGAGGATCAGGCCGAGCGGGGTCCGGGTCGCCTTGAGGTAGGAGATCACCTGAGCCCTGTGGATCTCCAGCACTCTCTCGGCGGTCTTCAGCTCGACCACCAGTGAGCCGGCGACGAGGAAGTCGAGCCGCCCTGAGCCCACCACCGTCCCCTTGTAGGTGATCGTGAACCCGTGCTGCCGTTTGAAAGGGATCCCGCGGGCGCCCAGCTCGATGGCCAGCGCCTCTTCGTACACGCTCTCCAGGTAGCCGGGCCCGAGGATCCGGTGGACCTCGATGGCCGCTCCGATGACCCGCCGAGAGATCTCATTGGTCGCTTCATCCGGCTCGATCGTCATGCTCCCCTGCCTTCTTTGCGCCTTGGCGCCTTTGCGGTTCGAATTTCATGGGCGAGGTCACCCTCCAGGGAGGCGGGACCAGGAGAATCCCCACCGCGCCAGGTGGTCGTCGCTTCTCCACCGTGCGCGAACCAAGGGGAAATTCCACCGTCGCACCGGGCTCTGCGCGTCGGGAGGCCGCACCTGCGGTAGGATGTCCCTCCCATGTCCGGAGGTCCCCTATGCGCGCCCAGCTCCTCCTCCTCGCCCTCGCGGCCTGCCACCCCGACAAGGACAAACCCGGGGAGGACACGGATGAGCCCCTGGGGCCCCCCACCTGGGACGCGGAGGCTGAGGACGTACCGTGCGCGCTCGATGTGTCCGGGTCCACACCCCTGCTGGACGCGGTCCTGGACGACGCCGGCCTGTCCCTCGCGGAGGTCGGCTACGACGAGGCCGACTGGGACTACACCTCCTACAAGCGCTACCTCGACGACGCCTTCCTGCTGCCCTGGTTCTACGAGGTGCACCACGACCCGCTGCGCATCCCCTGCTACGGCGGGCAGCTGGCGGCCGATCTCGACCACGCCGGGGCCACGCCCCACCCGGTGGCCACGGCGCTGGGCGAGGCCATGGAGCGCCTCGTGGCGGAGTGCACGCTGGAGCCCATCGACCCAGCCAGCGCAGCATCGGGCCTCGCGGACCTCTCCAGCTTGCCCGCTGACCTGGCCGACGCCCTGACCCCCATCCTGCAGGCCATGGAGGCCGTGGCCGCGGCGCGCGGCGCCATGGAGGCCAACGCCCCCGAGGACGCCGAGTGGCTGGTGACCTGGGGCCACGGCGGGGCCATCACGGATCTGCACAACGACCCGGACTTCACCGAGGCCGGCGTGCAGGACTGGGTGCTCGATCCGATGAGTGGCCCCCGCGCCCTGTACGACCCCGCCCGGGTGCTGGCCTTCGCCATCGAGGAGGCGGATCTGGGACGCTTCGCCGGTACCGATGCCAGCCTCGACACCAACACATCCCAGGGACGTATCGTTGTATCAGGCCCGGACGACGACGCCCCGGGCGACATCGGGAACGTGGCGCTGTACCTCGATCTCGGCGGGAACGACACCTACCTGCACCCGGCGGGCGCCTCGTCCCTGGGCGTGCCCGTGGCCGTCCACATCGATCTCTCGGGCGACGACGCCTACGGCTACGAGCCAGTCGGCGAGGGCACCGACGCGCTGCTCCCCGCCGACGCCGACGG
Organism: Pseudomonadota bacterium; assembly: GCA_043814015.1. Taxonomy (GTDB): domain Bacteria; phylum Myxococcota_A; class UBA796; order UBA796; family JAFGLY01; genus JBDRKM01. Next base: position 1,660 of record JBDRKM010000055.1, read on the forward strand.
CCGCTACCGGGGCGACGGCTACTATGGGACCTTCTCCCTGTCCGAGACAGGCCGCCAGGGCTCGGGCCGCTTCGGGGTGGGTATGCTGTTCGATCTCGGCGGTGGCGCCGATCACTACCAATCCCTGCGCATGAGCCAGGGCTGGGCCCAGTTGGGCGTCGGCGTGCTCTACGACGACGGCGGGGACGACACCTACCTGGCCGAGGCCGGCGCCCAGGGCGGCGCCAGCATGGGCATCGGGCTGTTCATGGACGCGGGCGGGAACGACGTGCACCGCTCCTTCGCCGACAGACAGGGCTACGCTTACGTGCAGGCCGTAGGAGTGGCCTGGGACGGCGGCGGGGACGATGACTGGTACTGCAACCCCGGCAAGGAGGAGGACGGCGGCACCACCCTGTACTACTCGCCCCAGCTCCCCAGCGGCGGCAACTCCAGCTTCTCCCAGGGCACCGGCTTCGGCCGGCGCGGCGATCACGACGGCGCCTTCCTCTCGGGCGGCCTGGGTGTGTTGCGCGATGCTTCAGGTGACGACAGCTACATCGCCGGCACCTTCGCCCAGGGCTCGGGCTACTGGCAGGCGCTCGGCCTGCTGCTCGACGGCGACGGCCACGACCAGTACGACGCCTACTACTACGTGCAGGGCGGGGTCGCGCATTACGCCGCCGGCGCGCTGCTGGACGACGGCGACGGCGATGACGCCTACAACACCCGCATGGTGTCCAACTACATGCAGGTGGGTGCCGGGCACGACTTCTCGGTGGGGGTCATCGTAGACGAGGGCGGCGATGATACATGGGTCTACGGCGGCCTGGCCGGCGGGGCCTCCAACTGCGAAGGCATCGGCCTGTTCGTGGACAACGACGGCTCCGACACCTACCTGGTGTCATCGGCCTACTCCACCGGCCTGGGCAACCACAGCGGCGAGTGTATCGATACGGGTCGCGTGGGCGCCCCCGCCATCGGCCTGTTCATGGACTCGGGCGGGGACGCCGACGACTGGACCTGGCCCGGCGGGGACCACCCCGCGCCCGCCGATGATTCATCGTTCGGCTACGACCAGAACGCCCACGAGACCGAGCACGGCGGCGCGGTGGATGGCGATGGGGAGACGGGGGTGCATGCGGGTGGGAGTGTGCCGTAGGGAGCTGTCAGCTCTCAGCTTTCAGCCGTCAGCAGCTACATCACCGTTCGTCACGAGGACGCCATCCATGGGCGATGAACAGAGCATCCCGGAGATCCCGCTGGTACCGGACCCCAGGACCGACGAGGCGCGCGCCGTGGTAGGCTTCCGGGCGGCCTTCGAAGGCGCTGGGAGGCGACACAAGCTGGGGGGCACACCCGACTGGCGCGGGAGAGAGGAGTGGCCGCTGTGCCCAGACTGCGGCGAGCGAATGACCTTCTACGGTCAGCTCGACTCCATCGGGGACGAGGTGTGCCTGGCAGATGTCGGGATGGTCTATGTCTTCATCTGCTTCGGCTGCTTCGAGACCGCGAGCGTGTTCCAGTCGGGCTGACCGCTGATGGCTGACGGCTGGAATCTCATTCCGCCACCCGCTCGATGTCCGCCCCGAGGCTGCGCAGCTTGGCCTCCAGGTCCTGGTAGCCGCGGTCGATGACCTCGGCGTTCTGGATGATGCTGGGGCGGCCCGTGGCGCACAGGGCGGCGATGAGCAGGGCCATGCCGGCGCGGATGTCGGGGCTGCGCAGGGTGGCGCCGCGCAGGCGGGAGGGGCCGGTGACCACGATCCGGTGCGGGTCGCAGACGATGATGTTGGCGCCCATGCGGACCAGCGGGTCCACGAAGTACATGCGGCTCTCGAACATCTTCTCGAAGAACAGCAGCGTGCCCTGGACCTGGGTGGCCAGCACGATCAGGGGGCTCATGCAGTCGGAGGGGAACTGGGGCCAGGGGCCGTCGTCGATGCGCGGGATGGCGCCCCCGGCGTCGGGCTCGACGCGCGGGGTCTGGCCGCCGGGCAGGCGCACGAAGTCGCGCTCCAGCTCGAGCTGCAGGCCGAGCCGCTCGAACACGCGGCGGATCATCCAGTAGTGGCCTCGGGAGGTGCCGTGGACGGTGAGGTCCCCGCCCGTGGCGGCCGCCAGGGCCAGGTAGGAGGCCACCTCCACGTGGTCTGAGACGATGCGGTGCCGCGTGCCGTACAGCCGCTCCACCCCCCGGATCGTGAGCGCGTTGGTCCCCGCGCCCGTGATGTCGGCGCCCATGGCGTTGAGCATCCCGGCGAGATCCTGCACGTGGGGCTCGCCCGCCGCGTTCAGGATCACGGTCTCGCCCTCGGCCAGGACCGCGGCCATCAGGATGTGCTCGGTGGCCGTGACGGAGGCCTCGTCGAAGAAGAGCTGCCGGCCTACGAGCCGTCGGGGCGCCTCGAAGGTGAAGGTGTCGTCGTCGGCGCGGGCCCCCAGCGTGCGCAGGCCGTAGAAGTGCGGATCCAGCCGCCGGCGCCCGATGGCATCGCCGCCCGGGGGGTGGACCTGCACCCGCCCGCAGCGAGCGAGCAGCGGAGCCACCATCAGGAACGAGGTGCGGGTGCGCTCGCACAGCTCCCAGGGGATCTCACCGCGGCTCACCTCACGGCAGCAGATGGTGGCGCACCCCTCTCCCCGCTCGACGCGCGCGCCGAGGTGCACGAGGATCTCCAGCATGGCCGCGACATCGCGGATGGCCGGGAGGTTCTCCAGCACCACCTCGTCGTCCGTCAGCAGCGTCGCCGCGATCATAGGCAGCGCGGCGTTCTTGTTGCCGCTGGCGGTCATCTCGCCGCCGATGGGGCGGCCACCCTGGACACGCAGGAAGCTCATGGTTCTCTGCCTCCGGGGGTGGACTATCACCTCACCCGCGGTGGCGGGTCAGGGCGCGGGCAACGGGAGGTCGGGATCGGCCACGCCCTGCTCGAGCAGGCCGGGTGGGACCTGGCCCCGGGGCAGGCCGACCCAGCCGAGCGGGCTCTCCAGCAGGATGGCCTCGTCGGGTACAGGGAAGCGCTCCCCGGCGGGCTGGTCCAGGGCCTCCACGATGGTGATCCAGGCGGGCAGCGCGGCCTTGCCGCCCGTCTCGCGGTCGCCGAGGGAGGCGGGGCCGTCGCTGCCGATCCAGACCGCCACGGTGTAGCGCGGGGTGAAGCCCACGAACCAGGCGTCGATGCAGTCGTTGGTGGTGCCGGTCTTGCCCGCCCGGTCCATGTCCACGCGCCAGGCCTTGCGCGCCGTGCCGGCGTGGACCACCTCGCGCATCATGTCCACCAGCTCGTAGGCGACCCCGGCGGGCAGGGCGCGGGGCAGGTCACCGCCCGGCAGCCGCAGGCCCGGATGTCCGGGGAGGGTCAAGGGTGAACCGGCGCGCCCGATCTCGCGCCCATTGACGTCCACCAGGCGATCCATCAGCACGGGCTCCACGGGGACCCCCATGCGCGCGATGGTGGCGTAGCCGAGGGCCTGGTCCATCGGCGTGACCTCCGACGAGCCGAGGGCCACGGTGAGATCGGCGCGCAGCGGCGACTCGACCCCCATGGCGTGGGCGGTGTCCACCACGGCCTGCGGCCCGACCTCCATGCCCAGCCGCACGGCCACGGTGTTGAGGCTCTTGGCCAGGGCCTGGCGCATGGGCAGATCGCCGGCGTAGCTGCCGCCATAGTTCTGCGGAGACCAGATCCGCCCGTTGCCTCCGGGCAGAGAGAGGGGCCCGTCGTGCACGATGTCGAGCTGGGTGCGGCCGCGCTTCAGGGCGGTGGCGTAGACGTAGGGCTTGAACGAGGAGCCGGGCTGCCGCCGCGCCTGGGTGGCCCGGACGAAGCCCTCCAGCGAGGCGTCGTAGCCGCCCACCAGGGCCAGGACGCGCCCGGTCTGGTTCTCGATCACCACAGCACCGCCCTCTCCCCACGGCCGCGAATCGAGGCGCAGGCGGCGATCCTCGGCCAGGCAGACGCGCACCACGTCGCCGCGCCGCAGCTGGGAGCAGAGCGCCCCGGCGTGCCGGCCGTCGAACGTGCCGCGCACCCGCTCCCGGCACTCGTCGTCGGAGAACTCCCAATTGAAGCTGCTCGCGACGAGCTGGGGCCGGGGCGTGGTCTCGGTCACCAGGGCGGGGAAGCAGTCGCCCGGTCGGGGGGAGAGCACCACATGGGTGACGCGATCCCGGCGCATACCGTCGGCCTGCAGCTGGAAGCGCAGGAACCGCTCCTCACGCAGGGTGGCGGCCGGGCCGCGCCGCCCCTCGCGCTTGTCGAGATCCACGAGGGCCTGGCGCACCGCCTGGGTGGCCACCGCCTGGATCTGTTGGTCCAGCGGGGTGTACACCTGCAGCCCGGCCTCGAACGGCACGCTGCCACCGAACAGCTGCCTGAGGTCCCGCCGCACCTGGGTGATGTAGGCCGCGTTGGGGTGATGCGAGGAGGCCGCCTCGCGCGGCGTGAGCACGCGATCGTCCTCGAAGGCGAGCGCCTCGGCCTGGACGATGTAGCCCTCCTCGACCATGCGCCCGAGCACCAGCCGGCGGCGCTGCAGCGCGCGATCGGGGTGGGTGCGGGGCGAGTAGCGGGCGGGCGCGGGCACGAGGCCGGCCAGCATGGCCGCCTGGCCGGGATCGAGCTGAGCGGCCGAGACGTTGAAGTAGTCGCGCGCCGCGGCTTCCACCCCGTAGTTGCCCGCGCCCAGGTAGACGAAGTTGAGGTACAGCTCGAGGATCTGCTCCTTGCTCAGCTCGCGCTCCAGGCGCAGGGCCAGCACCGCCTCGCGCAGCTTGCGGCGGTAGGAGCGCTCGGTCCCCACCAGCAGGTTCTTCACGAGCTGCTGGGTGAGGGTGGAGCCGCCCTGGCTCTGGCCGCCGGACTGCAGGTTGACCACCAGCGCGCGCAGGATGCCCTGCGGGTCCACACCCGTATGCTCCATGAAGCGCCGGTCTTCGGAGGCCACGAAGGCCTGCCAGGTGGTCGGGGCGAGCTCGTCGAGCGGCACCCAGATGCGACGCTCGACGTAGAACTCGTCCACCTGGGCGCCCTCGTGGTCGAAGACGCGGCAGGCAGTAGGCGGGCGGTAGTCGCGAAAGGCCGATAGATCCGTGGGGAGCCCAGACAGGATGGTACGGTCGAGCCAGACCCAGCCCGCGATCCCGGCCAGGCTCAGCAAGATGATCAGCAACGCCACGATCCTCAGCACGCGCACGAACGCCCGCCAGGTCCAGTGGGGAGCCGGGGGGGCGGGGCGTGGGGTCGTCTTGCTGGCGTCGTTCCTGGCCATCAGCTGTGGGCCTATTCCGGACGCACCGAAAACACCCGAGAAGAACCAGCCGCCGCCGCGGCGACCGCTCCAGGTCATCGCGCTGGACCCGCCCGCCGCGGGCGGCGGGTACCGCTGGGAACCCGAGACCCGCGGGCTGGTGACGGCGCTGCTGGAGGCGGGGCTCTCCGACCTGCGCCAGGTCGCCCCCGAGGTGAACGGGACGGCCCGAAGCCCCGGGTTGTCGGAGCGGGTGGCGACGGGGGCCGAGATCTGGAGCGGCCAGATCGCGCTGGGCGCGGATCCCCAGGCGCTGGTGGTCTCCCTCGATCTCTGCGACCCCCTCGGTGTATGCGCGCACCACGAGGCCGCCGGGACCCGCGAGGCTCCCTTCGCGGCGGTGGCCAGCGTGTTGGTGGCGGCGACCGCCCAGCTCCGCCGCCAGGTGCCCGAGGCCGCGCTCGCCCGCTGGCAGGAGGCCCCCTCGAAGGACCCCTACGCGATCCTGGTCTGCGGCAGGGCGGCGGCCACGCTGTATGGATTCCTGCCGCCCCTCGCCCCGGAGAAGCGGGGACAGACCCGCCAGGACCCCTTCGCGCGCGCCGTGTTCCTCGACCCCGGGATGCACGTCGCGTGGTGGGTGGTCGGGCGCGATGCGCTGCTGCAGGGCGAAGCAGGGCGCGCCGCGGGCGCCTTCGACATGGCGCTCCGCCGCTGGCCCGCCCGGACGATCTACCAGGCCGACCACGCGGCCGCGCTGCTCGCCGCGGGGGAGCCCAGCCGTGCGCTGGCGGCCTGGAGCGCGTTGCCGGCGAACATCGCCCAGGATCCGCGCTTCACCATCGCCTGGGCGCACGCCGCGCTCGCGGCCCACGACACCGGCCGCGCCCAGCTCCTCGTCGACGCGCTGCCGGATGAGCTTCAGGACGATCCCGGCCTGGTGGCCCTGCAGGTGGAGCTGGCGGTCGGCGACGGGGTGAGCGACGAGGACCTGGTGCTGCTGCGCCGCTGGGCCCGCGTGGCTCCCACCCAGCCCGAGCCGGTGGAGCGTGAGATCGCCGCGTTGATGGACCTGGAGCGCAACGAGGAGGCCGCGGCGCTGCTGCCCGAACTGGAGCGCCGGGGACGCCCGTTGACCGCCGCCACCCTGGCCGTTCCCCTGTCGCTGGAGCGCCACGCATGGGTGCCGGCGCAGGAGGCCGCCCGCCGCCTCGGATGGGACGCCGTCGCCGAGCGCGTCGCCCTGCGGGCCGAGCTGGAGACCGACCCGGCGGTCCAGCCCGCGGGCCTGCTGTGGGCCGACGACGAAGACCTCGTGCTCATGCGCGCCACCCGCTGGATGGCCCGCGAGGACTACACCACTGCCCTGGCGGACGCCGAGCAGGTCTTGACAGAGCAGCCCTGGTCTCCCGGCGCGCTGCTGGTGGCCTCCCAGGCCCGGCGCGCCCTCGGCGATGAGAGCGGGGCCGATCAAGCCCTGGTCCGGCTGGGCGACGTGGATCCGGAGGGCCTGTACCGCCAGGAGCGCGCGCGCCTCGATGCGAAACCGGCCGCAGACGATCAGGGGGCTGGGGGAGACGGCTCCGAGGCCACGCCGGGCTCGGCGCCAGCGTCCAGTGGCGGAGTCACCGCGCCAGGCGCGGGCGCTTCCCCCGATGGCGCGGCGCCCTCTGGCGGCACCGCGGCCTCGTCGGATGCGGGCCGCTCGTCGAGCGCGGGCGTCTCGCCGGACGGCAGCGGCCCTTCGGGCGGCTCCGACACCTCGGCAGGCGCGGGGGGTTCGCCGGCAGGCGCGAGCCCATCGAGCAGCTCCCCGGCCGCGTCGGGCACCGGAGGCGCCGGCCCGTCGGAGGAGGCGACGCCCCCGGAAGGGCCGGCGCCATCGACCCCTGAAGAGCCCGGCGAGCCTTCCGCCATCGCTCCAGGCGCGCCCTCCGAAGGCCCCAGCACCGCGGCCGGTGCCACCGCCAGCGGCGCGCAGTCGCAGGGCCCCGCCGAGTAGCACCCCAGGCCGTCGCTCAGCACCACCGCGCCACCGTCCGCGACGGCACCCCCGGGGCAGACGACCCCGCCGCCCACGGCCAACGCCGCGACCGGCCCACCCACGGACGCGCTGCCCAGCCCTGACCCAGGGGCCAGACCAGGCCGACAGCGCTCCAGCCGCGGCGTCACGTAGCGCCGCTGCCAGGCCCGGGCCTCGAGGTAGGTCGCCTCCTGCCGGCGCACCGCTGCGGTGAGCGCGTCGACCTGCCGCCGCTGCCCGGTCCCCACGATGGCCTGGAGTTGGGGCGCGGCCGCGACCTGCAGCAGCCAGTCCAGCTCCACGCGGGCGCTCTGCGCAGCGTCGCGCCAGGCCGCCAGCAGGGGCGGTGTGCGCGCGAGCAGACCCAGCGCCTCGGCGGCCTCGCAGCCGCGGCCCCCACCCTGCATCTGCACCGGCGCCCAGTGGTTGTGCAGGCGCACCACGGCCTCCTCGAGAGCCTCCGCCCGAGCCACCTGGGCCCTCGTGTCGACCAGCGCGCGCTTGAGGGAATCGGGCCCCGGCGCCACGCGCTCGGGCGCCCCGGGCGGGGGGGCGGCCAGGCCGAGCGCGCTCGCGAGGAGCAGTACAACCAGCGTCACCACGGTCTCATCCTCCAGGGAGGTTCGATATCCCGTCTGACCTCCACCACCACGGCGTCGGTGCCAGCCGGGACCGCCTTGCTGGAGCCCCGGCGCGACGCTACCGGGCCTCTGGAGGCTCCATGCCCACCGCGCACCCCGGCACGCCCATCGACATCCGCCCCATGGATCTCGACGATCTCTCCGCCGTCTACGCCCTCGGGGAGCGCCTCTTCACCGCCGACCGCTGGCCCTACCTCTACCGATCCTGGGAGGAGCGCGAGCTGCTCGACTACTACCTGTCCGACGGCGACACCTGCCTGGTGGCCGATGACGGCGCGCGGGTCGTGGGCTTCGCCATCGGCTGCATCATCGAGAAGCGGCGCAGCTCCTGGATCTATGGCTACCTCGGCTGGCTCGGGGTCGACCCGGCCGTGCAGGGCAGGCAGGTGGCCAAGCGCCTGCTCGATCGCATGAGGTCCCTGTTCGTCGAAGAGGGGGTGCGGATGATGCTGGTGGACACCGCCGCCACGAACCAGCGCGCCCTCACCTTCTTCCATCGCTACGGGTTCGGGCACGACGTGCAGCACGTGTACCTGTCCATGAACCTGACCCAGGATCAGCGCCACACCGGTCCACCACCACCGAGGGCTGCGGCCCGCGTGCGGCGAGCCGCCAGCCCCCGCCAGCCCATGCACACACCCCCGCTCCGAGGCGGTGGGCCGGGGGGCGGCGATGGAGAGGCCGAGTAGCCGCACCGCGCTGCCGCGGGGAACCACCCTGGCGGCCCTGGGGCTCTGCGCCTGCCGGGGGGAGCCACCCCTGCCCGCGGATCCTGCCGCTGTGGCCGCCCGCCCCAGCTTCGTGCTGCTGCTGCCCGACTCGCTCCGGGCGGATCGCCTCGACGCCACCCGGGACGGCGCGGCCGTGGCACCCGCCATGCGGGCGCTGGCTGATCGAGGCGTGCGCTTCGATCGCGCCTTCAGCCAGGCCGGCTGGACCATGCCAGCCCTGGCGGCGGTCATGACCGGGCGCTACCCCGTGGTGCCGAGCGCCGATCCCTCCCTGCTCGCCTGGCGGGCGCCGGAGTCCCAGGGCCTGGTGGAGTCCCTGGCCATCCAGGGCTACCACACGGTCGGCTTCTTCGGCCCCAACGCGGACGCGCTGCGCTCCGAGTACACGGAGTCCTTCACGGAGGAGGCCCAGGGCGGCACCGCGGCCCTGGCGCGCTGGCTCGCCACGGGCCCGCCCGAGCCCTTCCTGGCGGTGGTCCACGACGTGGACCTGCAGTTCGTGGCCCACACCGGTGACCTGGCCGACATCCCGGGCGCCGCGGCCGGCCTGGCGGCCCTGCGCCGCCCCCGGGAGCAGGACTCCGAGGCCCTCTCCATCGGTGAGCTGCAGCGCATCGTGGCGCCCTCCCTCGGGCCCGAGGCCGCCGAGGAGAGGCTGCGTGCCGCCTACGACGCCGTCGTCGCCCGCTGGGACCACGACCTCGCCGCGGTGCTCGCGGCCCTGGACGGCTCCACGTTGGGCGCGCGCACCGTGGTGATCCTGACCTCCCCCCACGGCCACCACCTGGGCGAGCACCGCCGCTTCGTGCACGGCACCCTGCACGAGCCCGATCTGCACGTCCCGCTGATCTGGGCGGACGGCTCCTTCCCGGGCCACGGCCGCCGAGTCCAGGACGAGGTCCTCCTGCTGGACCTGGCCCCGACCCTGCTGGCCCGCGTCGGGGCGCCCCCCGATGCCGGCAGCGACGGGCGCTCTCTCCTCGGGCTCCTGCAGCTCGGGCCGCCGGGCTGGGCGCCGCGCCACAGCTTCGCCCTCAACAACCGCCGCGACATGGCCCTGCGCGCCTGGCCCGACAAGCTGGTGCGCTTCGAGCCCGGCCGTGGCGACCCCCAAGCCCCGCCGGTGGGCCACCTCTGCTTCGACCTGGCCGACGACCCCGGCGAGGACCACCCCGACCGGGAGGCCTGCCCCACCGCCTTGCTGGAAGAGCTGGAGGCCTTCCACGCCGCCCGCATCGCCCAGAGCGACGCGGTGGCCCCCGCCCCCGACAACCCGGCCCTCGTGCGCAAGCTGCGCGAGCAGGGCTACTGGGGCCAGATCGCGCCGGAAGGTAGCCAGAAGCCCGGCGAACGCGAGCCCTGAATCGTCGGTTGCGGCGACGAACTGCGGGCCAGAGGCCTCGGTGGCTGCCGGCGCTGCGTTGGTGGGCCCCTGGGGGAGCGGTCAGCGGTCAGCGGTCAGCAATCAGCTACGAACGAGGTACGAAGTTCGATACCGAGAAGGCTACGACCGAAGCTGCCGAAACACGGTCTGGGTGCCGGTTACTTTGGGAGTGGCCAGCGAAAACCATCTTGCTGACGGCTGAATGCTGATAACTGACAGCTCTCCGGCAGCCCTGAACTGTCGGCTGATTTGGTCGGTGCCGCCCCTGGTCACGGGCAACAGGCCACGGGCTCCGGGCCAGGGGCTCTCTCGCGCACAGGCGCTCGAATTCCTCCTGTTCCAGATCGCGGCGCGTCGGGAACGCGCCTCACCCAGTCGCATGGCGCGGGCGCGGTTCACCCCGCCCAGGGGAGGCGGCCCGTACTCGCCGCTCGGGCAGCGGAACCCGGAGTACCGACCGTGTGGCGGGCCTCCACGGGAGGGGCTGCGCCCATCCATGCCGTCGTGGATCGCCGCGGCGCCACGATCTGGGACAACAAGCTCGAATGACCTCTCCTTCGCCGGGTGATCGCCGAACCCCCATACAGCCGCGCGAGGCCGTCCGAAATCGGCTTCGGAATCGCCGCAGCCCGCAGCCCGCAGCCCGCAGTCTTTGGTTCTCGCTCCGCCAGGTTATTCCCACGCGCCCGTCCCCGGAGGTGCCCATGCGCCACACCCCGCTGGCCTTCGCCGCCCTGCTCCTCGCGGCCTGCATCCCGCCTCCAGACGACCACGAGACCGCCGCGCCCCAGGACAGCGAGGCGGACACGGACACCGACGCGGACAGCGACACCGACGCCGACAGCGACACCGACGCGGACTGCGATGGTCTGGCGCTCGAGATGGTGCGCATCGCGGCCGGCACCTTCTGGATGGGCAGCCCGGAGGGCGAGGAGGGCCGCGCCGACCACGAGGATCTCCACCAGGTCACCCTCACCCACGCCTACTGCCTGGGCGTCAGGGAGGTCTCCCAGGAGCAGTGGGCGAGCGCCATGGGTGCCTCCCAGGCCTACTTCACCGAGTGTGGCGCGGGCTGCCCAGAGGACAGCGCGACCTGGCACGAGGCGGCCGCGTTCACCAACGCCCTGTCGGAACGCGAACACCTGGAGGCCTGCTACAGCTGTGAAGGCAGCGGCGCTGCCACCTACTGCACCCCCACGGGCGATCCATACACCTGCGCAGGCTTTCGCCTGCCCACGGAGGCCGAGTGGGAGAAGGCGGCCCGGGCGGGCGTCACGGGAGCTTTCACAGACGGGGGTGAGCTGCCCTCCGGCGCCGGCGAAGCCTGCGACCCCGCGCTCGAGCTCACCAGCCATGAGCGCGTCTCGGACTTCGCCTGGTGGTGCGGCAACGACACCGACACCACCCACCCGGGCGGCACGCTCGCCCGCTCCGACGCCGGGCTGTACGACCTGAGCGGCAACGTATGGGAGTGGTGCCACGACGGCTACACCGCCCACAATGGCGACGCCACCGACCCGATCGGAGCCCCCGCGGCGTCCACCAAGGTCCTGCGGGGCGGCGGCTTCGCCAGCTACGCCTCGAGCCTGAGAGCCGCCGCGCGCCACCAGTCCGACCCTACCTTGTCCAACTACACCCACGGCCTCCGGGTCGCCCGCACCGCCGCTCCCTGAGCCATGCCGCGCGCCGCCCTCGCCCTGCTGCTGCTCTCCGGCGCCTGTGAGCCCCCCCGCGACAGCGCCGCGCCCACGGACCCGAGCGCCTGGACGGATCCGGTCTACGGCAGCCTGGTCTGGGTGGCCTGGGAGCAGCCGGACGACGCCACGATCAGCGTGGCCTACCGGGTGGACGACGAGGACTGGCGCGAGACCCCGGCCACGGCGCGCGCCGCCGGCCCCCAGGAGCAGCTCCTGCTCGGCCTGCCCTTCGACGCGGAGGTCGTCTGGGAGGTCCGGAGTGATGGGGCTTTCCTCGGCACCGGCACCCTGCGCACCGACCCGGCCCCCGCGGCCCTGCCCCAGGTAGAGATCCTGGCCAGCGTCCCGGAGCTGCAAGACCCCTCCATCCGCTGGATCCTGGGCAGCGTGGACGAGCTCGACACCGCCGGCACCTCGGAGGCCACCTGGGTCTTCCTGCTCGACCGCCTGGGCCGCTACGTCTGGGCCCGCCGCACCGAGACCGGGCGCGGCACGCTGCAGGCCCACCTCGCCAACGACGGGCGCGCCCTGCTGCTGGATCTCGACTCCTTCTGGGCGGCCTTCGACCGCGGCGCCGCCTCCCAGGTGGAGCGCGTCACCATCGACGGGCGCATCGAGCAGGTCTGGGACACCCCGGGCCTGCACCACCCCTTCACCGAGCCCGAGCCCGACACCATCGCCTGGGGTGCCTGGGGCGACGGCTCCGAAGATCTGCTGGAGATCGGGGCGGGCGGCGCCACCCGCACCACCTGGCGCTGCGACGACTACCGCACCGCCGTGGGCCTGCCCGGCGCCCTGTGCTCCTCCAACACGCTGAACTGGTTCCCCGACCGCGGCACCTACCTCTTCTCGTTCTACACCACCAACACCGTGGTCGAGATCCACCGCGACAGCGGCGAGAGCCGGCGCTGGTTCGGCGAGATGCCGGGCTCGTGGCGCTTCGATCCCCCGGAGTCCCAGTTCTACTGGCAGCACGGCGCCACCTGGACCGACGCGGGCACCCTGCTGCTCAGCACGCGCTCCGGCAGGTCCGAGGACTGCACCGTCGTCCGCGAGTACGCCCCCGACCCGCGGGTCAGGACCCTGCGCCAGGTCTGGAGCTATGGCGAGGAGGAGTGCCTGTTCGCCAGCGTGCTCGGCGAGGCCCACCGCCTGCCGGGGGGCAACACGCTGCACAACGTGGGCAACGCCCTGCGGCTGCGCGAGATCACCCCCGACGGCCAGCTGGCCTGGGACCTCACCTGGCCCGACTCCTCCGTGCTGCTGCGCACCGAGCCCCTCGAGAGCCTCGACCCGCTCCTGCCCTGAGGGTCGCAGGTCCCTGTTGACGCCCAGCCCCCGGCAGGGCCAAGCTGCCTGCGACGCACGTTGCCGAGGTGTGCCGATGTTCCTGTTGCCCCTGCTCCTCCTGGCCTGTGTGCCGGCCTCCCCCGAGCCCGCGTCCTGCGCGGGCCTCGCCCCCGATGAGTGCGACGACTACGCCAACTGCGCCACCGTGGAGGCCGTCGCTCCCGGCGCCGGCGCCGCTGAGGCCGTGGGCTGCGCCTACGCCGAGGACCCCGACGACCTCGCCTGCCCACCGCAGGAGCTCTGCGTCCACGATCCGGCCGACCCGAGCACCTGCTACCGCAGCCCCAGCGGTTGCATCCCTGACGGCTGGGAGCAGGGCTGCGAGGACGGCGAAGACGCCTGCCTGGAGTAGCGCCCCCCCCCCCCGCAGCCCCTACTCAGCCGGCGCCTCGGCCTCGACCGCCTCGCCGTGCAGGTGCTCGCGCACCCGATGTGCGAAGGGCGGGGGCCCATGCTTCTTGTGGAAGTGCTCGATGGGGGGGCGATGCGGGAGCCCACCCTTGAACAGCAGGTGGGCGAGGGCCAGGAGCCCGACGGCCTGCCAGTAGCTGAGCACCGGGAGCCCGAAGATCACGGGCATCAGCCAGTTCCACAACAGCATCAGCGCCACGCCCAGCAGCGCCACCAGGGCCAGGAACCCGACCACGCCCATCACGATCCATCCGATCATCTTCTGCGGTTTCATGTCGTTCCTCCTCGTTCGGCCGCGGCCAGGGGCGGCAGCAGGCCCTCCCGCCTGAGGCGGGCTCTGATGTTGTCCATCGCCCGCTTCTTGCGGGCCATGAGGGTGCCCATGGGCACCCCCGTCTCCTCTGAGAGCTCCCTGAAAGACCAGCCGTCCAGGGCGCTGGCCTGGAAGACCTCGCGCTGCTCGGGAGGCAGGGCCTCCACGGCCCGGGCCACCGCCCGCGCGGTCTCGTCCCGCGCCAGCACCATGTCCGGATCGGGCAGCTCGGCGAACAGGTCCTCGATGCCCTCGGCCTCCTCGCGCGCACGCCGCCGACCCGTGGAGCGGAGCAGATCCAGCGCGCGCCGCTGCACCATGGTGAGCAGCCAGCCGCCCATCCGCTCCACGGGCGCCAGGACGTTGGGCGCCGTGAGCAGGATGAGCATCACGTCCTGGACCACCTCTTCGGCGTCGGCCTCGGAGCCGGTCACGCGCCGGGCCCGCGCGCGCATGGCCCCGCCGTAGTCGGCGAAGAGCGTGGCGACGGCGGTGGACGGGGACGGGGACATGGGGAGCCTCGGGGCAGCGGCCGCGAAAGCAGCACGTTTCACACCCAGGTCGCCGCCGGCCAGAGCGCTATTGCATCTACTTCAGCTCCACCCGCACCCGGCTGCGCCCCTCGCCCACCGGCTCCACCACGACGCGGGCATGGATGCTCTCCTGCAGGGCGGCCACATGGCTGATGATCCCCACCTGGCGGCCCGCGGCCTGGAGCTGCTGCAGCGCCGCCAACGCGGTCTCAAGGGTGTGCGGATCCAGGGTTCCGAAGCCTTCATCCAGCATCAAGGTCTCCACGGGCATGGAGCTGGTGCGCAGATCGGACAGCCCCAGGGCCAGGGCCAGGGAGACCAGGAAGGACTCGCCGCCCGACAGGGTGCGCGGGGAGCGGGTGGCGCCCACCTGCCAGAGATCCTCCACGACGAAGTCAAGGCTGGGGACGCCGCTGACCGGATCGCGCACGCCGCGCAGGCGGTAGCGCTCCGTGAGCCGCGCGAGGTGCTGGTTGGCGCGGGCGAGCAGCCGATCGAGGTTCATGGCCTGGGCGAACTGCTGGAAGTGCCGGCCCTCGGCCTTGCCGATGAGCTCGTGCAGATCGAGCCAGACCCGGGCGCGCTCCTGGGCGCGCGCCAGGCGGCCCATGGCCGCGGCGCGGGCGGCACGGTCGCGCTCGGCGAGGGTGGAATCCGCCCGTGCCTGGTCGAGGCCCTGGGCCTCGGCCTCCCGCTCCTTGCGCGCGGCCTCCAACTCCACGGCGAGGCCCTCGGGGTTGGCGCCCTCCGGCAGCTCGGCGGGGCGCTCGCCCTGGTGCTGGGCAGCCTGGCGATCCGCGGCCTCCAGCGCGGCGCCGGCGCGGGCGAGGCTGTCTCGCAGGGCCTCTCGCTGGGCGCGCAGCGCACGCAGCCGTGCGGGCCCCAGCTTGCGGAAGTCCAGATCCTCCGACCCGGCTAGGCCCAGGGCCGCCAGGGCGGCTCCCACTTGATCATCGAGGGCGACCTGCTCTGCTTGCCCGGCCCCGAGCTGCCCGGTGAGCTGCTCCACCCGGGCCTGGGCGGCGCGCTGATCCGCGATGGCGCGGGTGAGCCGGCCCTGCGCCGCCTCGGCCGCCCGCCGCAACACGCCCACCCGGGCCTCCTGGGAGCCGAGCAGGGCCTGGGGACCGGCCTCCACGGCGGGGCGCTCCACCGCCTCGGCGC
>JBDRKM010000056.1:0-10087 GCA_043814015.1 Pseudomonadota bacterium
GGTCGCTTGTAGCTCACAGCGCCCAAGCAAGGCCACAGCGTCGTGGCGGGCCACCACCTCCAGGTCCGGGTGCACGCAGCCCCACAGCGCGCCCCGCTCGCGCGCGGCGCGCAGATCAGCCTCGGAGGGCCCGGCCGAGCCCGCCATAGGGTGGGGGGCAACCGGCGTTTTCAGCCTCGACCCCGGGTGCGGACAGCCCGGCGAGCGCGCGGGCATCGGCGACCAGGTGCTCCACGGCGGCCCCCGCCGCCTCGGCCCAGGCCAGCAGGCGCGGGAAGCCGGGCCCATCCGCGGCCAGCCGCTCGGGGTCGCAGTCGTAGGCCAGCTTGAACCCCTGGCGGGCCGCCACACTGCGCAGCAGCATCGCGAACCGCGCTCGCTCCTGGCCCTCGTCGAAGATCGCTGCGCCCATGGCGCCTCCCGTCACGCCACGCTCCCATGAGGAACGGCGGCTGTCAAGGACTTTTTCCACTGGAAAGACCCCACAGCTCCCCCAGGCGCGGCAACACACACAACCCCACCCGCTCCACCCCGAAGCGCCAGCCGTCCCGCCCGTTCACGAACATCCACAGGGCCTCGCCTACGGGCGCCACGTCCAACTGGTAGACCTGCGCCCGGCGCCAGCGGGGTGCCTCCGACCCAGGGGCGATGATGGGGTTGTCGGGGTGCTCCTCCCAGGTGAGGCCGTCGCGGGAGCGCAGCAGCAGCACCGCCGAGCCGGAGCGCCCCGCCGTGTCCCGGAAGATGCCGTTCTGAAAACCCGCGTAGTAGCCGTCGAGAAGCCCGGCGTAGACCTTGAGGGCGCCCGCGCCCCGGTCGCGGAAGCGGTGGCCGGGCTCGGGGCCGAGGACGGGGCTGCCGTGCTTCTCCCAGGGGCCGGCGGGGGTGGGGCCCCAGGCGCGGGAGACGGCGGCCGGCTCCCAGAAGCCCATGTCCTCCAGGAAGACCTGGTCGGCGGCGTAGTACAGCCAGAAGCCGCCCTCGGGCGCGGGCAGGACGCAGGGGTTGCTGACGTGCGCGCCCTCCCAGGCCAGCTCAGGGCGCAGCACCACGGCCGCCGGGCTCCAACGCAGCAGGTCGGTGCTGTGGCGCGCCACCAGGACGCTGCGGGAGAAGAGCCGGTGGAAGCGCTGGTAGCAGAGCCAGAAGGCGCCGTCGTGGGCCAGGATCCAGGGGCGGAAGCCGAGCGGGTCCACCCGCTGGACCAGCTCCCAGCACAGGCCGTCGTCCGAGCGGTACTGGTAGATGCCCTGGACGTTGTTGCAGACCAGGCGCCATGCGCCGTCCGGGGTCTCGGCGGGGGTGAGGACCGAAGGGTCGCCCGCGATCCAGCTCCACCAGCGGGGGCGGATGAGCGGGCTGGCGGGGTGGTCCTGCCAGGACACGGCGGCCTAGCGGGTGGGGCGGCCGGGGGCGGGGCGCCGCACCGGCTCCGCGATGGGCGGCGGCAACACGCGCGCCTGGGCGGGCGCCTCCTGGGCCATGGCCAGCTCCCTGACGACGTCCCAGGTCAGGCGCGCGGTCTGCTGGAGCTCCCAGCCGCTGATGGTGTCGAAGGTGTCCTCGGGGCTGTGGTAGGTCGGGTGGACCCCGACCGTGAACAGGAAGGCCACGGGCACGCCGGCGAGCTGGAAGAAGGCGTGGTCGCTGTTGGGTGACGAGCCCAGGGGTGTGACGGGGAAGGCCTCGTCCTGGTGGGCCACCATGAGGTCGTAGAGCCACTCCGAGCCCTCGTCCAGGCCGCCGAAGTCGATGACACCCTGCTCGTCACCGCCGCCCACCATGTCCAGGTTGACCATGGCGACGGTGTCGGCGAGGGGGTGGGGCGGGTCGATGATGTAGCGCATGGACCCGATGAGCCCGAGCTCCTCGGCGTTGAAGGCGGCGAAGACCACGGTACGCCGGGGCTGTACCCCCCAGCCCATGAACAGCTCGGCCAGCTCCAGCACCACGGCGGTGCCCGAGGCGTTGTCGTCGGCGCCGTAGTAGATCTCGCCGCCTGGGCCGGTGCCCAGGTGGTCGAAGTGGGCACCCACCACCACCACCTCGTCCGTGCTGCCGTCGCCCGGGATCTCGGCCAGGACGTTGGGCACCTCCACCGCCTCGATGCCCGTGTCCGCGCTCAGAGCGGCATGCAGCCCGGTCTCCACGGGGGCAGGGCCGGCGTCCGCCGCCGCGGCCCAGGCCTCCAGCTCGGGCAGGTGGGCCTCCAGCACTCCGCGGTCCACGAAGAAAGCGGGCAGCTCCGGTTGGTAGTAGCCCTCGCCGACGGTGCCAGCCTCGGCCGGGCCCTCGGGATGGACGTAGTCGGTGAAGAGCAGCATGGCGCTCGCGCCGTGCTGAGCGGCGTTGGCGGCCTTGTAGCCGAAGGTGAACAGATCGCCGTCCGCCTGGCCAGCCTCGTTCACGGGGCAACGGTCGTTGATGGCGTCGTCGTCCGAGGGTCCGTGGCGGGCCACGAGCGCGACCTTCCCGCCGAGGTCGAGATCCTGGTAGTCGTCGTAGCCCTCGGGGTTCAGCGGGCAGCCGGGGTAGACCGCCGGATCGAAGGGCGGGACGGTCAGGCCGTAGCCGACGAAGACCACCTCCGCCTCGACCTGGCCGGCGCCCGACCAGGTGAAGAGCTGGAAGTCGTCGGGTTCCGCGAGGGCCTGCCCATCGAGGGCCAGGGTGGGCGGGGCCTGCACCACGAAGCGCTGCAGGTCGAACAGGCGCCGGAACCCCCCGTCGTCGCCGGCGCCCGCGAGCCCGAGGCCCTGGTAGTGGGCCTCCACGTAGGCCGCGGCCAGCTCCCCGCCGGGGGTGCCCGGCTCGCGGCCGCCGTAGGCCTCGGAGGCCAGGGTGGCGACGTGGGCCAACAGCCGGGCCTCGTCGGGGACGCCCGGGGCCGGTGGGGCCGTGTCGTCGGGTGTGGTGTCCGCGTCGGGACGGCAGGCTGCCAGGAGCAGGAGGGGGAGCAGACGCATGGGGACCTCAGGCGCGACGGCGCCGCAGGAGCAGGGGAGCCAGCAGCGCGAACCAGGCCGGGGGCGCGCCGCCACCGCAGCCGCAGCCTCCATCGGGTTCGCCGCCGCTGTCGTCGTCCGGGGTGGAGGAGTCACCGTGGCCCGTGTCGCCAGGATCGCCAGTGTCGGCCGTGACCCCCGTGACCCGCACCTGGAAGGGCCAGGCCAGAAACCCGGTGCTGTCGGCCACACCCTCGGCGTACGGTGCGTTCAGGTAGTCGGCCCCTTCCGAGATCAGCACGGCGCGGGCCGAGACATCCCAGCTGCCCACCTCGCGGCCGCGCAGGGTCAGGGCCACCTCGGCCGCGGCGTGGGTGGCGATGGGGCCGCGGATCACGCTCAAACGCTTCTGGGCGACGGTGATCGTGCCAGCGTCGGGCAGCTGGACCTGCTCGCCGGGCGCGAAGGTGGCCACGCTCCAGGCGCGGTCCCAGACCCGATCCCGGGCGGCCGCCACGTCGAAGGCCCCCTCGTGCTCCAGCACGAGCCAGGCCTCGCCCTCAAACGCCGCGTCCTCCAGGTGCAGGGCCAGCTCGGCCGTGCCGTCCACCGCGATGTCGGCGGGGGCGGTGAGCCGCGGGAGGGCGGTGTGCAGCGCGCGCGCCAGGGACAGCCGACCGTCCGAGCGCACCTTGCCCTCCCAGGCAGGCACGGCCTCTGCCGAGGCCCGCAGCACCCGGGCCAGCTCGGTGGTGGTGAGGTCGGGGTGGGCCTCCAGCAGCAGGGCCGCCGAGGCCGCCACGATGGGCGTGGCGTAGCTGGTGCCGCCGGAGGTGTAGTAGTCGTCGTCGGCGTAGACCCCGCAGGAGCAGATGTCCTCGCCCGGGGCGGCCAGGTCCACGGAGTTGGCGCCGTAGTGGCTGTAGCTGTTGAAGCCGTCCTCCCGCGTGGAGGAGGCGACCACCACGATGTGATCGTAGGTGAAGCTGCCCGGGTACATGGGGCTCGTGTCGTTGTCGGCGTCCCCACAGTTGGCCGTGGAGCAGTTGCCCGCGGCGGTGACCAGCAGGATGCCGGCCCCCTCCAGCGCCGCCACCGCGTCGCGGAAGGCGTCGGTGGTGGAAGACGAGGCGATGGAGTAGGAGAGCACCCGCACCCCGAGGTCGCCGTCGGCCAGATCGGCCATGGCGGCCGCCGCGTAGGAATACATGAGCGCGCCGTCGGAGTCGGCGATCTTCTGCAGGTTGAGCTGTCCATGGGGGGCCACGCCCGCCCGGCCCGCGCCGTTGTCGGGCACGCCGGCGATGACCCCGGAGATGAAGGTGCCATGCGCCGGGACCCCGGCGCTCCAGGACACCTCGGGCACGGTGTCCAGATCGCCGTAGTCGAACTGGCCGGACACCCGGCCGCGCAGCTCCTCGTGGGACAAGAGGAAGCCCGAGTCCTGCACGGCCACCACCGGCGCCCAGGTGCCGTCGACCTCCTGCCAGGCCTCGAAGGCGCCGATGGTCGTGAGCTCCCAGAGGTCGGGGCAGTCCGCCGTGCCCAGGGCGTCGGCCGGGGGCGGCGGCGGCGGGGGCACGAAGCCCTCGATGGGGCGATCCCACTCGGCGTAGCGCACCCCGTCGAGCGCCTGCAGGGGCGCCAGCGCGCAGCCCTGCGGCAGGCCGACCAGGCAGAAGCGGGCGCGGAGGAAGCAGCGCTCCACGGTGCCGCCGAGGGCGGCGACCTCCCGCTCGAGGGCGGGGCGGCCCGCGAGGTCCGTGAGCCCGACCGCGGCGCGGGTCCCGGCCTGGGCGGTCAGGGCGAAGAACAGGGCGAGGGTGAACACGCAGACCTCCAGCGGGAGGGGTAACCTGGGCTCGGGCCTCACCCCTCCCCCACCCTCCACTGCCGCGCCTTCCCCATCTTTTCCAGGGCGTGCTGGGAGCCGTACCCGAGCCGCGGCCGGTCCACCCGCGCCAGGGCGACCTCGTCGCGCAGGCCGCCCCAGGCGAAGCCGAGGGCGAAGGTGTGGGCCATGCGCTCCACCAGGCCGGACAGCAGGGTGGCGGCGGGGTGGTCGCAGTCCACCTCCTGCACGTACAGGCCGATCCGCAGGTCCAGGCGCTCGCGGTAGCGCTCCAGATCCTCCACCACGCGCTCCTTCACCCGGTAGTCGGTGCCCTCCCCGGCTCCGGCCTCGAGCAGGCTGGCGCCGTTGAAGAGCGCGCACTGGCCCTGGGGCACCAGGCCCTGGTCGCAGGCGTACTGCAGGTCCCCGGCGAAGTGGAACAGGAGGATCTCGGCGGGGCCGGGGAGGGCCTCACCGTCGATCTGCTGCGCCATGGCCGCGACGCCACGCACCTCGTCCAGCAGGAAAGAGCAGACCGCGCCCACCAGGACCCCGCGGTGGTTCAGCTCGCGCACGATGCACCGCAGCAGCTCCGGCGTGCTGCGCAGGGACTTGATCTCGATGACCACCGGCAAGTGGGGCCGGCCCGTCACCTCCCGGAAGGCCCGCACCGCCTCCCCGGCGGGCCGGGGCGCGGCGAAGGTGTAGAGCGCGCAGGCCTCACCCTCGAAGCGACGTGGAGCCTCTGCCATGGCACCGATGGCGGCCCTGGGATCCGGAGCCTGGGCCAGGTCCAGGGCGCGCCCGAACAGATCGAGCCAGGCCGGGGCTTCCACCCCGCCGAGGTGGGCCTTGTCGGTCTTGCGCACGTCCTGGTACTGGCAGAGGCCGAAGGCCTCCTGCAGCGTGTCCGTGGGGGTGGCGTGCGCGATGACCATGGTGTCCACCAGCGCCGCCACCAGGGCGTCCCGCGCGCCCTCCGGCGCCTCCAGCACCCGCTCGACCTGCTCGCCGTCGAGGAAGACGTCCCACTCCAGCCCCAGCAGATCGCCCCCGCCGCCGCCCCCGAAGGCGCGCCAGATGCCGAAAGCGCACATCACGGGGTTGTTCTCGAACATGGGGATCAGGCGCTCGGGCCCAGCCCCGTCCGCCACGGCCCGCTCCACCTGGGCGAACACGTCGGGCATCAGGAAGGCCAGGATGCGGCGCCAGGCCTTGTCCGCCAGCAGGGCCGGGGCCGCGCCCATGAAGGCGCCGTGGCCGTAGAGCTGGTTGCGGATCGGTGCGATCTTCAGGAAGGCGGGGACGAAGGGCAGCCCGTCCACCCGCACCCACAGATCCACGCCGAGGGAGAGGGCGCTGTGCCCCAGGGCGATGGCCTCCTGCCCCAGCACCCGGACGTCGGCCTCCAGCGCGCTCTGCTGGCGCCTAAGCCGCCGCCAGCCGCGCCAGAACAGGCGCTCCACGGCCGCCCAGAAGCGGCCCACGACGTCGAGGATGCGGTGCTCGCCGGGCATGGAGGCAGCATCTCCCGGCGTGGGCCCGCTGGCAAGCTCACCCCTGGTTCAGGGCAGCCAGGCCACCCACCCGATGCCGCCGGAGATGTCGGTGCAGTTGGAGTCCAGCAGCTGGTAGCTCTCGATCACGCGCACCTTGAGGCTGCGCCCGTCCACCTGGACGTCACCCTCGCGGCCTGGCGCCACCGCGACAGGGCCCCCCTCGCCCTGGAACACCACCTCGTGGGAGACCTCGCGGCCGCACTCACCCTGGACGGTGCTGGTCTCCTCACCCGCGCTCACGGTGAGCTCGGCGAACTCCCCGTCGCCCAGCCCGCCCGCCTCCACCGCCAGGACCAGCCCGATGGCGTCGGTCACGGTGAGCCCGGTGAAGGGTCCGCCCCAGCCGCTGTCCGCATAGAACGTGAGCGTGACGCTGGTGTCCAGGGCCAGGCTCGGCGTGGGGGAGAGGTCCGTGCCGTCGGCCTCGGACGCGGCCCAGCCCGCCCAGTAGACCTGCTCGTTGATGTCGGTCAGGCCCAGCACCTTCGCGACCTCGCCGTAGTCGTCGATCAGCCAGGTCTCGTCACCGGAGGGCGCGCCCAGCGAGGCGACCGTCCCGCTCACCACGAGCTCGTCCGGGGCGGATCCCGAGTCGCGATCCGTCCCCTCCACCTCCCCGTCACTGCCAAAGGAGGCGGTGACCCGGCCGGTGGGGGTGGTGCTCGATCCGGGGCAGGCGATGAGGGCGAACGAGAGGAAGCACAGCGAGCGATGGGTAGGCACGAGATCTCCTTGCGGCGTGGGGTTCTGACCACCCCAGCAGCCTACCATCGCGCGCCGCGCAGACCCATGCCGTCGTGGGGCTATCCCCTCCGCCGGGCCAGATCGGGCAGGGCGCCGAGATCGAGCTGGCCGAAGCGGACCATGCGCTCCACCAGGCCCTCGCCCAGCTCGGCCAGCTCCACCAGGCCGTCCATGCGCTGCGCCATCAGGATGGACTCGGCCTTCTCTGCGCCCGAGGCCGCGGCGGGCGGGGCGCGCAGCACACCCGAGGCCTGGCGCAGGTCCTGGATGGCGGCGCGCACCTTGAGCAGCTCCCGCTGCTGCAGGACCCGCGTGATCATGCCGCGCACGTCGGTCTCGGCCACGTAGAAGCGGCGGCGATCCCGCGGCACGCGCTGGCGGTGCACCACGCCCCAGCCCTCCAGCTCGGCGAGCGTCATGCTCACCATGCCCATGGAGATGCCGGAGGAGGAGGCCAGATCCTCCTGGGTCATGGGGCGGCGGTGCAGGTAGAGCACGGTCCACAGCACGCCCATGGAGCGCTTGAACCCCCAGAAGGCCATCAGCTCGCCGATGGCCTCGGCGGCCTGGGCCACCGCCTCGTCATGCTCGGGAACAGGCAACGCCGGACCTCCTGCGCAGCAGCTATCCCCCCAGCAGGGCCGCGCCGAGGACCCCCAGGAAGGCCAGCAGGGCCGCGACGAGCTGGTGCTGGACGGTCGCAGCGCAGGCGCCGGCCACCCCGTCGTCCTCCGCGTGGGCCCAGACCACCCTGGTCCCCTTCACCACCAGGGGCAGGGCCAGCAGCGAGATCAGGGCGGCCCAGGGCAACAGCCCCGTGAGGACGAGGGCCAGCATGACCGCGTGGGACAGCCCCAGCAGCACGGGCAGGCCCCAGCGCGCCCGGCGCCGGCCGAGCACCGCCACCAGGTTCCACTTGCCCGCGGCCCGGTCCCCGGCGCAGTCGGGGATCTGGTTGACCCACAGGATTCCCGAGGTCATCAGCCCCGCGGGGGCGCCCACCAGGGCCGCGCCCCAGGTGAGCGGTGCCCCGGCGGCCGCGTAGCCCGCCAGGGTGAGCAGGGGGCCGAAGGCGAGGAAGATGGCCAGCTCCCCCAGCCCACGCCGCGCCACCAGGCGCAGGGGTGGGGCGCTGTAGGCGAACCCGAGCAGCGCCCCGGCCACACCGATGGCCAGGAGCCAGGGGTTGCCCAGCAGCACCACGCCCAGCCCGCACAGGCCCCCGAGCCCGAAGCAGGTCGCGATCAGCACCAGCAGCCCGCGCTCCGAGATCAGGCCCATGGGCAGCGCGCGGCTCCCGCCGCTGAAGGGGGGGATGGCTTCCTTGTTCACGGCATCGGCGCCGCCCCTCCAGTCGAACCAGTCATTGGCGGTGTTGGCACCCAGGTGCAGCAGCAAGGTGGCGAGCACCGCCAGCACGGCCGGGAGCCAGGCGAAGGCCACGCCGGCCCAGGCCGCCACCGCCAGCCCGAGGAGCACCGGCAGGACGCTGGCGGTCACGAAGGGCAGCCTGGTGATGGCCGCGAAGCGCCCCAGTGTGGCGCCCAGGCCCTCCGGTGGTGCCAGGCTCTCGGGCGCGATCCCCTCCAGGGGCGTGGGCTCCAGGGTGAAGCCCACGGCCCGCCCCTCCGCGAGGCTGGCGCTCAGGCGCAGGTGGCATGCCAGCGCGCGACCGTCACGGTGTCTCAAGAGGCCGTCGCCCTCCCAGCAGCCGTCCCTGGCGGCCGTGGCCAGCCAGCCGGGGAGCTGAGCCAGGGCCACGGGTCCGGGCACGAACATGGCGAGGCGCTCGCGCGTCACGGCGCTGGCCTCGACGCCCAGCAGCGCCTCGGCGTGAGGGTCCAGGGAGAGGATGCGGCCCATGGGGTCGAGATGGATGGCGGCGGTGCTCATGCAGACTCCGGAGGGTGCACGGCAGAGGCGGCGCAGCGCTCGGCGCGGGCAGCCAGATCCTCGGCCATGGAGGAGAGGACGGCGCGGGGCTCACCCGCGGGCAGGGTGGTCAGGGCCTCGCGGGCCACGGCGACGGTGCGCGCCACGAATCCCACCGTGGGCCCCACGCCTGCGCGGCGCACGGCCTCCGCGAGGGCCGAGGTGGGCTCGCCACGGCGGCGCCAGAGCTGGCCCACCGCCTGGCGCAGGGTCGGGTCCGCGGCCGCCGCGTAGCGCAGGGGCAGCGAGGGCACCCCGGCGCGGAGATCGGCGAAGGCGGGCTTTCCAGGGTCCATGCCCGGGATGAGATCGATGAGATCGTCCACCGCCTGGAAGGCCAGCCCCAGGGCCTCACCGAAGGCGCGCAGCGCCTGGGCCTCCACGGGGCGCTCCGCGGCCAGGGCGCCCGCCTCGGCGCACCAGCCGCACAGGGCGGCGGTCTTGCCGTACGCCACCCGCCGCCAGGCCACCTCCCCACCCGCGAGCCGGCCGGCCTGGCCAATCTCCAGGGACTGCGCCTCCACCATGCTGGCCACGGTCTCGAGGAAGCGAGGCAGGATTGGGCCCGGCGCCCGGGCCGCCTGCTCCAGCGCCATCACGTGGGCGCGGTCACCGCCCAGCACCGCCGCCTTCGGGCCCAACGCCCGCCAGGCCGCTGGGCGCCCGCGGCGCTCTTCGGCTCCGTCCATCAGGTCGTCGTGCAGCAGGCTGGCCACGTGCACCAGCTCCCCGGCCTCGGCCAGGGAGTCCAGGAGCCCCGCATCGGCCCCCACAAGGGCTCCACCCAGGTGCACCAGCACGGGGCGCAGGCGCTTGCCGCCCGCGGCGAGCAGCTCGACCACGGCCTGCGAGGCCGGCCCCTCTCCCCGCGGCAGATCCCGGAGCCGCGCATCCACGCGGGCCCGCAGCGCACCCACCAGGGCGCTCGACGCCCAGGAGGCACGGGAGGGGATCGGGTGCGGGCTGCTGAGGGCGCTCATTCGATCTTTTCAGTATCAACTGAAATGCATGAACGCAACGCCCCGGGGCCAGCCCGCGCTGCCCCGGCGGGGCGGGGCGGGGCGGGGCGGGGC
>JBDRKM010000057.1:0-2803 GCA_043814015.1 Pseudomonadota bacterium
GTGTCCGTGTCGGAGGTGACCAGCCCCTTGCGGGCGCCGCGGGTGACCAGCTTCTTGCGCGAGCCGATGACGCAGACCCGGTAGTCGGGCAGCACCCGCTGGATGTCGGCCTCCCACTTCCAGACGATGGAGTTGGGGACCAGGACCACGGGCCGGCGGCACCAGCCCTCCTGCCGAGCCATGGCGAGCACGCCGATGCCCGTGTAGGTCTTGCCCACGCCCACGTCGAAGGCGAGGAGTCCCCCGCGGTTGGCCAGGATGCGCCTGGCACCAGCCACCTGGTGGGGGAGCAAGCGCACGCCGTCCTTGACCCAGCGGGCGATGGGCAGGGGCTCGGCGCTCCAGGTGGGGGCGCGGTAGCCCCGGAACTGGCGGTTGTAGGCTTCCTCGACCTGGGTCTTGCGGCCGTCGTCGGAGCCCACCCAGGCGCGGAAGCTCTGGTCCCACTCCTGGGCCAGCTTGACGCGCACTTCGTCCAGGCTGACCTTCTCGTCCCGCTTGCGCCGGCCGGTGTCCACGGCGTTGCGCTTGGGCTTGAACACGGTCTTGTCGTGGTTCATCCAGCCGATGCACCAGCGAGCCTCGGGGGCCAGCAGGCGCGAGCTGTCGATGTCCTCGTAGGCTTGGCCGGCCACCTGCACCAGCCCGTGGTCCCGCACCAGCTCCACCGCGCCGTAGCGCTTGTTGAGCGTGTCGGAGAGCCACGCGCCGACCATCTCCAGGGGCAGCCAGCCCTGGCGGGCCGAGACGCCGCCGATGTCGTCGAACACGGCCGGCTCGATGGTGTCGCGCAGCTTGCGGAGCTGGGCGGCGAGCTGGTCCTGGGGCAGCCAGGCCGGGAGCTTGGCCCCCTGGAGGGTGGCCTGGGCGCGGTCGAAGCGTGGCCACAGGTGGCCGGTGACGTAGTCGGGACCGGGCAGCAACAGCCCCCAGCCCTTGCCGTCCAGGCACCAGCCGGCTTCGAACAGGGTGGGCAGGCGCGTGAGCACAGCGGCCCGAGCGTCCTCGGGGCCATTCCCCGTCGTCTTGGCCCAGGCGGCGGCGAGGTCGTCCAGGGAGCAGCGGCGGCGGGTCCGGTAGACGAACTCGGCCAGGGCCACCGCGTCGCCCGGCTTGCCCTGGTAGCGAGGCAGGTAGACAGGCTGCTCGGCCAGGCCGGGGATCAGCTTGCCCGAGGGCTGGAAGGCGGACAGGAACCGCTCGGCGCCGGTGTTGCCGCCCTGGACCAGCTTGCGCAGCGCCTTGTGGGCGTGGGGGTTGCCGTTGGCGGTGGCCCATGCCTCCAGGGCCTCTTTCAGCTCGCCCCAGAGCTGGAGCGGTTCGTCCGACTCCTCCTTGGCCACGGTGGCCAGGAAGCGGTCGGCGCGCAGGCCCAGGGAGACGGCGTCGGCCAGGTCCTCGGGCAGGCCCGTGGTGTCGCCCCGCAGGTCGCGGGTCACGCCGCCGGAGGGCTTGCCAGAGCGGGCCGTGGGGGTGTCCCGGCGGATCTCGCAGGCGCCGCAGATGGAGCGCTCCACGAGGTCGGGCAGGCGGGTGAAGGTGCCCATGACCTGGTAGCCGAAGCGCGGCTTGGCGGTCTGGTCGTCGTCGCCCGCGTCCTTGCCCAGCTCGCGGCCCAGGACGTGGCCCGGGAACTGCTCGAAGTACTGCCCGTCGAGGATGAACTGGTCGCCTTCGTCCACCGCCTCCAGGGAGCCGCCCCGGGCGCGGAAGAAGAGTAGATCGGTCACCAGCATGGCCCCGGGGAACAGGGCCTCGCGGCCGTCGGGGCCCACGGAGGGCAGCCGGTAGGCGGCGGCCAGGTGGTGCCGGAGCAGCACCTTCTGCCGCAGGGTGCGGTGGGCGTTGGTGCGCCCGGTGAGGAAGCCGGCAGGAATCAGGTAGACCCCCAGGCCGTCGGGGGCCAGCATGTCCAGGCCCCGGCGCAGGAAGTAGGCGTAGGCCGCCTTCTCCCGGTAGGCGCGCTCGGGATCTTCGGTGATGGCCGAACCCCGGGCGCCGTAAGGCGGGTTGGCCACCAGGAGGTTCAGCCGCCCCTGGTACTCGGCGCCGTGCGCCCGCACCCAGCGCTCGAAGGGGCCGGTGAACAGGGCGAGATCGGGACGGATGGCCTGGAGCATCCGGGCGGACAGCTCGGACCACTCAACGGCCAGCCAGTGGATGGGCTCGAAGCCGGGGCCGGTCAGCGCACGGACGAAGCGACCGATGCCGGCGGCGGGCTCCAGGGCCAGCACCTGCCCCTCCACCGCGAGGTCGGGGAGCAAGGGGCGGACCACGCGGGCCACCTCGGCGCAGACCCGGGTGGGAGTGTAGTACTCATGAATCAGGCCGCGTTCCTCGGGGATCGGGAACCCCGCGGGGAAGCGGTCGCGCACCTTGTCGATGGAGAGCCCGCCCCAGCCGGAGTAGGCGGCCAGGGCAGCCCGATCCTCGGTGGTCATGGCGTCGGGGTGCTTGGAGGCGGCCAGCTCCATGGCGCGCAGGTTGGCGGCGGTGCGCTGGGCCGGGGTCCACGCCTCCGGAGGCGCGGCCAGGGGCTGGGCGCGGTGGGCGCGGGCCTGCAGGTGCCGGTCCAGGATGGAGACCAGGGTGGGACGGTGCCGCCCGACGAATGCCTCGAAGTAGGCGGGGGAGACCCCCCGCGGCAGGTTCACGGCGACCGCCACCCGCATCCGCTCGAACAGGGCTTCGGCTGGCGTGGGGGTGTGGTCGGCGAACTTCATGCGGGGGTCCCCATGGCGGCGGCAATGGCGGCGCTGAAGGCGTCGAGCAGGGCCTTGTCCTTGGCGGGGTCCACGTCGGG
>JBDRKM010000058.1:0-5734 GCA_043814015.1 Pseudomonadota bacterium
CTCTGGGCGGGTGGAGCGCGCCGCCGTCAGCCCCTGCGGAGCGCCTCGAGAAGCCCGGCGCGGGGTGGGGGCGCTGCCGTGGCTTGACGATAAGGACGGCACGAAGCATACTCTGGCGGAGGTCTAATGCGCGGTATCCCCCTACCGCCCCATCATCGAGGTGGATCCCCAGATCATCTCCTTCGGGGACGTCCCCGTCGGGCAGACCGTCTCCGACGTGTTCACGGTGACCAACTCCGGCTCCGCCCTGCTCAACATCGACGCCATGACCCTCATCGGCTCGGGCACCTTCGGCCTCACCCAGGTGGACTTCTCCGGTGGGGTGTCGCCCGACGAGATCTTCGACGTGGTGGTCACCTTCACCCCGACAGATGAAGGTGCCCTGGAGGAGGGCGCGGTCCAGATCCTCTCCACGGACACCACCAACCCCCAGGTCACCGTGGAGCTGCGCGGCGGTGTGGACATCCCGGCGCTGTCCATCACCCCCAACCCGCTGGATTTCGGCGACATCCGCGTGGGCACCCCCGAGACCGGCACCCTCACCCTCACCTCCGTGGGCCAGTCGGCCATCACGCTGGACTCCTTCAACATCACCGGCCACGCCTTCTCCGGGCTGGCCGACGAGGCCTGGCCCCTCACCCTCGACCCCGGCGACGCCACCACCATGGAGATCACCTTCGATCCCCAGGCCGGCGGCGACTTCGCGGAGACCATCACCGTGTTGTCGGACGACCCTGCCGAGCCCGCCACCGCCCAGCTCATCGGCTGGGCCGAGGCCTCGGGCCCCATCGCGGTCTGCAGCGTCGATCCCACGGAGGTCCAGCCCAACCACGACACCGCCACCTGGTACGGCAACGAGTCCTACGACGCCGCGGGCTACGCCATCACCGACTATGAGTGGAGCTTGATCTCCAGGCCGGGCGGCTCCACGGCCACCATGCCGTCGGGCGGCGCGGACCGCCGCAACTTCCGGCCGGATCTGGCCGGCGAGAATATCGGTCAGCTCGTGGTGACCAACGAGCTCGGCCAGATCTCCGACCCCTGCACCGCCACGCTGACCGCCACCCCGGTGGAGGATCTGTGGTTCCAGATGTACTGGACCCACTCCGCCGACGACATGGATCTGCACCTCCTCAAGCCCGGCGGCTCCCTGCGAACCAACTCCGACTGCTACTACGCCAACTGCGTCGGCGCGGGGCTGGACTGGGGCACCAGCGGTGTCGCCTCGGACAACCCCTCCCTGGACATGGACGACATCCCGGGCACGGGCCCCGAGAACATCAACATCGAGTCCCCCGAGAGCGGCACCTTCCAGGTCTACGTCAACGACTACCCGGGCAGCAGCTACACCCCCGCCAATGACGTCACCGTGGTGATCTTCATCGGCGGCTACCAGGTCTGGACCGACACCCGCACCATCTCGGGCGAGAACAACGATGTGGCTTTCGCCAACATCGAGTGGCCGGCGGGGACCGTCACCAGCCGCTAGGAGCGTCATGCGCCTGCTGTGGCTCCTGCTCGGGGTGAGCTGCGTGCCGCCGTGGGTGGATCCGACCTCACGCCACGAGCCCGGCACCCCGGGGGACTCGGAGCCCGCACCGGGTGACAGCGAGCCGGACAGGCAGCCTCCCGACGACAGCGAGCCGCCACCCCCTCCCGAGCGCTGGTCCTTCGTGGTCTTCGGCGACAACCAGTTCGCCACCACCTCCTGCGCTTCGGGTGTGTCCGAGCGCCTCGCCATCCCCGAGCCGGTGGTCTCGCTGCAGCCCGACCTGGCGTTGCACACGGGCGATCTCATGGACCACGGCTACGACGACGACGCCTACGCCCAGCTCCAGTCCTGCTACGCCGGCATGCTCGCGGCCGTGCCTTTCTTCCCCACCTCCGGCAACCACGACATGGGCTCCGGCGGCATCGGCCACTACGAGACCTACCTGGAGCACCAGCTCTTCGAGACCGACCCGGGCATCTGGCCCGGATGCTGGGACGCCGACGTCCAGATCTGGTACGAGGACGACCCCAACACCTACTCCGAGGACTTCGACCACCCCTCGGACACGTCGAACGTCCCGAGCGGGGTGTCGTTCGAGACGTTCTACGCTCTCAAGGTTCACAACGCGTATTTGATCTCCTTCGAACAGGGCACGCGCTGGTGGACCAACACCCCCCGCTCCTGGCTCGAGGGCCACCTGGCCGTGGCGCGCGCCGATCCCGAGGTGGTCCACGTCTTCGTCATCATGCACCACCCGATGTATTCCACCACCATGGCCGAGAGCAGCGACAGCGAGGCGGTGGGGCCGGTGCGCGAGGACTACGAGGACCTCTTCCGGGCCTACGACGTCACCATCGCCTTCTCCGGGCACGCCCACGTCTACGAGCACTTCGAGGTGCCCGACGACGGCCACGCCACCCGCCGCGACGCCTCGGCTGCCAGCTACGTCCATGACGGCACGGCGGTCCATTACGTGGTCACGGGCGGCGGCGGCGGGCCCCTGCCGGGCTGCGATCCCATGGGGGCGCCCCGCGAGGAGCACAGCGCCGCTTTCGTCCAGGGCCGCGACTGCGGCTACCACGTGACCCGCGTGCAGGTGGACGGGCATCGCCTCGGGGTGGAGATCATCGAGGTGCACGGCGGCGCGGGGTCCTGGACCACCGAGACCTGGGAGACCTGGTCGCTGGAGTGAAACATGAAGACCTGTCTCATGCTGGCCCTGGCGCTGGCCGCAGGCTGCCCGGCCGCCGCAGGATTCCGGTGACCCGACGCCTGAGGGCGATGCCGACGCGGACACCGACAGCGACACGGACAGCGACACGGACAGCGACACCGACGCGGACACCGACGCCGACAGCGACGCGGACGCCGATCCGGAGGTGCTCTCCTTCGCGCTCACCGGCCCCACGGAGGGCACCGCCCTGGCCCTGACCTGGGCCTGGCCCACAGAGGAGGGCTACCTGGAGGGCGAGGTGCTGGGGACGACCGCGGTGGACGGCGGCCACGCCGGGTTCCCGGCCATCGAGGCTCCCGAGGCCGACCTCGTAGAGCTCTCGCCGGAGGAATTCCCAGGACTCTTCGCCGCCATGTACGCCCCCACCCTGTTCGCGGACGATGACGGCGACCTCACCGTGGACGAGGGCGAGATCATCGTCGGCGCCGGGCTGGAGTGGCCCCTGTACCTGGCCGGCGAGCTGCCCGGCGCGGCCGCCATCTTCGGGCTGGAGCTGGGCTGGAACAGCCTGGACATGTCCGACCCCGAGGGCATCGCCTTCGGCGATGCCTTCGACCTGCCCGTGGACGCCAGCCCCTGGCCGGTGGACTCACTCTCCATCGGCGGCGGCCTGGAGGC
Organism: Pseudomonadota bacterium; assembly: GCA_043814015.1. Classification (GTDB taxonomy): domain Bacteria; phylum Myxococcota_A; class UBA796; order UBA796; family JAFGLY01; genus JBDRKM01. The sequence continues at coordinate 3,345 of JBDRKM010000058.1, forward strand.
CTCGGAGGCCTCCCCCCTGCGCCTGTCGGTGCGACCGGGCCAGGGCGATGAGGCCGGCGAGATCGTGCCCATGGAGGTGGACGCGCCCCTGGCGGATCTTGCGCTCGCCTGGGGCGAGGCCTGGTCGCTGGACCTCGCGGGCCCGCCCCCCGACGACCACTTCGTCGAGCACGGGGAGCACGCCTGGTACGGCGCGCTGGAGTTCCTGCGCCTGTACGAGGACGCCGACGCATCCGAGAGCCTCACCGAGGGCGACCCGCTGGCGGACGCCCTGTGTCACGAGGGTGTCGGCGCCTACCTGGCCTACAGCCCGGGCCTCACCTCCCCGACGCGGGCCTTCTACTACGCCTGGCTCGGCCTCCCCGCGGGCTGGGCCGGGATGACCGGCGAGACCCCGGACGAGTGGGTGATCCTCAGCCCGGAGGAGCTGGCGGATCTGGGGCATTGCGCGCTGGAGTAGGCTCCCCGACCTCCGTCTCCACCCAGCGCCCGAGCAGGGCCATCACGGTGTCGGGCTGGCTGAACAGCAGGAAGTGGTCCTCGCCGGAGAAGACCTCGAGGTCGAGGCGCACCTCCCCGGCCCGCAACACATCGACACAACCCTGGGTGTATTCCAGCGGGATGCGCCGCTCGTCCGCGCCGGTGATCACCAGCGCCGGGGTGTCGTGGTCTACCAGGCTCAGGGCCAGGGCGGCGAGCCGGCTCGCCTCCATCACCCCGCTCAGGAACACCACCCCGCGCCAGCGGTCCGGGAAGGCCACCGCGGCGCGCACCACCCCCACGCCGCCGTTGGACAACCCCGCCAGCACCACGCGCTGGCCGTCCAGCCCGGGCTGGGCGTCGATCCAGGCCAGGGCGCGCTCCAGGGCGGGCATGGCCCCGGTCTGGTCCCACCAGCCCATGCCGAAGGAGGGGGACACCACGGCGTAGCCCTGGGCGTCGGCGAAGCGCCTCAACACCTCCTGGTAGCCCAGGAAGGGCCCGCCCCAGCCGTGCAGGAAGAGCAGCACCGGCCGCGGCTCCGGCGAGGAGGTGGCGGGCTCGTAGACGTAGAGATGACCCACGTCCCAGCGCCGGCCGAACAGCTCCGCGTAGCTCCAGGCCATGGCCGAGCCGGAGTCGGCGAGGGCGGGATCGGCGTCGGCCTCGGCGTAGACCCGCTGGAAGAGCGTGCGCACCCGCTCGCTCTGCTCAGCGTCGAGGAAGGGGTCCACGAAGGGGAAGAGCCAGGAACCGAGGGTGAACTGGTCGCGCTCCGGGACGAGGTTGGCGATGCTGGCGCGAGGGTGGGACGCGTCAGTCAGGTAGACCGTGTAGAGGCCGGGGCCGGGGGATGTGCGGGCCTCGGGCGCGATGTGCAGGGCCCAGCCGCCGAAGAGGGCGCCCAGCAGCAGGCCCGCGGCGCACAGGGCGGTGGCGGGCTCGCGGCGTCCGGAGGACCAGGCGAAGGGCAGGGCGGCCAGGGAGGGTAGCGCCAGCACCAAGGCCAGGGCGGTGAGGCGCCCGCCGGGGGTGGTGGCCACGAGCAGGAGCAGCAGGGACCCGGCCAGGACCATGGCGGCCACGAACAGGAGCGTGGTCAGGGCCGAGAGGGTGAGCAGGCGGCGGAGGGTGGGAGCGGTCGGTTCCATGATCTCAAGGATACCTGAGGAGCCGAGGGGATTCCCGCCGCTCGGGGTAGTCCTGCGACCGCTCGGGGAGGATCGGGGGGCGCCTCGCGCGGGGCGCCGGGGTCATGCCCCTCGTTCTGCACCGCCACCCGAGGTCATGCCCCTGGAATTGCCCCAATTCGCGTGGGCGGGATCGTGCGCTCAACCTTTGAAGGCCGAAAATCGTCGGACTGGCCTGGGGGAGAGGGTGAGAGGGCTGGCCCGATGGGGCACTTCAGGGGGCATGGCCCGATGTCGTGGTGCATACGCGGGGGCATGACTTCGCCTGGTACCGTGCGCGCCTGGGCCTGCCCGACGGTCAGCCGGGCGCCATCACTGTGATCCAGCGGTTCTCCTCCTCCCTGGCGGTCGATCCCCACTTCCACTCCATCGTGCTCGACGGCCTCTTCGTGCGCGACGAGGCCACCGGTGCGCGCCGCTACCAGGCCATCGCTGGCCGGCGACGGGAGCTGCCACCCCTCTGCGCCATCTGCGAGGGCTACAACCTGCACGTCGGGGTCCGGCTTGGCGCGGAGGCACGCCCGGCGCTGGAGCGGCTCTGCAAGTACACCCTCCGAGGGCCGCTGCCCAAGACAGCCTACAGGAACACCCTCGTGGCCGTCGGGACCACGCTCGCGATCCTCAGCAGCCCGGATCGGCGCCCTCCGGGTCTGGCGCCGGCTCGTTCGAGGGCCTACGCTCCTCTGGGCGGGTGGAGCGCGCCGCCGTCAGCCCCTGCGG
>JBDRKM010000059.1:0-2135 GCA_043814015.1 Pseudomonadota bacterium
CGCGCCGGCCGCTGCGCGGCGCATCGGCACAATCCTTTTCTACAGGGGGGCCGCGCCCCCCACCCGCCCTACGGGCGCTCCCCCGCGCGCGGCCGCAGCCGCGGCCGCCAGTGCACGCGCCGACGGACCTCATGGGGTGGTCAAGGACTTCTAGGCGCGTGCACTAGAAGCCCCGGCTCTCCTCCGCCCACTTGCGGAAGGTGCGGTCAACACCGATCAGCACGTCGGCCGCGATGGTGGCGGCGTCGTCGTAGAAGCGCGCGATGAGCGCCTCCAGGGCGGCGCGGTCGAGGTCGTCGGCGGGCAGGTAGTCGGCGCGATCCATGCCGGTGAGGGGCTGCAGCACCACCTCGTTGAGGCGCTCGCGGAAGATCAGCTCGAGCTGGCGCGCGCGCTTCTGGTGTTTGCGCGCGATGCGATCCTCGCCGGCCGCGGCGGCCTTCTCTTCGGCCACCTGCTCCAGCGACAGGCCGAAGGACACCAGGGTGCCGTAGGAGTTGAGCTCGGGGAAGGAGATGGCCACGGTCACACCCAGCGCGTGATGATGACGCGGCGGTCGGTGAAGAAGTTGATGCCGTCCTTGCCCTGGCCGTGCAGATCTCCGAAGAAGCTGTCGCGCATCCCACCGAAGGGGAAGTAGGCCTGGGCGCGGCCACGCCGAGGTTGATACCCACGTTTCCGCCGTCGACCCGGTAGGTGTACTCGCGCGCGGCCTTGCCGCTGCCGGTGTAGATGGCGGTGGAGTTGCCGAAGGCCGAGGTGTTGGCCAGGGCGATGGCCTCCTCGAGGTCCTTCACACGGACGATGGCCACCACGGGGCCGAAGATCTCCTCGCGCACGATGGTGGCGTCGGGCTTGACGTGGTCGAAGACGGTGGGGCCCACGAAGTAGCCGTCTTCGTAGCCCGGCACCTGGGGATCGCGGCCATCGAGCAGCAGGGTGGCGCCCTCGTCGATGCCCTTCTGGATGTAGCCCAGGATGCGCTCGTAGTGGCGCCCGGCGGCCACCGGGCCCATCTGGGCGGTGGGATCGAGCGCGTAGCCGAGCTTGATGCTCTTTGCCGCGGCCACGAACTTCTCGACCACCTCGTCGGCTCGGTCGCCCACGGGCACCAGCACGGCGCCCGCCAGGCAGCGCTGGCCGCTGTTGCCGAAGAAGCTGGCGACCATGTTGGGCATCACGGCGTCGAGCTTGGCGTCCGGCATCACGGTCAGGAAGTTCTTGGCGCCACCCTGGCACTGGACGCGCTTGCCCGCGGCCGCGCACTTGGCGTACAGCAGCCTGGCGATGGGGGTGGAGCCCACGAAGGAGAGGCCCTTGACGCGCGGATCGTCGATCAGGGTGTCCACCACGACGCGATCGCCGTGGACCATGTTGATGACGCCGTCAGGGAAGCCGGCCTGCTCGATGAGCTCGAAGATGAAGTTCTGGGACAGGGGCACCTGCTCGGAGGGCTTGACCACGTAGGTGTTGCCGCAGGCCACGGCCATGGGCCAGAACCAGAAGGGCACCATGGCGGGGAAGTTGAAGGGCGCGACGCAGGCGAACACGCCCATGGGCACGCGGATGGCCTCCTCGTCGATGCCGGCGGCGGCGCCGTCCACCAGGGTCTCGCCCATCAGCAGGCTGGGGATGCCGCAGGCGAACTCGATGTTGTCGATGGCGCGGCGCACCGACCCGCGGGCCTCGTCGATCACCTTGCCGTGCTCCTGGGCCAGGACCCGGGCGATCTTCTCGTAGTTCTGCTCCATCAGGGTCTTGAGGCGGAACAGCGGCTGGACCCGGATGTTGGGGGGGGTCATGCGCCAGTCTTCGTAGGCGGCCTGGGCGGAATCGATCGCCGCGGTGACCTCCTCGCGGGAGGAGCAGGGCACCTCGGCGATGACCTCGCGGGTGGCGGGGTTCACCACCTCGAGCCAGCGCTCGGCCTCGGAGTCGATGAACTCGCCGTCGTAGTAGTTCTGCACCTTGCCGTAGTGCTTCTTGACCTCGGGAAGCATGGTCATCTCCAGGTTGGGAAACGGGGGCCCGGTACCTAACCGCACACCGGCTGCGTGGCAGGTTCACTCCGCAGCCATGACCCAGGATTCGGCCAATCGACGAGTTTTCGGCCTTGAAGGTAGGAGCATTTTCCG
>JBDRKM010000060.1:0-38632 GCA_043814015.1 Pseudomonadota bacterium
AGGGCGGCCAGCAGCAGGCCGCGCCAGGGGAGCCGCCAGCGGGGAGCCTCGGGCAGGGCGGCGGAGGCGTCGGGCGGGATGCGCACGCGGGTGGCGGGGGCTGCGGGCGCGGCCGCGGGCAGCAGGGCGAGCAGGCCGGGCAGGGCCAGGAAGGGGAGCACGCCGAGGCGATCGGTGAGCAGACCGGCGGCCACGGCCAGGCCCGCGGCGAAGCTCCAGCCCGGGCGGGTCAGGCCCTGGCTGCGGTGCAGGGCGAACAGGCTCCATCCGAGGCAGGCGGCCTGGGCCAAGGTGGGCTCGTAGCGCACCAGTGGGCCGAAAATCCCAGGAGAGAGGCCCAGGAACAGCATGGCGGCGATCCCGCCGGCGCGGCGCTCCGCCAGGCCGTAGGCGGCCACCAGAGCCAGGGCCAGCCAGGCCAGGTTGGCGAGCACCAGGGCATCGCGGCCGCGCCCGAGCAGGGCCAGCAGGGGCCAGGGCGCCGCGTAGAAGCCGGGTGGCCAGTAGGCGTGGGCCACGTAGTAGCGCAGGTGCCAGAGGTCGCGGGCCCGGAGCGCGTCCCACAGATCGAGGGCGTTGCCCACGTGCAGGTACTCGTTCTGGGTGCCGTCCGCGAAGGGGTTGCGCCCGAGCCAGGCCAGCGTGCCGATCCCGAGCCCGATCAGCAGGGCCGAACCGACCGCGAGGGGCAGGAGCGCGTGGAGCCTGGTACGCACGGCAGCCCGATAGCCGCGGGCCGCGCGCCGGTCAAAGCCGGCGTGGGTAGATAGGGGGCTGTCAGCCATCAGCGGCCAGCCCGCGCACACCGGACTCCAGATGCCCAGCGACCCTCCCTTCCGCCGTGCCGCTCTCGAGGGGGTCAAGCTCGCCCTGGTCTACACGCCCTACGGGGCGATCCGGAACGAGCCGGGCATCAAGGTCGTCAAGGAGAACTACGGCGTCTTCCCGAGCCTCTCGCTCTTGTACGTCGCCGGTGTGGCCGAAGCGGCCGGCTGCGAGGTGCTGCTGATCGACGCCCACGCCGAGGGGCTCACCCTGGAGCAGACCGTGGCGCGGCTCAGGGCGTTCGCCCCCGACTTCATCGGCTACACCGTCACCACCTACCTGTTCTTCCAGAACCTCGAGTGGATCGCGGCCATCAAGCGGACCCTGCCTGTGCCCGTCATCGTGGGCGGTGTGCACCTCTCCATCTACCCGCAGGAGACCCTGCTGCAGCCCGCCATCGACTACGCCGTCACCGGCGAGGCCGAGGGAACCCTGCCGGATCTGCTGGAGGCCCTGGTGCTGGGCAGGGATCTCTCCCAGGTGCGCGGCATCGCCTACAAGCCCGACGGCGAGCCCGGCCCCGAGGGCTCCCTGGTGGTGGTCACCCCACCCGCCGAGGCTCTCCCGGTCGATCTGGCCCCCTTCCCCTCGCGTCACCTGATCCGCAACGAGATCTACTACTCGTTCATCTCCCAGTACCGGAACTTCACCCCCATCATGACCTCGCGGGGCTGCCCCTTCCGCTGCATCTTCTGCGAGCAGGGTGGCCTGCGCTTCCGCCCGCGCAGCCCCGCGAACGTCGCCGACGAGCTCGAGCTGTGCGTGAAGGAGCACGGGGTCCGCGAGCTGGACTTCTTCGACTCCTCCTTCACCATCCAGAAAGATCGCGTCCTGGCCATCTGCGACGAGATCACCCGGCGGCGCCTCGACATCGTCTGGGCCATGCGCTCCCGGGTGGATCGCGTGGATCGCGAGATGCTGCGCGCCCTGCGCCGCGCCGGCTGCCAGCGCGTCTACTACGGGGTCGAGTCGGGCGATGCCGAGGTGCTGCGGGTGCTGCGCAAGGCCACGGACCTCGACCAGATCCGCCGCGTGCTCCGGGAGACCCGCGAGGAGGGCATCCACGCGTTTGGATACTTCATGGTGGGCAGCCCCCTGGAGACCGTGGAGACCATCCGCCGGACCATCCGCTTCTCCCTGGAGCTGGATCTCGACTACGCCCAGTTCAGCAAGGTCACCCCCATGCCGGCCACCGAGCTGTACCGGATGCTGCAGGAGGAGACGGGCCGGGACTGGTGGCGGGAGTTCATGCTCTCGGGCCAGGAGGTGGCCGTCCCCCGGCCGCAGTGCGACCTCTCCGAGGAGGAGATCGAGCGCTGGATCCGCAGGGCCTACCTGCGCTTCTACTACCGCCCCTCCTACGTCCTGCGGGCGATCCGGCGCCTCCGGAGCCGCGAGGAGCTCGTGCGCTCGGCCCGCACGGCGCTGCAGATGCTGCTGGTCAAGCCCGGGGGGCATGACGGCGGGTGAGAGAGCGCAGGTCGCGAGGGCGCGGGTGTCAGCGGGGTCAGAGGGTGTCAGGCACTAGGAAACAATATTTTCTCGACGGGGGGAGTTCCCGCCGGTCGGGGCGCCCTCGCTGGCGCCCCTGCGGTCACGCCGCCGCGCCGGAGAAGGAGGCTGAACGCACCATTTCCGCCGGAGAACGGGTCCCAGGTATCCACCCTGGTGCGGCACCGACAGGCCGCTCACCGAGCAACGCCGGTTTTCGCGGCGTCGCAGCCGCCACTGAGGCCCGGTGGACCGCCCGGCACGCCGATGTGGTGACTTCGATGGGGTTCTCCGGCGGAATTGGATACTTCGAGGCGGTTCTCCGGCGGCGGGCGCCAGCCCGGAGCCCTCGGGCCCCCCCGGACCTCCGGGCCCGCGCGGGAGCGAGCGGATAGCAGGGCGAGTCCCCTTCGCCGTGACAGAGGCCCGCTCCCGTGCTCATCCTCGGCATCTCCGACAACCACGACGCCGGCGCGGCGGTGGTGGCCGACGGGCGGCTGCTGGCCGCGGTGGGGCAGGAGCGGCTCGACCGCCAGAAGAACTCCGGGGCCTTCCCCTGGCAGGCCATCGAGAGCGCGCTGGGCCTGGCGGGGGCTGGCCCCGCGAACGTGGATCGGATCGTGGTGGGCAGCGGCTACACCCCGGCCACCGCCCTGCGCGCCCTGCCGGCCTTCCACCATGGCCGGCGCGACGAAGGCACCTTCTCGTACCTCTTGAACCTCTACATCCTCTACCAGGTGGCGCTCCGGCGCTCGGGCCTGCAGATCGCCGAGATCGCGGCCTCCGAGGCCCTGCTGTCGCGCCGCATGGCGGCCCGCGGCTTCACGCGCGCCCGCCTCGGGCTGATGGACCACCACGAGGCCCACGCCCAGGCGGCCTACCGCTCCCAGCCCCGCGAGGAGTGCCTCGTCCTCACCCTCGACGCCATGGGCGACGGCGCCACGGCCACGGTGTGGGAGGGGCGCGACGGCCGCCTGCGCCGCCGCTGGGAGCAATCCGGGCTGGCCTCGGTCAACAGCTTCTACAGCCGCATCACGCAATTGCTCGGCTTCCGCCCCAACCGCCACGAGGGCAAGATCACCGGCCTGGCCGCCTTCGCCGCGCCGCCGCCCGAGCTGCTGGCGCACATGCGCCGGCAGGTGCGCTTCAAGGGCCCGGGCTTCTCCCGGGTGGACTACTGGCGTCCGCATGCGCCGGATGATCGCTTCTGGGGCTTCATCGCCAGGTTCTCCCGCGAAGAGGTGGCCGCGGCGGCCCAGCGCGTGCTGGAGGAGGCGGTCAGCGCCTTCGTGCGCCACCACGTCACGGCCTCGGGCATCCCCCACGTGGCCGTGGTGGGCGGCACCTTCGCCAACGTGGCCGTCAACCGCCGGGTGGCCGAGCTGCCCGAGGTGCAGAGCCTGTTCGTCTACCCCAACATGGGCGACGGCGGCCTGCCGGTGGGCGCGGCTCTGGGCGCGGCCGAGGCGCCGCCCGCGCGGCTGCCGCACGTCTACCTCGGGCCCTCCATCGACGACGTCGAGGTGGAGCGCCTGCTCACGGGCTCCGGGCTCGCCTTCTCCCGCCCCGCGGAGCTCGCCGCGCGCACAGCCGCCCTCATCGCCGCCAAGCGCGTCGTGGCCCGCTGCGCCGGCCCCATGGAGTGGGGCCCCCGCGCGCTGGGGAACCGCTCCATCCTCTACCGGGCCGACGATCCGGCGGTGAACGACTGGCTCAACAAGCGCCTGCAACGCACCGAGTTCATGCCCTTCGCCCCCATGACCCTGGCCGAGGACGCCCCGGGCCTGTACCACCAGCTCGAGAAGTCGGCGGACGCCGCCCGCTTCATGACCGTCTGCTACGCGGTGGCGCCCGCCATGCGGCGCGACTGCGCCGGCGTGGTCCACGTGGACGGCACGGCCCGGCCCCAGGTGCTGCACCGGCAGGACAACCCCGAGATGTACGCGGTGCTGGCCGCCTACAAGGGGCTCACCGGCACGGGCACCGTCGTGAACACCAGCTTCAACATGCATGAGGAGCCCATCGTCTGCTCCCCGCAGGACGCGCTGCGGGCCTGGCGCTCGGCGGATCTGGACGCGCTGGTGCTGGGCTCGTTCCTGGTGGAGCGTCAGGGCACCCAGCCGGAGAGGTCCATGGCGTAGAGGTCGTAGCCGGCGGCGTCCGAGACGTAGAGGGTGTCGCCGACGGCCAGCAGGTTCCGCGGGCTCGGGATCTCACCGCCACCGGCGATGGCGCCGCCCACGGCGTAGATGCCGTCGGTGGTGTTGGAGGCGAGGATCGTGCTCCCCCACAGGGCGAGGCCGCGCCCGGCGCGTTCATCGAGGCGCGTGGCCCCGCCGTCGGGCAGGGAGACCCGGTAGACACCGTCGTTGCCCGCCACCAGCAGGGCGCCGTCGTGCAGCAGCAGCGCCTGGGGGTAGTCGATGGCGAGGGGGACGAAGGCGGTGGAGCCCGAGCCCGGATCGGTCAGGAAGAGGCCCTCCATGATGTCGTCCACGGCGATGAGGGTGCCGTCGTCGGCGAGGACCACGTCGTCGAGGCCGCGCATCAGCGTGCCGTCGTCGGCCTGGTCGGTGATCTCCTCGTAGTCGTTGTGCTCGATCCAGCCCACGCTGCCCTCCACCTGGCCGTCGGAGCTGGCGGCCCACAGGCGGTCGTCGGCCGCGCGGAAGATGCCCTCGAGATCCGGGATGGCGTGCTGCACCACGTCCTCGGCGCCGCTCTGCGGGCTCCACGAGCGCACGTCGCCGCCGTAGCGGGTCACGATGAGCAGCAGCCCGTCGGCGGTCAGGTCGAGGTCGCCCGGCCCGTCGTCCACGTGGAGCACGGGCTCGGCCACGATCCCGGCGGAGTGTGCGCCGGTATCGTCGGAGTCCGGCGCCTCCGTGTCGTCGCCGGCGGAAGGCGGGCAGCCGAGCAGGGCGAGGGCGAGGGCCACCGGCCACGGGCGAAATCCGCTGGGCATGAATACCTCCTGGCCCTGGAGCGTATCCCGCTGCGCCTTCTCTCCGGAGCCCACCCATGCCTGTGCCCGCCGTCCCGCCGTCCTTGCCCTCGAACCTCGAGCCCTGGCGCGCGTGGTTCGAGAGCGCGCCCCAGTGGCTCACCGGGCTGACCGGCGCCCTGCTCCTGCTGGCCGGCGGGCGCCTCTACCGCCTGGCCGTGGTCGCTCCGGGGCTGTTGGGCGGCGTGGCCCTGGCCCTGATGCTCCCGCCCGACCTGGGCCCCATCGTCATCTCCCTGGCGGCGGTGCTGCTCGCCGCGGTGGGCGCCCTGATCTGCCACTTCCTGGAGCGCGTCGCGGTCCACCTGGTGGGTGCGGTGGCCATGGCCGGCCTGGCCCAGATCGGCTGGCCGCCCCTGCTGCACGAGCCGGCGCCCTGGTGGGGCCTGGTGCTCGGGGGCGCGATCGGGCTACTCTTCTTTCCGCGCATCTTCAAGGCCCTGCTCAAGGTGATCACCGCCCTGCTGGGGGCCCTGGTGGTGACCTGGTCCCTCGACGCCCTGGACGGCCCGGTGACCCTCCTGGGCATCGACCTGCAGCCCTGGATGATCGTGACCGCGCTGTTCGTCGTGGGCTTGATTGCCCAGCTCGTCACGGGGAAGAAGGGGAAGTCCGGGGAGAAGAAGGAGTAGCTGCCGGCCTGGAGAGCACCCCCGCCACGAATGGCCCGGCGGCCTCGGCGGCGACGCGGTGGCCGCGGGCGGTCCAGTGGCCGTCGAGGGGGAAGTAGAGGGGCTCGGGAGAGGCAGCCTCGGCGGCGGCGAGGGCGGGCTGCAGGTCGAGGACCGGGCCGTGGGCGGCGGCCATGGCCTCGGCGCGCCCGCGGGCGGCGCCCAGATCCCAGCCCTCGATGGCGGGCCAGCGGGACAGGGCGGCGGCGCGGCCGGCGGCGGTGGCCTCCTCGGCGGTGGGGAAGAGCAGGGTGGCGAAGGCCACGCCCTCTTCCCCGCAGCGGGCGGCGATGGCGCCCACCAGGGCGTCGGTGACGGCCCAGGCCTCGTCCCAGGCGGGGCTCGGCGCGGGCTCGTGGACGCGCAGGTCCACGGGCAGGCCCTGGCCGAGCTCGAGCTGACGCGCCGCGAGCCGACGGCGCGCCAGGTCGCGGGAGATGAGGCGCCAGGCGTGGCTCCAGCGCCAGAGGGGGCCGAGGCGCCAGGGGCGAGCCAGGCTATCGGCGGCGCTGGTGGGCACCAGGGCGTCGCCCTCGAGGGCCAGGAAGGGCTTGTCGGCCTTGGACTCCAGCAGGGGGCTGGCGTTGAGCACGTCGTTGCCCACCAGGAAGCCCAGCAGCACGAGGTCGGGCCGCAGGGGGAGGGCGTGGCGCTCGAGCACACCGAGCTCGGTGGCGGTCCCCGCGCCGGGCACGCCCAGGGAGAGGACCTCGACGCCGGGGCCGAGGGCTCGCTCCAGGACACGGCCGAAGCCCTGCCCCAGCGGCACCTGGGCGGCCTGCACGAAGGAGTCGCCCAGCACGACGACCCGGGCCACGCCGGGGGCGCGCGGGCCCCACTCCCGGTCCACGAAGCCCTGCGCGTTGACGTGCACCGTGACGTCGTACTCCTCCGTGCGGGCCGGGTGATCCCCGGGGGCCGTGAAGGCGCCCCGCAGCAGCTCGGGGGGGGAGGCGCTGGCGGTGGGCTGCGGCCGCAGGAGGCGCACGCCCCCTTCCAGGGCCCCCAGCGCCAGCAGCAGGGCCGCCAGGCTCAGGAGCAGGCGGCGGTGCATCGCGCTCACGGGGCGGGGAGCCAGAGGTCGCGCCAGCTCTCGGGGCGCAGCGCCATGGAGGCCGCCGCATCGCGGTTGTCCAGGATCCAGTCGAGCTGCTCCGGCTCGATCTCGCGGGTCAGGGTGGCGGTCAGCTCCATGGCCTCGACGTTCCAGGCGTGGCGCCGGTTGCGCAGGGTGCGCAGCTCCACCTGCTGGTGGGAGACCGCATCCAGCGCGGCGTTGACCTCGGCCTGCGGCGCGGGTGCCAGCGCCATCAGGGCCTTCAGCGGGACCTGGGCGAGCCGCGGATCCAGCGGAGGGTCCCGGGGGACCTCGCATTGCGGAATGGGCTGACCCTGGGTGCCCAGGGAGGCTGGCGTGAACAGCGGGACGGACTCCACCGCCGGTTTCGGGGCCCGCAGCAGCCAGACGTCGCGCGCGATCAGGCCGGCGAGCAGGGCGAGGCAGGTGAGGGGCAGCCAGCGGCTCATGGGTGCACCCCCGGCGCGCCATCGGGTGCGGGCGGTTCAGGGGTGGCGGGCGGCGCCAGCAGGGTGGCCTTCTGATCTTCGGTGAGGCTGGCCAGCGCCCGATCCCGCGCGCAGGCCACGGCCCTGGCCGCCTGCAGCAGGGGTGCGTCCGAGCGGTTCAGCTCATCGCGGATCTGCCCCAGGCGCTGGAGGGTCTCGCGCAGCTCGCCGATCTGCTCGTCGCGCAGGCCCGGGCCGGCCCCCTGGTGCAGGGCCACCAGCCCGCGGGAGAAGTCGTCCACGCTCATGGTGGGGCCCAGGTAGGCGGTCTTTCCGAGCCGCTCTCCGAGGTTGGTGCCGAAGCTCTCCGGCCCCTCCGCCGTGGGCCCCTCGGGCAGCAGCAAGCCGCTGGCGGCGAGGTCCGCGTCGAGGGAGGCGCCAGTGAGTGGCAGGATCGGCAGCAGCGCCCAGACCGGATCCCGGGCCGGGCGGCCGCCGTGGGCCAGGAGCAGGACCACGTGCCCGAACAGCGCGGCGGCCACCAGCTTCCAGAGGGTGGAGGGGGAGGGCATGGGGGGATCCTAACCAGATTGTCGGGCCCTCAACGCCCTCTCCGGCGCGCTGTCCCGCATGGGGAGCGACGTGGGCCAGGAGCCGTCGAAGGCGTGGATGGCATGCGCGATGGCCGGGGCGGTGGGGACCAGGCAGATCTCGCCGATGCCCTTCGCGCCCCAGGGGCCGTGCTCGGCGGGGACCTCCACCAGGAGGACCTCCACCTCCGGGGTGTGGCGCGCCGCGAGCACGCCGAGGTGACGGTAGCTGGTGTCCGGTACGCCCCGCTCCAGGCGCAGCTCCTCGCACAGGGCCCAGCCCACGCCCATGTGGACCCCGCCCTCCACCTGGCCGCGGCAGGCGAGCGGGTTCAGCGCGCGGCCCACGTCGTGGGCGGCCACGATGCGCTCCAGGCGGCCGCGCTCGTCGAGGATCGCGAGCTGGGTGGCCCAGGCGTAGGACCAGTGGATGACGGGATCGGCGACGCGGTCGTCGGGGGCGTGGGTCTCCGGCGCCTCCCAGACCCCCAGGAAGCGCCGGCCAACCAGGGTCTCCATCTTCCAGCCGGCCTGCTCCAGGGCCACCCGGAGATCCGCGCCTGCGCGGCGCACGGCCTGGCCCGCCAGGGAGGTGGCGCGGCTGGAGGTGGTCATGCCCACGTCCACCGGGGCCGCGGTGGTGGTGCGCACCAGGAAACGCGCGGGCAAGAGACCCGTCACCGTGGCCGCGGCGAGCTGCAGAAAGGTGTCGTGGCCCTGGCCCATCTCGGTGAAGCCCGTGTGGATGGCCACCTGGCCGTTCGTCAGGGGCTCCAGCAGCACCCGTCCCTGCTCCCGGTGGCCGTTGCCGAGCCCCACGTTCTTGAGCCCGCAGGCCAGGCCCACGGCGCGGCCCGCGGCGCGCGCCGCCTCGTAGTGGGGGCGGATGGCCTCCAGCGTGGCCACCTGGCCGGCGTCGGAGGGTACGATCTGACCGCTCACGAGGCGATCTCCGGGGCGGGCGGCGTTGCGCAGGCGGATCTCGAAGGGATCGAGCCCCAGGCGCACCGCGATGCGTTCCAGGCAGCCCTCCAGGGCGAAGGCGGCCTGGTTGGCGCCGAAGCCGCGCATGGCGCCCGAGGTGGGGTTGTGGGTGCGCACGGTGATGGCCACCACGTGGGCGCAGGGGATGTGGTAGGGGCCGCCCGCGTGCCCCGCGGCGCGCTCCAGCACCTTCTCGCCCACCGAGGCATGCCCGCCGGTGTCGCCCAGGATCTCGGCCTCCAGCGCCGTGATGCGGCCCTCGGCGTCGGCCCCCAGGGTGTAGCTGAGGCGCATGGGGTGGCGTTTGGGGTGGAAGCGCAGCGACTCCTCCATGGACAGCTCGACCAGCACGGGCTGGCCGGTGCGGAGCGCCAGCAGCGCAGCGTGGGGCTGGACGTTCAGATCCTCGCGCCCCCCGAAGGCCCCGCCCGCGCCGCCCTGCTCCACCTCGATGTCTCCCTCGGCCAGGCCCAGGAAGCTGGCCAGGGCGCGGCGGTCCTCGAAGATGCCCTGGCCGCAGGACAGCACGCGCAGGCGGCCCTCGGGCAGGGGCTCGGCCAGGCTGGCCTCCGGCTCCAGGAAGGCGTGGTCCTGCCGCTGGGTGTGGAAGGTCTCGCGCACCACCACGGCGGAGGCGGCGAGGGCGGCGTCCACGTCGCCGCGCCGGATCTCGGTGCGCGCCAGGACCATCTCAGGCATCGCCGCGGCCCGCTCCAGGTCGAGCTCGGGCTCGAGCTCTTCCACCTCCACCCGCACCAGGAGGGCGGCCTCGCGCGCGATGGCGCGGCTCTCGGCGGCTACGGCGGCCGCCACATCGCCGCTGCAGCCGGACTCGGCCCCGATGGGCAGCAGCGGGGGCCAGTCGGGCCTGAGTTGGCCCTGCCAGGGCTCGCCGGGTACGTCCGCGGCGGTCAGCACGGCGCGCACACCGGGCAGCGCCAGGGCGGCGGAGGCGTGGACCCGCAGCAGCCGGCAGCGTGGCGCGGGCACGAAGACCAGGGCGCCGTGGAGCATGCCGGGCGCCCGCCGGTCGGCGATGAAGGGGTGCTCACCGAGCACGAGCGGCCGGGAGGGGCGGCGGGGGGAGGGGTCGCCGATGCCCAGGATGGCCATTCCTTTGGGAAAGTGTGGCTGGGTGCGCAGCTCCGCGGCGTGCTTCACCGCCCGGATCACCCCCTGCCAGCCCGTGCAGCGGCAGACGTGCGGCCCCAGGGCGCGGCGGATGGCGGCCTCGTCAGGGTGGGGCTGGGCGTCCAGCAGGGCCTTGGTGCGCAGCACCAGCCCGGGCGTGCAGAAGCCGCACTGGGAGCCGCCGGTATCGGCGAAGGCGCGGGTGTAGAGCGCCTTCTCGCCCTCGGAGAGGCCCCGCGTGGTGAGCACGGTGCGCCCAGCCAGGGACGTCGCAGGCAGGGTGCAGGTGGGGCGGGCCTTGCCGTCGATGATGGCGGTGCAGGCCCCGCAGGTGCCCTGACCGCAGGCGCGCTTGAGGTTCGTGGCGTCGAGGTGGTCGCGCAGCAGGTCCAGGGCGGACGCGCCCGCATCGCAGCCGATGGTGATGGGCTGGCCATCGAGGGTGAAGCTGATCTCAGGCACGTGTTCTCTCCAGCCCCCACCACAGCCCGAGCCCCGCCAGCAGCGTGCCCAGGCCGGCCAGGGCCACGGCGGGACGGGACAGGACGGCCTGGGCCATCATCCAGCCCATCAGGGCCACGAACAAGACGGGGGTGACGGGGTAGCCCCAGGTGCGGTAGGGCCGCGGCAGCGCGGGCTCCCGGCGGCGCAGCACGAAGACCCCCAGCACCGTCAGCGCCGCCACCGCCGACAGCGTGAACCCGGTGTAGGTGAGCAGGGCGTCGAAGCTGGCTGTGAGCGCCATGCCCGCGGCCACCGCCCCCTGCAGCAGGATGGAGCGCACCGGGCCGCGCCCCTCGCCCCGCCCGGCGAGGATGGCCAGGCCGGGGAAGCGCTGGCCCATGGCCTCGTAGACCCGCGGGCCGGTCATGATGTAGGCGCCCACGGTGGAGACGAGCCCCACCGCGATGATGGCCGAGAGCACCCGCGCGGCGGGCTCGCCGAACAGGGCCGCCGCCGCGATGTGCCCCACCTCCAGCTTGCCGGCCAGCGCCCCAGCCGGGGCAGCGCCCAGGAAGACGGCGTTGAGGGCGAGGTAGAGCCCGGTGACCGCCAGCGTGCCCAGCACCAGGGACAGGGGCAGCCAGCGTTCAGGGTGGCGCAGCTCCCCGGCGATGTAGAGGCTGGCGTTCCAGCCCTGGTAGGCGAAGCTCACGAAGATCAGGCCCACGGCGAAGGGGGCCGACAGCACGGCCGCGGCCGTGGGGGTGGCCCCGGCCGTCAGGGCCTGCCGTGGCGCGCCGACGTACAGCCCGCCGAGGACAAAGGCCAGGATCAGCAGCACCTTGCCAGCGGTGAACAGGTTCTGGAAGCCCGAGGACAGCTCCAGCCGCAGGCAGTGGATGGCCGTGAGCAGGGCGATCAGCGTGAGGGAGACGGGCAGCTCGAGCAGGCCCGGCACGAGCATCGCCAGGTAGCGGGAGAAGGCCAGGCTGGCAGCCGCGATGGGCGCGGAGAAGCCCACGATCATGGAGATCCAGCCGGCGGTGAAGCCGAGCGCCGGGTGGTAGATGCGCGACAGCAGCAGGTACTCGCCGCCGTTCTCGGGCAGGGCCGCGCCCAGCTCCGCGTAGCTCAGGGCGCCCGCCAGGGCGGCCACGCCCCCCAGCGCCCAGCAGGCCATCACCGCGGGGTTGGAGCCGAGATCGCGCACCAGAAAGCCCGTGGTGGTGAACACGCCGGTGCCCACCATGCTGGCCACCACGAGCAGGGTGGCGGTCCACGGGCCGAGCCGGCGGGCGTGGGCCCCCATGGGGCTAGGGGACCTCGATCCTCTGCTTGGCCACGGGTGCCACGGTCTTCTGGGCCTGCAGGTAGGTCCAGACCATGCCCACCACGGACAGCGCGCCCACCGCGCCCAGCATCACCCAGATGATCCAGGGGTGGTAGGCGTCCCACAGCACCTGGGTGGCGTCGTAGGTGGTGGCCTCCGGCCCGAGCTTCGTGACCATCAGCGCCACCGGATCGGCGCCTTCGGCGACGGCGACGCCCTGGGCCGCCAGCCACTTGCTGGCGAGGTGGCTGCGGGAGGAGAAGACGTCGTACAGGGGGCCGGACATCCAGTTCCCCACGGCCCAGCCGATGGCGAAGGGGATGTTGGAGTAGCCCATGTAGATGGCTTTCTTGTCCGGCGGCGCCGTCATCCCGATGTACTCGGAGAACTTGGGGCTGCAGATGATCTCGCCGATGGCGAACACGAAGATCATGAGCGCTGCCCAGGCACCCGCCGTGCTCAGGCCCGACAGCGTGAAGCCCACCGTGGCGATGACCATGCCGAGCACCAGGCTGGTCATCATCTTGAACCGCCCGAAGAACCAGGACATGGGCAGGACCAGCAGGACGATGGCCGCCGAGTCGATGTTGATGAGCATCTCGGGCTTGAGCGCGCCGTCGGCCATGAGCCAGCCCTGAGCGTGCTCGCCGAGCACCGCCGTGGCCATGGCGCCCACATCGCGGGTGTCCACCCACTCGTCCAGGAAGTTGGGCAGCAGATCCCAGAGCTGCATGAACATGAACCAGAAGCCCGAGACCACCAGCAGGAAGCGCAGCATGGGCTGATCGCGCCAGAGGGTGGTCATGGTGTCGACGAAGACCTGCACGGGGCTCTTGTCGCGGGCGGCCTGGTTCACGGGGGGCTCGCGGAAGAGGAGGAAGGCCGGCAGGAAGTTGAAGGCGGTGACGATGGCGGCGCCGTAGAAGACGTAGTGCCAGGTGGGGTTCAGCACCGGATCGCCGCGCAGCGGGGAGGCCAGCATGGGCGCGAGCATGCCGCCCACGTTCACCAGCAGGTAGAAGATGCCGAAGCCGAGCGACGAGTTGCCCTCGTTCAGGGACTTGGCCACCGAGCCCTGCACCGGCGGCTTGAAGATGGCGGTGCCCAGGCCCACCATGCAGGCCGCCAGCAGCATGGTCCAGAAACCGTGGGAGTTGGCCATGACGCAGTAGCCGGCGATGTTGATCAGGAAGGCCACGGCCATGGACTTGCGGTAGCCGTAGGCGTCGGCGTAGCCGCCCGAGACCATGGGCACGAGGCACTGGATCAGCGCCCAGATGCCGAAGATGAGGCCCTTCTCCGTCATGGAGAGGTGCAGGACCGAGGTCTCGCCGTAGATGTAGAGGCCCACCACGGCGCGCACGCCGAAGAACGCGAGGCGCTCACCGGCCTCGATGAGGTTCGCGATCCAGAAGTTCCACGCCATGGTGCGGAGCTGGGTCAGGACGGGGACGCGGGCTTTCTCGGCCATGGGGGCTCCTCGGGGGGGTTCGCCAGGGCTCATAGCCCGGCTTGGCGGGGGAGGCCGGAGACGCGCGGGAGCGCCGGCAGGCGACGACAGGCTACACCCCGGCGGCGCCGGTGGTGGCCACCACGTGGTCGGGCAGGCTCCAGTCGGCGCTCTCCAGGCCCTCGGGCGCCACGATGTTCTGGGAGAAGACGTGCCCCGCCGGGCGGTGCGGGCGCATCAGGCCCATGCCCAGGTCGCGCAGCAGGGCCAGCTCACCGTCGGCCGCGGCCAGCCCCTCCCGCCTCCCGCCTCCCGCCTCCCGCCTCCCGCCTCCTACCCACCGCCTTCATCCGTGATCTTCACGCCGCGCTCGGCCAGCCAGCGGCGCATCTCCTCCTTGTCCAGCGCCTTCTCCAGGGCGGCCATGGGCTCCACCAGATCCTCCTCCACGAGCCTGCGCAGGCTGTCGTCCATGCCCACCATGCCCTTGGAGCGGCCCTGGGAGATGAAGTTGGCGAGCTGGTGGGACTTGCCCTCGCGCACCAGGGAGGAGAGGGAGGCGGCCCCGAACATGACCTCCACGGCGGCGACCCGCCCGCCACCCTTTCGCGGCAGGAGCTGCTGGGCCAGGATGCCCTTGATGGCGCTGGACAGGGCCAGGCGCACCCCGTCCTGCTTGTCCGAGGGGAACACGTTGATGATGCGGTCCACGGTCTTGGCCGCGGAGTTGGTGTGCAGGGTGCCGAAGACCAGCAGCCCGGTCTCGGCGGCCGAGAGCGCCATCTCGATGGTCTCCAGATCGCGCATCTCACCCACCAGGATGCAGTCCGGGTCCTCGCGCACGGCCGCGCGCAGGGCGGCGGCGAAGCTCCTGCTGTGGGGCCCGATCTCGCGCTGGGACACCAGGGCCTGGCGGTTCTCGTGCACGAACTCGATGGGGTCCTCGATGGTCACGAAGTGCATGGCGCGCTGCTGGTTCATCTCGTGGATGAGGGCGGCGAGCGTGGTGGACTTGCCCGAGCCCGTGGGCCCGGTGACCAGCACGAGCCCGTGCTTGAGGCGGGTGAGCTTGTGCACGGAGGGGGGCAGCCGAAGCTGCTCGATGGTCATGATGCGGGTGGGGATGATGCGGAAGACCGCCCCGCGGCCGCGGTGCTGGCGGAAGACGTTCACCCGGAAGCGCGCCAGGCTGAAGACCTCGTAGGCGTAGTCCGCGTCGCCCTCCTCCAGGTACTGCTGCCAGATGCGCTCGGGCGCGGTGGGGCGCATCAGGCGTTCGAAGTCCTCGTCGGTGAGCACGCGGAAGCGGATGGGCTCCAGGCGGCCGGAGATGCGGAAGATGGGGGGGCGACCCACCGAGAGGTGCAGGTCGCTGGCCCCGCGGTCGTTCATGAGCTTGAGGAAGCGATCGATGAGGTTGGAGCTCATGCGTTCGCCTCCACCTCGCGCAGGAAGGCGGGCTTGCAGAAGGGGGCGAAGGTCTCGGGTTTTTCGGCCCGGAGCCAGGCCTCCTCCCCGTCGATGAGTCGCGCGTCCACCAGCCCCATCAGGGCCTGGTCCACGGTCTGCATGCCTACGGAGCGTCCGATCTGCATCAGGCCGGGGATCTGGAAGGTCTTGGCGTCGCGGATGAGCTTGCCCACCGACAGGGTGCCCTTGAGCACCTCGAAGACCGCCACCCGGCCCTCGCCGTCCTTGCGCGGGACGAGCTGCTGGCAGACCACGTACTTGAGGCTCTCGGACAGCCCCATGCGCACCTGCTGCTGCTCGTCCGGCGGGAAGCTGCCCACGAGACGGTCGATGGTCTGGTGCGCCGAGGTGGTGTGCATGGTGGCCACCACCAGGTGCCCGGTCTCCGCCGCCATCAGCGCCATGCGGATGGTCTCCACGTCGCGCATCTCGCCTACCATGATGACGTCCGGGTCCTCGCGCAGGGAGGCCCTGAGCGCGCGGGCGAAAGAGCCGGAGTGGGTGCCGATCTCCCGCTGGTTCACCAGGGCCAGCTTGGAGGGGTGCACGAACTCGATCGGATCCTCCAGGGTGATGATGTGCAGCGGGCGGGTCTCGTTGATGAGGTTGACGATGGCCGCCAGGGTGGTGCTCTTGCCGCTGGCCGCGGGGCCCGACACCACGATGAGCCCCTGGTGGTACTCCAGCAGCTCGGTCAGGCGGCCGGGGATGTGCAGCTCGGCGAAGGTGGGGGGGGTGCCGGGGATGACGCGGAAGGCGGCGCACAGGCCCAGGCGCTGGCGGTAGACGTTGACCCGGTAGCGCCCCACCTCCGGGATGGCGTGGCAGAAGTCCACCTCGCCCTTCTCCTTCAGGGTGGCGCGGTGGCGATCCTCCATGATGGAGGCGATGGCCCGCTGCGCCTGGCGGGCATCGAGCGCCGGCATGTCGGCCATGCGCTCCAGCCTGCCGCGGCGCCGCACCATGGGGGGCTCGCCGATGGTGATGTGCAGATCCGAGCAGCCCTCCTCCCGCACCTTGGCCAGCAGGCGATCGAGGGGGCGCTCGAGCTGCTCGGCGTCGGGTGCGGGGCTGGCCGCGGTGACGGTCTCCTGGGCCTGCCCGAGGCGGCGGGCGAGATCGCGCCCCACCTCGACCGCGCGGGAGCGGACCTCGCCCGAGGGATCACGGCTCGCCAGCATCTTGAGCAGGGGCAGGATGCGCGGGTCGTCGAAGCGCGCGAAGGCCTGGACCACCTCGAGGCGCACCTCGGGGCGGGGATCCTTGAGCAGCCCGGACAGGGGCTCCAGGGCCGCGCGCGACCCGATGCGCGCCAGGGCGTCGATGGCCGCCCAGCGGCACTCCTCGTCCTGCAGCGCCTTGACCAGGCTGGGCACGGCGCGCTCGTCCCCCAGCTCCGCGAGGGCGTCGCAGGCGGTCAGGCGCAGCCACCAGTCGTCGGCCTGCAGCAGCTTGCAGACCGGCTCCACCACGCGGGGATCGTGGAAGTACTGCACCAGCACCAGGGCCGCCGTGCGCACGTCCTCGTCGGGGTGGGTCAGGAGCTCCACGGCGCTCTGCAGCACGTCATCGCCCAGGCCGCGCAGGGTCTCCAGGATGCGGTCCCGCAGCCAGCCCACCAGATCCCGCGAGAACAGCAGGATCTGCAGCAGGATCTCGGCGGGCGGCCCGGTCTGCAGCAGCAGCTCCACGGCCATGCGCCGCGTGACGTCCTCGCCCTCGCCCAGCAGCTCCAGGAGGTGGACCCTGAGCGCCTTGGGGTTCTCCTTGGCCTGCTCCTGCAACCAGCGGCGGGCGAAGGCCCGCGAGGCGGCATCGCCGTGGGCGAAGGCCTGCAGCATGGCGCCCATCACGCGCTTGTCCTGGGCCTTGGAGAGGGACTCCACGGCGGCGGCCGCGAGGCGGCGGTCGGGGTCGCGGGACAGCTCCAGCAGCAGGGGGACGTGCCGCCCGCGCACGCCGTCGGACACGAGACGCTGCACCGCCACCACCTTGAGGTCCGCCGGGGCCTCGCGGGCCGCGCGCTCCCTGAGGCGGCTGCCGGGTTCGCCGCTCATCTCCAGGGCCAGCTCCCAGCCCTGGCGCTGGCGCGCTGCGCTCTTGTCGCCCAGCAGATCCTCCACCGCCTTCTCCAGCACGTCCTGGTCCACCCGGGGGATCAGGCGCGAGGCATAGCCCCGGACGTGGGCCGGCTGGCTGCCCAGCTGCTCCACCAGCCCCTTGACCGCCCCGGAGGAGGGGTCGGCCAGGAAAAGATCCACCGCCACCTGCCGCACCGCGGGATCCTGGCTCCACACCAGGGGGATCACATCGTGGGCGCTGGGCTCGGCCTGGCGCAGCTCCCCGAGCAGCGTGTCGCGCTCCTGGGCTCCGCGCCAGCCAGCCTGCTGGAGCTGGGTGAGCAGGGCTCTCTTCTTGCCGCCGAAGATGGCCATGGTGCGCTGACCTCGCGGGACCGGAGTCGGCCACGGACCTGGGCTGGTTCTACCACAGCAGGCTGTCCACGGGCCCGTTCCGGAGGTATCTTGACGCCCCCGGAGTCCCGATCCGCAGCAAGGAGGTCATCATGACGCGCGCGCTCATCCCGGCTCTCGCCCTCGCCATCGGGTGTGGCGAGGTGGCCGGCGTCGATCAGGCCCAGGTGGACGCCCTGGAGCAGAGCCTCGCCAGCCAGCAGGCGCTGATCGAGGCGCTGCAGGCCGAGGTGGAGGCGCTGCAGGCCGAGGTGGACTCCGTCCAGACGGACGTGACCCAGAACACCTCCGCCATCGCGGTCAACAGCACCCTGGCGGCGGAGAACGACGCGGCCATCGGCGACATCCTGGATGCCCTCGATGAGCACGAGGGCCGGATCTACGATCTGGAGGCCGCCACCGGCAGCGTGGACCTCTCCTACCTGGAGGAGGGGCTGGCCGCCCTCGAGGTCACCACCACCACCCAGGGCGAGGCCATCGCCGCCCTGGAAGGCTCGGTGTCCACCCTGCAGGGCGACGTCTCCAGCCTGCAGGGCGGCCTGGCCACCGCCCAGTCCGACATCAGCGCCCTGCAGGGCAGCGAGAGCACCTTCTCGGGCCTGCTGACCACCCTCCAGGGTGGCGTGGCCGATCTGGAGGACGAGGCCGACTCCCTGCGCTCGGACATGACCGCCGCCGAGGAGGCCATCACGGACAACGCGGGCGAGATCGCGGGCAACGCCGCCGCCATCGCCGCCAGCGCGGCCGACATCGCGGACAACGCCGCCGCCATCGCGGACAACGCGGCCGACATCGCCGATCTGCAGGCCGACCTGCTGACCATCTCGGCCACCACCGGGCTGCTGTCGGTGGACAGTACCGGTGATCTGGTGCTCACGGGCGCCAACCTGCGCATCGTCAACGGCCTGGGCAGCAGCTCTACCACCACCACGAACGGCAAGGGAAACCTCATCATCGGCTACGATCTGGACGACGGCAGCGACGTCCGCACCGGCTCCCACAACCTGGTGGTCGGGCCCTACCACAGCTACACCGGCAACGGCGGGGTGGTGTTCGGCTACGACAACGCCAGCTCCAGCGACTACTCGAGCGTGCTCGGCGGCTACTACAACGAGGCCGGCGGCAGCTACTCCGTGGTCGCAGGCGGGGCCTACAACGCCGCCTCGGGCACCGCGGCGGTGGACGTCGGCGGCTACTACAACGACGCCAGCGGCACCTACTCCGCCGTGCTGGCGGGCAGCGGCAACGAGGCCAGCGGCATGTACGCCGGGATCGTCAGCGGCTACGGGGGCGTGGCCTCGGGCTCCGGGTCCGCCATCGTGGCGGGGTACGGCGGCGACGCCTACGGCTCGGCGAGCGTCGTGGTCGCGGGCGAGAACGGCTACGCCTCGGGGGCCTACTCCGTGGTGGTCGCCGGCTACTACGGCCAGGCCTCCGGCACGGACGCCGTCACGGTCGGTGGGTACTACAACTACGCCACCTACCCGTACACCGCGGTGCTCGGCGGGGCCTACAACTACGCCAGCTACTACTACTCGACGGTGTCGGGCGGCCACGGCAACTACGCCTCGGGGCGCTACGCGGCCGTGCTGGGCGGCTACAGCAACACCGCCTCCGGCTACTACTCCACGGTCTACGGCTACTCGGGCCAGACCGCCTCGTCGACCTACGCCTACAAGCCATAGCCGGCCGCCGATCCGCTGGGCCCCCGCCGCCAAAGGGGATACGGGCGCCAGACCCCTGGCCCCGAGGTCCCCATGGCCGAGAAGCTCCGTCACCCGCCTGGCCTGTACGTGCTGTTCGGCACGGAGGCCGCCGAGCGCTTCTCCTTCTACACCATGCGCGCCATCCTGATCCTGTACCTCACCAGGATCATCCTCCCCGGCGCCTTCAGCCACGACGAGTCCTTCCGGGCCGACATCGAGGCCGCCTTCGTGAAGGATCCGGCGGTCGCCTTCCAGAGCGCCTACGAGAGCTTCGACGGCGAGCCGCTGCAGCAGGTCAGCGCCGCGTTCCTGGCGGAGCGGGGGTTGCTGCAGCAGCTGGCCGATCCAACCCTGGACGTGGACGCCCCCCTGCCCGCGGCGGTGGTGGCCTCCTTGAAGGCCGAGGAGCCCGGCTGGCGCGCCCTGCAGGACACCCAGTACAGCGGCGAGGCGCTGGAGGCCCAGCGCGAGAGCCTCCAGAACGAGCTCTCCAAGGCCTACGACGGCAAGCACGTCCTCGAGGACTTCGCCGACGGCCTGCGCAACGTGGTGGCCGCCCCGCTGATCCAGTCGCGCTTCATCGAGGCCCACAGCGCGCAGCCCGGCTACCTCGCCGGCGCCCTGGATCTCGCCTTCGACCACCAGAACCTGCGCAAGGGCGAGGCCGGCTCCCTGGCGGCCCAGGCCATCGAGGGCGCCAAGACCGACGGCAAGGGCCTGATCGACTGGGTGCTCACCTACAAGGTCAAGCACGACATCCGCCCCGAGGCCCTCTCCATCTACGGCCTGTACCTGCTGCTGGTCTACCTGTGCGGGCTCATCGGCGGCTACGTCGCCGACAAGATCCTGGGCTCCCGCAAGGCCATCACCATGGGCGGCATCGTCATGGGCGCCGGCCTGTTCGTGATGTGGTGGCCCTCGCTGGTGTTCTACGGCCTGGCCCTGATCATCGCGGGCAACGCCTTCTTCAAGCCCAACATCTCCACCATCGTCAGCGGGCTGTACCCCGAGGGCGACAAGCGCCGCGATCCAGCCTTCACCATCTTCTACATGGGCATCAACCTCGGCGCCTTCATCGCCATCTTCGGCGCGGGCTACGCCGAGAGCATGGCGGAGACCCACGACTGGGGCTGGAACATCGGCTTCGTCCTCGCCGGCCTCGGCATGATCGCCAGCCTGATGCTGTTCCAGTGGGGCCAGCGCTACCTCGGCACCGCCGGCTTCCCGCCGGGGCGCGAGGTCACGGCCCAGAGCCGCCTCGGCCCCAAGGACTTCGTGGATGTCGGGCTCTGGTCCGTGGGCGTGGCCGCCTTCGCGCTGGGCCTCGTCTTTTCCTGGAACTTCGTCGGGCCGGTGTGGAGCGCCGCGCCGGGCTACGCCAAGCTGCTGCTGGGAGCCGTGCTGGTGCTGGGCGCCATCTTCGGCATGCGCAGCCGGGGGAAGAAGGAGGGCGGGGCCGCCAACGAGCCGCTGACCACCGAGGAGTGGCAGCGCGTGGCCGTCATCATGATCCTCTCGATCTTCGTCATCTTCTTCTGGGCGGGCTTCGAGCAGGCCGGCGGCACCATGAACCTGTTCGCCTACGAGCAGACCGATCGCCACATCTTCGGCTGGGAGATGCCCGCCACCTGGTTCCAGGGCTTCAACCCGCTCTTCATCTTCATCCTGGCCCCGGTCTTCTCCATGGTCTGGGACTGGAACGACAGCAAGAAGTGGGGCCTGACCACCCCGGCCAAGATGGGCCTGGGCATGATCGTGCTGGGGCTGGGCTTCGTGGTCATGTTCTTCGGCCAGGCCCAGGCCGACACGCTGGGCAAGGCCAGCCTCGTCTGGCTGGTGGCGGTGTACTTCATCCACACCATCGGCGAGCTGTGCCTCTCCCCCATCGGCCTGTCCATGGTCACCAAGCTCTCCCCGGTGCGCATCGTCTCGCTCATGATGGGCGTCTGGTTCGCGTGCACCGCCATCGCCGACTACCTCTCCGGCCGCATGGAGGAGATCGTCCACCACCTCGGCTTCTCCCTGTGGGTGGTGCTCTTCACCATCCCCATCGGCGCCGGCGTGGTGCTGCTGGCGCTCACGCCGGTGCTCCGGAAGTGGATGCACGGCAAGGGTTGATCGCGAGGCTTGGCGCCCGGCCCCACCGTGCCTAGATGGGGGCCTTTCCCCCAGGAGGCCCCCATGTCCGCCCACGAAGCTCTCCGTCTGCTGAAGAGCGCCGCCGCGCGCGTCCGCGATCCTGTCTCCGGCCAGTCCCTGCAGCAGGCGGGCATGGTGGGCGCCGCCCGCTTCGAGGATGGGCGCCTCATCTTCCAGGTCACCCTCACCCCGCGTCACGATCCCGAGCAGCGCCAGCGCCTGCTCTCGGCCCTGGCCCGCCAGGTGCGGCACGCCGGCTGGGAGGGCCCGGTGGACGCCGAGATCGCGGAGCTGCCGGCCTACGACGCCGAGCCCGCGGCCTGCGACGTCCCGGGTGGGGAGCCCGAGGAGGAGCCCACGGCCTGCGGCACCGGCGGTGACGACCCGGGCCTGCCCCCCCAGAAGGCCATCCCCGGGGTCAAGCGCATCATCGCCGTGGCATCCGGCAAGGGCGGCGTGGGCAAGAGCACCGTGGCCGTCCAGCTGGCCCTGGCCCTGCGCGACCAGGGCTACGCGGTGGGCCTGATGGACTCCGACATCTACGGCCCCAGCCTGCCCATGATGCTGGGGGTCAACCAGCGCCCGCACCTGAACGAGCGCGAGAAGATCATCCCCATCCGCGCCCACGGCCTGCGCTGCATGTCCGTCGGCTTCCTCATCGGCGACAAGACCCCGTTGATCTGGCGCGGCCCCATGGTCATGGGCGTGGTCAAGCAGTTCCTGGAGGACGTGGACTGGGCCGGCCTCGACTACCTGGTCATCGACCTCCCCCCGGGCACCGGCGACGCCCAGCTCTCCATGGCGCAGCTCGTCCCGGTGGACGGCGCGGTCATCGTCAGCACCCCGGGTGCCCTGGCCCTGCTGGATGCGGTGCGCGGCCTGGAGATGTTCGAGAAGCTCGGCATCCCCATCCTCGGCGTGGTGGAGAACATGGCCTGGTACGAGCTGCCCGGTGGTGCGCGCGACTTCCCCTTCGGCGAGGGCGGCGCCCGCCGCCTGGCCGAGGAGCGCGGCGTGGCCCTGCTGGCCGAGATCCCGCTCGATGGGCGGCTGCGGGTGGCGGGCGACACCGGCCAGCCGGAGCTGCCGGCGGAGTTGTCGGCTTCCGGGGCGTTCCAGGCGATGGCATCTGCGGTGGCTGGGGCGCTGCCGGTGTAGGCGGAGCGCTACCGCCCCTTGCCGAAGAACCGCCTCCGCAGCACCTCGCGGATGGAGTCGCGGCCCGAGGGGCCGCGCTCCGGCGGGGGCTGCCCAGGGGCGCCGCTGGTGGCGCGCGCCGCGACCTCGTCCGGGGGAAGGGAGGAGGGGATGTCGGTGGGGTTGGTCGACATGTCGAGGTCGTCGTCGTGCTCGGTGCCCTCGGCCTGCTCCTGGAGCCACTCCAGCAACAGGTCGCGGTCGGCGCGCCGCATGAGCTGCATCCCCAGGACGTAGCCGAAGCTGCCGCGGTCCTTCCAGGCCTCCAGCTTGAGGTCGGCGGTGCCATAGACCTCGATGTCGAAGCCGGGGACCTCGAACTGGAAGAAGGCCTGGCCGCCCAGGGCGACGGGCTGATCCACCTCCACCAGGAACTCGGTGCCGTGGAAGCGCACGAGCGTGCCCATGCGCGCGCCGGAGTCGGTGCGCATGGCGATGGGGACCCCCACCTCGATGGGCACACGCGGGTAGCGCAGGGCCTGCTCGGCGCTCTCGCCCACCAGGCCCTCGCTCTCGGGGGAGGCCCTCCGATCGATGGCGATGTCGGAGGTGAGCGGCATGCGCGAGCCGAGCTGGCCGCGCATCCAGCCGTGCATGACGTGCCGGCTCCGCGCGGGCAGATCGCCGATGCGCAGGATGTAGCGGGTGTAGGGCCCGGCGCGCTCGCCCGCGTTGCGCACGCGGAAGGTGCCCTCGATGTGGCCCTCGTAGCCAGGGATCTCGAGATCGAAGGAGCCGATCTCGCCGATCTTCAAGGTCCCGCTGGTCTCCACGAGCAGATCGAGGCGCGCGCTCACACGGCGCACGAACCCGGTCCACCTGCCGCTGGACACCTGCAACCTGACCGGGGCGTTCACCTTGACTGCCATGCCTTCGACCCTTGAGGCGCCGAGGATAACCCGTCTCGTGGACACGGACAGCGCTCGCCGCGAAGCTCCGCGCAGGAATCGGAGGCCGCGCCGCAACCCGGCTACGGTCCCCGTTTCGGCCACGGCCTCAACGAGGACCTTGCCCTTTTTTTGGTATGCGGGGGGCTCCGCCCCCCGACGACAGATTCTTCCCCCCCTGATCGGGCGCGACACGCGCCCTCCCCCCCATCTTCGCCGCTTGATGAGCGGCGCGGGGCGCTTGGTCGCGCCCCGGTAAATCAGCGTAGTTACAAGGCCGAAAACTCGGCGATTGGCCGAAACCTGGGTCATGGCCCGCAACCCAACCCCGTCCATGGCAAGCCACCCGCTTGCGGCCGCTGGAATGACAACCCAACAGGGCGTTTCTCGGCGAAGCGTCGCCCGGTGGTGGCCGCAGCGCCATGGGTCCACAACGTCGAATTCGATGAAACCACCCCTTCCTGGTGAATCCTCGGCGTCCCCTGGCCGAGGGGCGACCCGCCCCAGGACGCCGGGCTGGGCTCGCACTGGACACCTGAACTGCGGTATACTCCTCCGCGCCTGGGCCAGGGCCATTCTCGCGCGTGGATCTTCCCTCAAGCCCTGGGCATTGTTACCGATGTCAGCACGCCCCATGGTGGGGCCACCACAGGAGGAAGCATGCTCGCAAGGTTCATTCGTGAAGAGACAGGCGCCACCGCCATCGAGTACGGGCTCATCGCGGCGCTCATCGCCGTCGCCATCATCGTCGCCCTGACCGCCCTCGGCACCTCGCTG
The DNA here is from genome assembly GCA_043814015.1 of Pseudomonadota bacterium. GTDB lineage: Bacteria > Myxococcota_A > UBA796 > UBA796 > JAFGLY01 > JBDRKM01. The sequence goes on from JBDRKM010000060.1 coordinate 24,077, forward strand.
TCCGACCTCTTCACCGGCGTCTCCACCACCATCGACGCGGCCGCGCCCTAGCCCCGCGTCCGGCCCTCGCCCGCTTCGGCGCGCCCTCGCGACGCGTCGAAGCGGGCCAGGGTCGGGTAACGGCGGGCGTTCGGCGTCGCCGCCCATCGGTCCCGAAGCGCTCGGTCGAGGTCGTGCCTCCCCGGAATCTGCGCATCGCGAGGCTTCGCCCGACCGTCCGCCGGCCTCCCCACACCCAGGGGTGGCCCCCTCAGAGCGGGAGAGTCCATGCAGCCAACCCAGCTGTCCGGCGGTCGTTCCAAGGCCCTGCTGATCTTCGCGATCTCCCTGTGCGCCGCCATGGCCGCGGTCATGCTGGTGTACCGCGTGGTGAGGGTGGCCCAGCTCGAGGTGGCGCGCGCCAAGGCCACCCCCTCCGCCGTGGAGGTCGTGGTGGCCGCCCGCGATCTGAACGTGGGGGTGCCCATCGGGCCCGACGACGTCGCGGTGCGCGCCATGGAGCCCGAGATGGTCCCAGGCGAGGGCGTGTTCCACGCCGCGACCGAGCTGCAGGGGCGCGTGCCGCGCGAACGCATCCTGGCCAACGAGCTGGTGCGCGAGGGGCGCCTGGCCGTCGCCGACGCGGGGGTCGGGCTCAACGCCCTGGTCAGCCCCGGCAAGCGCGCCATGTCCGTGGCGGTGGACGCGGAGACCGGCGTGGCCGGGTTCATCCAGCCCGGCAACTACGTCGATGTGATCGTCACCATCCGCCCCGACGACACGGAGGGCCAGAAGAGCTGGGCCTCCAAGGCCTTCCTGCAGGGGGTCCGCGTCCTGGCCGTGGGGCAGCGCCTCGACGCCTCCTCGGAAGAAAAAACCAGCGCCACCAAGGGGGCCTTCAAGAAGTCCTCCCGCGAGAAGCCCACGGTCACCCTCGAGCTGGATCTCGAGCAGGCCGAGGAGCTGGCCCTCTCGGCCACGCGCGGGGACATCCACCTCGTCCTGCGCAACGACATCGACATCACCCAGCAGGACACCCAGGGGGTGATGGCCTCGCGCCTGGTGGGGCACGCTCCAGAGGCCAGGGCCACGCCCAGGCTGGTGCACGCCGTGGAGCCGGCCACCCCGCGCTCCGAGATCATCAGCGGCGACCAGGTGGAGCACGTGCAGTTCGACGAGAACGGCAACCGCGCCGAGACTTCGTCCGGCCGGCGTCACCGCTGATCCCGCGCCGCCCCTGCTCGCCGTGGAGAGCGAATCCATGCTGAGACCCTTGATGTTCCTCCTTGCCGGGCTGCTCTGCGTGGCCTCCGTCCAGGTCGCCGAGGCCGGGCCCGAGGCCCCGGTCGAAAGCGTCGGGGCCTCCGTGGGCGCCCAGTGGCTCGACGTCCAGGCGGGCCAGTCCCTGGTCTGGCCCGCCCAGCGCCCCATCGCTCGGCTGCTGCTGTCGGATCCCGAGGTCGCGGAGGTCAAGCTGCTGGAGGAGGAGCAGTTCCAGGTGCGGGGTCTGGCCGTCGGGACCACCGATCTCTGGGTCTGGTACCGCGATCAGGCCGGCGGGCCGGTGGAGTACAAGCTGGCGGTCCACCAGGACCTCGCCGAGCTGCTCCGGCGCACCGAAGAGATCGTCGGCGATGCCGAGCCACCCGCGATCTACCCGATGCACGGGCACCTGGTGCTCGACGGCAAGGTCGCCGACGTGGAGACCCTGGAGCGGCTCACGGCGGTGGCGAGGATCTACGATCCCGAGTTCGTGAACCTGATGTCCGTGGGCGGCGATCACCAGGTGCAGCTGCGCGTGGTCTTCGCCGAGGTCTCGCGCACCGGCCTGCGGGAGCTCGGCGTGAACGCGCTCTTCACGGGCTCCAGGTCCTCCGGCGCGCTCTATGGCCCCAACTACGGAGACACCTGGACCCTCCAGGGCCCGGATGGCGGCACCACGGAATTCAACATGCCCACCACGGGCGCCTTCCAGATGATGGCGCTGCTGCCCATCGGCGAGGCCGGGATCGCCGCGTTCCTGGGGGCCCTCGAGGAGGCCAACCTCTCCAAGATCCTGGCCCAGCCCACCCTCGTCGCCCTCTCGGGGCAGCAGGCGGAGTTTCTGGCTGGCGGTGAGATCCCCATCCCCATCACCACCTACGACCGCGTGCAGGTCGAGTTCAAGGAGTACGGGATCAAGCTCTCCTTCGTGCCCACGGTCCTGGCCGGCCAGGTGGTGGACCTCCGCGTCTATACCGAGGTCAGCGAGATCGATCACACCGTCTCCATCTCGCTGGGCGGGGTCGGCATCCCCGGCCTGCTCACCCGCAAGGGCTCCTCTCACCTGCGGCTGCGCTCCGGGACCACCTTCGCCATGGCCGGGCTGCTCTCCGAGACCATCCGCAACCAGCGCTCGGAGTTCCCCCTCCTCGGGCGCATCCCCATCCTCGGCGCGCTGTTCCGCTACGTGCGCCACGAGACCGAGCAGACCGAGATCATGATCTTCGTGACCCCCGAGATCGTGCGCCCGCTGGAGCCCGGTGAGGTGCCGCCGCTGCCCACCTCCACCGAGAACAACCACCCGACCGACCTCGAGCTGTTCCTGCTCGGCAAGGACCACCACGGCGCCCTCCCCCTGGAGTCCGCCGCGCCCCTGGGCATGGAGCGCTGAGATGACCCTGCTGCCTCCCAACGGGATTCCTCCGAGCGAGAGCCCTCAGGGCACCCTGGCGGTGGCCGCCATGGCCGTCGCGCTCGACGGCGGGGTCATCGATCAGCTCGTCGCCGCGCTCGGAAGCCTGATCCGCCTCTCCCCGGCCAACAGCGTGCCCTACCGTGAGGCCGAGCCCGTGGCCTGGGTCGAGCGGCCGCGCCTGGTGTTCGTGGACTTCGACCGCCACCAGGATCGCGCGGTGGAGCTGGGCCCCAAGCTGCTCGACATGCTCCCCGGCGTGCTGCTGGTGGCCGTGTCCCAGCGCTCGGAGCCCGACCGCATCCGCACCGCCATGCGCGGGGGCTTCCGCGAGTACGTGGTCCTGCCCGACGACATCGAGCCGCTCCGGCGCAGCGTCCAGGGGCTCGCCCTGGAGAGCGAGGAGGACGACGAGGCCAGGGGCAGGGTCATCGCCATGACCGGCAGCAAGGGGGGCGCCGGGGTCTCCACGATCCTGGTGAACCTGGCCGCCGAGCTGGCCGCCGGGCAGCGGGTGCTGGCCATGGACATGGTCTACGGCATGGGCGATCTGGCGGTGCTGCTGGACCTCAAGCCCTCGGGCGGCATGGCGGAGCTGCTGCGCAACTTCGGCCGGCTCGACGACCGGGTGCTCGAGGCCTGCACCACCACCCACGCCTCCCAGGTCCTCGTCCTGCCCCAGCCCGAAGACGCCCAGACCTACGAGCCCCCGCCGGTGGACGCGGTGCTGCGCATGCTGCACGTGGCCACGCGCGCCTTTCCCATGGTGTTGGTGGACTGCGGCACCGGCTGCGAGGAGCAGGCCCTCACCACCGTCGCCACCGCCGATCTCGTGCTGCTGGTGACCACCCCCGAGGTCCCCGCCCTGCGCAACGCCTGGCGCCGTGTGCGGCTGTTCGACCGCCTCGGCGTCGAGCGCGACCGGGTGCGGTTGGTGCTCAACCGCTGGTCGCGCAGCGCCCCTGTGCCGCGCAAGGACATCGAGGCCAACCTGGGCATGCCCGTGTTCGCCACCCTGTCGGACGATCCCAAGCTGCTGTACGCGGCGGTCAACTACGGCCGCCTGCTCCGGGATGCCGGCAAGCGCGCCGCCCTCACCCGCGAGGTGGCCGAGCTGGCCCAGCGGCTGTCGACGGAGGGCTCCTCCGAGGAGGCCGCGCCCAAGCGGTCTCTGTTCAGCTGGGGTGGAGGCAGGTCATGAGCTCCGACACGCGCCTCATCGAGCGGGTCCGGGGCGCGCAGCAGCGTCACCGCGAGGATCCCACGGGCATCGGCGATCTGGAGCAGGCCAAGCGTGAGCTGCACGCCGAGCTGATCGAGTCCCTCGACTTCGAGCAGGTGGGCCGTACGCCGCGGCCCGAGCTCGAGGGGCGCCTGCGCTCCATCCTGATGGAGCGCATCGCGGGGCGCGCCCTGCCCATGAGCCGCATGGAGCGGGAGTGGCTGGTCCAGGAGATCCTCAACGAGGTGCTGGGCTTCGGCCCGCTGGAGCCCCTGCTGCAGGATCCCACCATCAGTGACATCCTCGTCAACGGCTTCGACAGGATCTGGATCGAGCGCGGCGGGCGCCTGGAGAAGTCCCAGGTCCGCTTCCGCTCCGACGCCCACCTCATGCAGATCATCGACCGCATCGTCACGGCGGTGGGGCGCCGCATCGACGAGACCAACCCCATGGTCGATGCGCGCCTGCCAGATGGCTCGCGCGTGAACGCCATCATCCCCCCCCTGGCGCTGGACGGCCCCTCCATGTCCATCCGGCGCTTCGGCGCCGTGCCCATCACCGCCGCCAACCTGGTGGCCTTCAACAGCGTCCCGCGGGAGATCATGGACACCCTGCGCGGCTGCGTGAAGGCCAAGCTGAACATCCTGGTCAGCGGCGGCACCGGCTCGGGCAAGACCACCCTGCTCAACGCGCTGTCCTCGTTCATCCCGTCCGACGAACGCATCGTCACCATCGAGGATTCCGCCGAGCTCAAGATGCAGCAGGAGCACGTGGTGCGCCTGGAGACCCGCCCCCCCAACCTGGAGGGGCGTGGCCAGGTCACGCAGCGCGACCTCGTGCGCAACTCCCTGCGTATGCGGCCCGACCGCATCGTGCTCGGCGAGGTGCGCGGCGAAGAGGCCATGGACATGCTCCAGGCCATGAACACCGGGCATGACGGCTCCCTCTCCACCATCCACGCCAACGCCCCCCGCGACGCCATCGGCCGGCTGGAGTCCATGGTCGGGATGGGCATGCCCAACATGGCCGACCGCTCCATCCGCCAGACCATCGCCCGCGCCATCAACGTCATCGTGCAGCTCGACCGCCTCATCGACGGCTCGCGCCGCGTGACCGCCCTGTCCGAGGTCACGGGCATGGAGGGCAACGTCGTCAGCCTCCAGGACATCTTCCGGTTCGATCAGACCGGCGTGGACGCCCAGGGCAAGGTCAAGGGCGCCTTCGTCTCCACGGGCATCCGGCCGCGCTTTTCGGACCGAGTCGCGGCCTACGGCCTGGATCTGCCCCCCGATCTCTTCCGGTTCCGCCACGAGGTATAGGGTGTCCCGCCTCACCCTCATCTTCACCCTCAGCTTCCTGTTCGTGACCGTGCTGGCCTTCCTGCAGGGGCTGTGGTGGGTCGTGGTCATCCGTCGTCGGGCCCGGGATCAGGAGATCGCGCGGCGCCTGGGGATCTTCGAGCAGCAGGGGGCCCAGCAGGAGGGGTTGCTGCGGAGTGAGTCCCGGGATCCCTGGGCGCGCCAGCTGGGCTCCGCCGGGGCCTGGCTGCAGAGCATCAACCTCCAGGCCGGGCGCCCCACCACCATCCGCTCGCTGCTCACCCGCACCGTGGTCCTGGCCCTGTGTGGCGCCGTCCCCCTGGTCATCCTGATCGGCCCCCTCGGCGTGGTGGGGGCGGTCCTGGGGGGCATCCCCATCGTCCTGCTGATGCGCCAGGGTGAGGCGCGCTCGGCGCGCATCAGCGAGCAGCTGCCCGACGCCCTCGACCTCATCTCCCGCTCGCTGCAGGCCGGCTACGGCCTGTCCGAGGCCCTGCGGGTCTGCGCCACGGAGTCCCCGATCCCCCTGGCCCAGGAGTTCGGGCGCACCTATGAGGAGCACAACCTCGGGCGGGAGTTCCGCGCCTCCCTCGAGAACATGGTGCGGCGCAACCCGAAGAACTTCGACCTGCGCATCTTCACGGCCGCGGTGCTGCTGCAGCGCGAGACGGGCGGCAACCTGGTGGAGATCGTCTCGAACATCGCCACCACCATCCGCGCGCGCTTCACGTTGCAGGCCAAGATCCGCTCCCTGACCTCCGAGGCGCGGCTCTCGTCCTACATCCTCGGGAGCCTTCCCATCGGCGTGACCGTGCTGATCGCCGTCGTGCGCGGCGACTACCTCACCCCGCTGGTCTCGGATCCGCTCGGCCGCGTGTTGCTGCTGTACGCGCTCTGCAGCTACGGCTTCGGCATCCTGGTCATGCGCGCCCTGTCGGAGGTGGAGACCTGAACCTGCTCAGCGATCCCATGGTGCTGATGGCCGCGGGGCTGGCGGGGCTGGCCTTCGTCGGCCTGGGGTTTGGTGCCTGGATGCTGGCCAACCCCTCGGCGACCCCCCAGGAGCGGCTGCGGGGCCAGGTGGAGCCCACGAGGCCGCGTAGCCGCAAGGATGTGGCGGACCCAATCCTGCGGGCCCGGTCCGTGCCCTCCATGCTGCGGCGGGTGGCCGCGTTGGCCGAGCCCGCCCGCCCGGAGGAGCTCTCCATCCTGCGGCAACGGATGCTGCAGGCCGGCCTCAAGAGCGCCAACGCGGTGGAGATCTACCTGATGACCCGCGTGCTGCTGGCCCTGGCCCTGCCGGTCATCGTGGGCCTGTTCCTGCCGGGCGCCACCATCGCGGTGCTGGCCCTGGCGCTGCTGACGGCGGCCTCTGTCGGCTACTACGCCCCGGTCATCTACGTCAGCAACCGCACCCAGCATCGCAAGCAGGAGATCGGACGCAACATCCCCGACGCCCTGGACATGCTGGTCTCCTGCACCGAGGCCGGGTTGGGCCTGGACGCCGCCTTCCAGCGGGTGGCCGAGAACCTGAACGAGGCCAGCCCAGCCTTGTCCGGAGAGATCGGGGTGGCCACGGCCGAGGTCTCCGCCGGTGTCTCCCGGCCCGACGCGCTCCGGCGCCTCGAGCAGCGCACGGGCGTGCCCGAGCTCACCTCCCTGGTCAACGTCTTGATCCAGGCCGATCGCCTCGGCACGCCCGTAGCTCAGGCGCTGCGGGTCTACGCGGCCTCCACCCGCACGCTGCGGCAGCTCCGGGCCGAGGAGAAGGCCGCGGCCATCTCGCCGAAGCTCACCGTCGCCATGGTCCTCTTTCTGCTGCCGTCGCTCTTCGTGGTGATCCTCGGGCCCGCGGTGGTCAACATCATCCGGGACGTGCTGCCCAACATGGTGATCCAGTGAGGTCGGGCCCGCTCCTGGTCGCCCTCGTCCTGGCCGGCTGCGCGCATCGCGCCGGGACGGGCCAGATCGTCACGGACGCCCCGGCCTGGTCCACGAGCGCCGGGCGCACCGAGGCGCGCCTCGAGATGGCCGGCTCGATGCTCGATCTGGGCCGCCCGCGCGAGGCCCTGGAGATCGTGGCCGCGGCCCGGAGCGAGTGCCATGACGAGCTGGCCCTCGACCTGCTGCAGGCTCGGGCCTACCTCGCGCTCGGCATGCCTGGAGAGGCCAGCGCCTTGCTGGAGCCCTGGGACCAGCGCCACCCGCGGGACGCGGAGCTCTACCGGATGCTCGGGCTGACCCGCTTCGAGCAGGAGCGTCTGGAGGAGGCCGAGGCCGCCTTCCGGCGGGCGATCCAGATCGAGCCCGACGATCACGACGTGCAGAACAACCTTGGCTTCCTGCTGCTCGTGCGCGGGCGCCCCGAGGAGGCCGTGCCGCTCCTGCGGCGGGCCCTCGAGCTCCAACCGGATCAGCTCCGTGCCCGGAGCAACCTCGGGTTCGCCCTGGCCGCCCAGGGGCTCGATCGGGAGGCCATCGAGGTCTTCCGCGCGGTCCAGCCAGAGGCCGCCGCGCTGACCAGCATGGGCATCGCCTGCGAGCGGCGGGGCGAGCCCCAGACCGCCCTCACCTGGTACCGCCGCGCGCTGGCGGTGGAGCCGGCCCAGGCCGTCGCCGCCGAGGCCGTCCAGCGCCTCGCCCCGCCCTCCGCACCCGAGGAATCGCCATGAGGTACACCCCAGCGCTCCTGCTCCCGCTCCTGCTCGGTGCGGGCTGCAACCCCGCCCTCCGCCAGCAGGTGGACTACGGGAACTGCTACCGGTATGCGTTCGAGCAGCAGGCCGACCTGTCCCGGCCCCTCTCGGTGGACGACGCCTACCCCCTCAGCGGGAAGGAGGGGCTGCTGCTCAGAGCGCTCCTGGACGAGGCCACCGGGGACGAAGAGCAGGACAAGACCGTGAAGTAGTTCAGGTCGCCAGGCCGCGCACCAGCAGGGCGGTGGCGGCCACCAGCACGGCCACCAGCACCACGAGGGTGGGCCAGCTCACCAGGCGCTGGACCCAGGGGTTGGGTAGCGGCTCCTCCCGCGCCTGGAACTGGGGCGCCTTGGCCGGGGGCGGGGCGGGGAGGGGGCGCGCGCGGGTCCAGGAGGGCTTGCTGCGGATGACGGCGGCGGGCGGCGGGCGCGACACCACGGGCTCGGTGGGGGCGGCGGGGGCCGGGGTGGCCTCGGTGCGGCGTGGAGAGGCGGGAGAGGGGGCCTGGACGCGTCGCGCGAGGGGCTCCCGTGCCAGGGAAGGACCCAGGGACGCGGGCTCCGGCTCCTGAGGCGGCGGGGCCGCCTGCTGGGGCTCGACTGCCTGAGGCGGCTCGTGCCCCGGGGGCGGGGGCAGGAACAGCGTCGGCGGCTCCATGGGATCGAGATCGAGGGTCAGCGCGCCGGCGAGGTCCGGGGCGGGGATGTCCGGATCGGAGAGCTCGGCACCCTCCAGCGCCAGCTCCTCGCTCCAGGGATCGGGCTCGTCGCCCTGGGCACCGAAGCCGAAGGGCAGGCCGTCCTCGGGGCGGGGCAGGCTCAGCTCGGCGACGAAGTAGTCGCGCTCCGGTGAGATCTCCTCACCGGCGCTGGCCGGCTTCGGGCGCTGGCCCTGGCCCACGTACAAGCGCGCGGGCCCGACGCGGACGGACTCCTCCGGCTCCTCGGCCAGCTCGGGCAGGCCGTGCTCGTCCACGATGGGCTCGCCGACGGCCTCCTCCAGTGGGGTCGGGGGCGGCGCCGGCAGCGCGATGGACGGCACCCACTCGTCCACCAGCAGCCGATCCGGCCGGGCCTGGAAGAGGCGTGACTTCCTCCCGGGTCTATCGGAGTGTCGGGGTTCGGTGGACATGTGTCGGTGCCAGGGCTCCCTGCTTCACGGCAAGCATACCAGCCTGTGCGTCCGGCCGCCCGCCCCTGCTGACTGCCCTTGTGTCAACCCTCGCTTCAGCGTACGATTCTGGCTGGTGAAGAGTGACAAGAATCGGGAGTGGAAGATGAGAACCTCCAGACGCCGTGGCACGGCCCAGATCGAGTACATCCTCATCGCCATCCTCATCTCCACGGGCGTCTTCGTGGCCGCAGCGGCCATCGGTGGCAGCCTGGACGGGGTCTTCACCGCCATCGGCACCGTCTTCAGCGACTGAGGGGGGCTCGAGAGCTGGCGCGGGGAACCGTCACATTCTGGGAGCGGGCGGCGATGCGGTCGGCCCAGCGCATGTCAGCTATCGCTGGAATTCTTGAGAGTCTCGGCCCGGTTGCGGTAGAGCTTCTTGTCCACCACCGCGGCCATGGCCTCCACGTCGAGCCCGCCGCCCAGGAACTCGTTGACCAGCGCGGCCGCGTAGCGGGCGTCGGCGATGGCCTTGCGGTGGTTCACGTCGATCATGGCCATGTTGGGCTTCTTCTCGACCAGGGCCTTCACCTGCACCAGGTGGCGCTGGTAGAGCTTCTTGACCTCCGCGTCGGTGGCGGCGGTGTCCTCGGTGCCCAGGCGGTGGATCATCTTGTTCTGGCTGGCGATCACCTCGTCGATGTCGCGCCGCATGAAGATGATGCGGTAGGAGTTCTCGTCGGGCAGATCCTTGAGCAGGAAGGAGATGACCTTGAGGACCTTGCCGCGGGCGTCCATCACCCAGGCCTTGTCGGGGCTCTTCTCCAGGTCCTTGACCCGCTCGTCCTCGAAGTAGCCCTTCGGGTTGTCGATGTCGGCCTCGCGCTGACCGTCGGTCATGATGGCGAAGCCCGCGGCGTCGAGCATCTTCATCATCATGGAGGTGCCCGAGCGGGGCAGGCCCGAGACCACGACGATGTCCTCGCCGTAGAGGCGCTTGCGGTTGGCGGCGCGGAGCTTGTCCAGGCCGCGGGTGAGCTGCTTCTGCACGTCGTCCAGCATGGGGGAATCCTCGGGGTGGCGCTGGCGGGGGCGGGCGCCGGCAGGTCAGAGCACGACGCCGAAGAGGTCCTTCAGGGCGTAGCCGCTGACCAGGGAGACAACGAAGAAGACGATGAGCACGCCCATTTCGCCGTCGGGCATCCAGGGCAGGACGCGCTCGGGGTAGGTGAGGCGCAGGTCGGCCACGGCAGAGCCCCCGGGGAGCCCGGCCTCGCCCGGGTACAGCAGGGCCTCGACGCTCTTGGTGCGCATGATGGGCACCTTGCGGGGGCCCCCGCCCGCGGCCAGGCCCTTGGTGACCACCTCGTCGCCGATGCGCAGCGTGAGCTCGAAGTCGCCGGCCTGCTCGGGCCTGAGCCGCCAGACCACGGTGCCGTCGGGCCCACGGACCGCCGGGGCGGTCTGGACCACGCCGGGGGGCAGCTCCAGGGTGACCGCGGTGGCGGGCAGGACGCAGTGCTCGCGATCGAGGGTGAGCTCCAGCAGGGTGTCCTGGCCGACGGGGAGCGGATCGTGGGCGTAGCGGGCCTCGAGCTGCACCAGCATGGCCATGATGGGCACGAACATGACCAACATGGGCACGACGTTGAGCCCCAGGTACAGCGCGTTGTTCAGCAGGATGCGCGCGGTGGCCCCCACGACCATGCCGAGATCGTGGTTGAACAGCCGGATCTCCACCAGGTGCATCTTGATGCGGCCCTTGGCCCGCGCGATGCCCGCCTGGTTGCTGGTGTACTTGTAGACCAGCAGCGCGACGATGCCGCCCAGGATCGGCCACACCAGCAGATCGAACCAGGGCCAGGCGTCGCTGGGCGGCAGGCCCAGGATCGCGTCGAAGATCGCGGTACAGATCCGGTTGAAGGTAGCCATCCGGCCGCTTGACCCCTGGGGCTAGGAGATGTAGCCGAGCCCGCGCAGCTTGTCGCGGATGTCGTCGTCGCCGTCGGTGCCCTCGAAGTTGGTCATCTCCCGCTCGAGCACGTGGGTGATGAACTCCTCGACGGTGGCGTAGCCGGCGACGTCGGCCACGCGCTTGACGCGGGCGACGAGGTCCTTGTCGAGCTTGATCTTGACGGAGCTTCCGAACATGGCTTCTCTCCAGGGGTTCTCAGCGGAAGATGCTCTCGCCCACCATGCCCTCGCCGGGCGGCAGGCCGTAGTGATCGAGGATGGAGACGGGCAGATCGGTCAGATCCCAGCCGGCGCGCTGGAGCGGCTGGTTCAGCAGCAGGACGCCGGAGAACAGGGGCGCGGCACCGAGGTGGTTGCCGGACCAGCGGCTGGTGTTGTCTTCGACGATCTCCTCGGCGATCTCGCCCAGGGTGGACTCGTCCGAGCAGGCATACCCGATGTCGTAGCCGAGGATCAGATCGGGCGCTTCGGGGACGCGGTCGCCGGAGTAGACCTCGCGGGTGGCGTCCACCTGGTAGATGCCGCGGCGGCCGGTGGCCGGGTCGAGCCAGTCCTCCAGACCACGCTTCAGCTCGCGCAGCAGTGGCGCGGCTTGCTCGTCGGTGACGATGCCCTGGCCCTCGCGGCCCCGCAGGTTCAGGTACAGGCCGTTGAAGCCCATGCCGTAGGCGCGGGTCTGGGACCAGTCCACGTCGCCCACCACGATGGAGCCGGTGCGTTTGCCCTCCTTCAACACCAGGTAGCCGTGGTCGCGCAGCCAGGAGTTGAGGTTGAAGGTGCGCAGCTCGGGGCCGAAGCCGTGATCCGACATGACGATGAGCAGGGTGCCCTCGGGCAGGCGCTCGCGGACGCCGGCCAGGGTGGCGTCCACGTGCTCGTAGATGCGCTCGATCTCGCCGGCGTACAGGGCGGCCAGGGCGGGCTCGTAGGCGGGGTGCTGGCCGGCCAGGGGGAACTTCGGGTCGTGGTGCCGCCAGAGCATGTGGCACTGCAGATCGAGATCCGACATGTAGACGAAGCTCATGTCGCCGGGCGCGAAGTCCTCCAGCGCCATCTGGAGCATGCCCTGCGTCTCCTGCTGGACGAGGCGGACCTGGGAGAGGTAGTCGCCGTCGTCGAACAGGCGGTCCTTCAGGGCGTTGGTCTCCTCGGGCAGCCCCTGGGTGTAGAAGCCGCCGATGCGGTCGTAGATCTCTTGGGCGAACTCGCCGGGGGAGGAGATGGTCTGGGCAGGATCCTCCGGCCAGATCTGGACGGGGGAGGCGTACAGCTCGAACTTCGGGCGCAGCTCCCTGGCGTAGAAGCGCACGGCGCCCACCATGTCGGCCATGTGGGCGGGCAGGCCCTCGAAGTGGACGGTGATCCAGGGTGACCACTCGCCCTCGGCGATGAGGGCCTTGCCGTCGCCCACCGCCACCAGCGCCACGTCCTCCTCGGGATCGAGGGTGACGGTGACGCGGGTGGTGAGGTAGTCGTCGTGGCCGGGGGCCTGCCCGGGGGGCAGGTGGAACAGATCCGGCGGGCCCTTGAGGGTGGAGATGAAGGTCTCGGGGACGCCGTCGGCGTCGTCGTCCCTGAGCGCGTCGAGCTGTACGTCGGCCTTCAGGTCGTGGGTGTCGAGCAGGGGCTGATCGGTGTACCAGGTGTAGGTGCCGTAGCCGCCGCGCATGTCCACGGTGCCCATGCCGCCCAGCACCTTCGCGTCGCTCTCGGGGGTGGGGTAGTTGCCGGGGATGCGGTAGATCTCCACGTCCACGCCCGCCTGGTGCAGGTAGTCCCAGAAGGGGGTGCCGCCGCGGTTGTTCACGGCCTCGCCGCCGCCGATGGGCAGGTAGTAGGGCCCCAGCTGCAGCGCGTCGGGCTCGTCGCCCGCGGCCAGCGGGCGGGTGGCGGAGGAGGTCGGGGTGTAGGTCTCGGGATCACGGTGGACGAAGTCGAACACGCCGTGCCCGCCCGGGTTCATGCCGGTGATGAAGCTGGACCAGGCCACCGGGCTCTGGGGCGGGATGCTCGTGCCGAGCATCTGGAAGGTGCCTTCTTCCATCAGCTTCTGGAAGGCGGGCATGCGGCCTTCTTCCACCATGCGCTTCAGGATGGTGGGGTCCATGCCATCGACGCCCAGCACGAACACGCCGGGGACATTGGGGGGCTGGGGCACGCCGCCGCAACCCGCGACCAGGGCCAGGAGGGGGAGGAGGAGGCGTCTCATGCGCTGGCCTCCTCGGACTCGGGCGGGTGGATGCGGGCGCCGGGGGCGGCGCAGGACTGGCCAACCGCCAGGACGGTGGGATCGAGCCAGCCGCGGGCTGTGCCGGCCTGCCCGGAGGCGGGCAGCACGGACGCCCCGAGCATGTACTTGGGGATCTGCTGGCCGAAGGCCGTGAGGATGGTGGGGGCCATGTCCAGCAGGCGCGGAGTGTCCGTGGCCAGCGGGCGGTTGGAGAAGATGACCCCGGGGACGACCGTGGGATCGACGCAGTGGTCACCTGACCAGGCCTTCACGTTGTCCGTGAAGGTCGCTTCTGTGGTGGTGCCGGTGGCGCACTCCCAGGAGTGCCGGTAGCCGCCGTCCCAGCCCACCAGGATGTCGGGGGCCTCCAGGCGGTAGGGGCCCGTGTAGAATTTCATGGCGGCCTTGGCGGAGCGCACGGCGGGCTTGTCGTCCAGCGGATCACGCAGCGCCAGCAGGGCGGCGCAGATGTCGTCCACCAGGGTGCTGTATTCCTCGCCTGGCTTCACGATGCCCTGGCCCTCACGGCCCTCGAGGTTGATGAAAAGGCCGGTGAGGCCCATGGCGTAGGCCCGGGTGCGGGACCAGTCCACGTTCGCGAACCACTCGCCGCCGGTGCGGGCGCCATCCTTCAAGACGAGCCAGCCGCGATCGCGCAGGAAGGCGTTGAGGTTCACGCCCCGGCGGAAGTTGGTGAAGCCGTGGTCGGAGACGACGAGGAAGAGGGTGTCATCGCGCATCCACTCGCTCTTGACCTCGCCCAGCAGGGCATCCATGCGCTCGTAGAGGGTGGGGATGGCGTGGGCCCAGGCGGCCACTTCCTTGTCGGAATTTGCGGGGTGGGTCGCGTCCAGCGTGCGCATGAACATGTGCTGGACGCGATCGGTGGTGTCGAACACCGTGGTGACCAGGCCCTTGTTCACCTGCTTGCAGGCGTCGAGGAACATGCGGCGGCGCTCCTCGTAGTACAGCCAGGCCTGGTCCCAGAAGACCTGCTCGTCGATCACCCGCTCGTTGAGCGCCCAGGTGTCCTCGGCCAGCCCCAGGGTGGCGTAGGGACCGTTCAGCTTGGCCAGGTAGATGGCGTAGACGAACGGATGCGAGAGCGGCATGGCCGGGCTGTCCGGATCGAGATTGATCGGCGTGACGTAAAGGCCGAAGCCGTCCTCGTCCCAGTCCTGGACGTAGAAGCGCGCGATGCCGCTCACCCCCTTGAAAGGCACGTGCATCCAGGGCGTGTACTCGCGGAAGCCCACCTCCACGGTCTCGTCGCCGACGGTGATCTTCGCCCGGCGCTTCGCATCGTCGAGCTCCACGGAGAACGCGACCTTCAGGCGGTGGCCGTC
>JBDRKM010000061.1:0-41879 GCA_043814015.1 Pseudomonadota bacterium
GCCGCAGGCGGCGGCGAGCTCGGCGGGGGCCAGGGGGGCGAGCCCATGGCGTTGGTGGGCGCGCGCCAGGGCGATCCGGGCGGTGCAGGCGGGGGCCAGGGCCAGGGCCGCCGGGAGGTCGGCGTCGCGGCCCTCGGCCAGCAGGCCCGTGAGCAGGCCGGCGAGCAGGTCCGGATCGTGGGGCTCGGCCGCCAGCAGCCGGCGGGCCAGCACTTCGGCCTCGGGCCAGCTCCCGGCGTCCTGCAGGGCGCAGAGCACCCGGCGGGCGAGGTCGCGATGCTCGGGGGAGCTGGCGCCCCCTGCCCAGCAGGGCCTCGACGCTGGCCAGGGCCTGGGCCGGGTCGTCCTGGCCCAGGGCGATGCCGGCGCGCAGGGCCTCGGCGCGGGCGCGGCGATCCGGATCGGCGCTCTGCGCGAGGCGGAGGCGGTCCAGCGCTTCGGCGGCGGCCGCGGGGGCGCTCGCGTCGAGGGCGGCCTGGGCCAGGTCGAGCCCGGCGGCCTCCCGCAGGGACGCGTCGTCGATGGCGGCCACCAGGGCGAGCAGGGCTGGCACGGCGGCCGGGACGGTGCCCTGGGCCCGGGCCCGGTCCAGGGCGATGGCGAGGGCCTGGGCCGCGAGCGCGGGATCGCCGCTGAAGAGGCGCGTGAGCAGCGGGTCGTCCCAGGCGAGCAGGCCGGCCTCGGCGCGGGCGCGCACCAGCTCCAGGGTGAGGTCTGCGGCGAGCAGGCCGTCGAGGAGGGCGGGGTTCTCCACACGACCCAGCAGGTCCAGCAAGGCTTCGGGGTGCGCGAGCGTGGCGGCCCAGAGGCCCAGGGCGCGCATGCTCTCCCGGATCTCGTCGCTGGAGGCGGCGGTCAGCAGGGGCTCGAGGGCGACGACCGCCTCGTCCTCGCGCCCGAGGGCGCGCCAGGCCCGCGCCGTGAGCCAGGCGCGGCGCGCCACGTGGTCGAAGGCGACGGGGATGGGGGTGGGCAGGGCGGCGAGCAGGTCGAGCACGGCGCGGGGCTGCCCGGCGGCCTCCAACACGGCCGCCCGCAGCAGGCCGGTCTCGGCCACCAGGGCGACGGGCGCGTCCTCCGGGAGCGGGCCCAGCAGCGCCTCGGCCTCGGCGATGCGACCCTCGGCCAACAGGATGCCGACCTCGCGCCGGGTGAGGATCAGGGCGCTCTGGGGGTCGAGGGGATGCGCCACCCGCTGCTGGGCCAGCAGCGCCAGGGCCAGGTCGGGGCGGCCGTCTGCGGCGAGACGACGCGCGGCGGCGTCCACGGCCTGGCAGCGCACGCGGACCGCCGCGGCCGGGTCCAGGCCCACCAGCAGGCCCTCGGCCAGGCTCCACTCCCCCAGCACGTAGAGGTCCGCGGCGGTGCCGTGGAGCGCGCCCTCCTCCAGGTCCTCGGAGGCGGCCAGGGCCACGGCCAGATCCCGCTGCAGGCGCAGCCAGCGCGCGTCCTCGGGGGCTGGCTCGCCGGGACCGCGCGGGGTGGCCCCCAGGCCCCGCTCACGCAGGAGGGACTCCTCCAGGCGCAGCACCTGGAGCCGCTCGCCCTCCCCCTCGGCCAGGTCGAGGGCCTCGGCGCAGGTGGTGTCCAGGTCGGCGTCTGCGCCAAAGCGGGCCTGGAAACGGGCCAGGGCGCCGAGGGCGGCGAGGCGCGCGGCGCGGCGACCGCCCGCCGAGGCCACCACCTCCCGCAGCAGGGCCTCGCCCTCGCCGGCACGCTGGGCGTCGGCACGGCAGGTGGCCACGGCCTCGAACAGCTCGAACCGGGGGCGCTCGGCGTCCACCACCCGCAGCCCGAGGCGCTGGGCGAGGGTGTCCATGGCGGCACAGTCCCCCGCATCGACCAGGGTACGGATCCGCCCGGCCAGCAGGAGATCGGGCCAGAGCGCGGGCTGGGACGGCACCACCGCGCCGCCCGCCACCAGCAGCAGCCCGCCCGCGGCCACGCCGATCTGCAGCCGGCGGCTGGTGGTCAGGGCCCGGATCACGCCCACCGCGGCGGGCAGCAGCACCACGGCGCCGCCGGCGCGCAGGACGCGCTCGTCCTCGGACCCCAGGCCCCGGCAGCGGTCGAACACGGCGCCGGTGAGCGCACAGCCACCGAGAGAGAGGCGCGCCAGGTGGGCTCGCTCGATCCGCGCCCCCCGCAGGGAGCCGCCAGCCAGCGCCAGCGTGTCGAGCCGCGCGTCCAGCACCTCGGCGCCACCCAGATCGCAGCCCTGGACCCGCAGGCCCGCCACACGGCAGGCCAGCAGGCGCAGCGCCACCAGGGAGCCGCCATCGAGCTCGAGCTCGCGTACCTCACACTCCTCGAGGAAGGCTCCGTCGAGAATCGCATCGGTGAAATGCGCCTGATCGAGGTGCACCTGCCGCAGGTGCGCGCCCGGGGCCTGCAAGCCGGCCACCTGCGCCCGCGCGAGGCTGCCCCCGCTCCAGTCCAGGCCCGCGGCCTGCACGCCATCGAGGTGGGCCTCGTCCAGCATCACCCGCTCCAGGATGGCGCCCGCGAGGTGGGCGCCGGACAGGTCTGCGCCGGTGAGGTCCACGTCCTGCAGGTGAGCCCCGTCGAGCCGCGCGCCGCGCAGGGAAGCCCCGCGCAGGGACAACCCGGCGAGGAGCTGGCGGGCCAGGTCGACGCCGTCGAGCAGGGCGCCGGGGGCGAGATCGGGGGCAGGCGTGGTGGGAGGCTTGGTCATGGGCGGAACGCGACGGGAGAAGGTAGCACGGGGCCGCCGCGTGCGGTCCGCACCCCTGGTGCTGGGCCCCTGACCCGCGCTCTCCCTGGGCCAGTGGGATACCCGGAGCCCCATGCGCACCCCTCCCCTCCTCCCCCTCCTCGCCCTCGCCTCCGCCTGCGGCGGCCTGCCCGCCCACCTCGCGGACTGCTCCGATCCCGCCTGCTCCATGGCCTGGCTGGAGCGGGCCTACGCCGAGGAGGGCGCCACGGGGCTGCAGGAGGTGCTCTCCCTGCCCCCCGGCCCGACACGGGAGACGCTGATCCAGGTGGTGGTGGAAACATGGCCCGGTGACTCGGCGCCGCTGTGCCTGGCCCTGCCCGAGGGCGCTGGCCGCGCGCGCTGCGAGGCGCTCAACCGCCGGCCCCACCTCTGGCAGGTGGACACCGAGCACCCCGAGGAGAGCACGCTGGGCGTGGGCAAGGCCTACCCCACCCTCCAGGTGGCGCTGCCGGACTACGAGCACCCCTGGGACGCCCTCTCCCCGCTCCCCATCGACTGCCCGCCGGGCCGGATCGCCAATTCCTGCCACGAAGAGGCCGCGGATCGGGCCGTGCGCGAGGGGCGCTACGAGGAGGCCTGGCGCATCTGTCACAACGTGCCGGAGGGCAAGTGGCGCGATGAGTGCTACTTCGAGGCCTCGGAGGGCTCCTACGCCCGCGGCGGTCACGGGACGCCCGCCATGGCCGCCCAGCTCTGCCTCCACGCCGGGATGTTCTTCGATCGTTGCCTGGGGCACCTCGCCGGCAAGATCGGGCACGCCGCCCCACGGGCCGACGCCCTGGCGCCCACCCGGTGGACCGAAATCCAGGCCAACATCGACGCCGTGCGCGCCGAGCTGACCCTCTGGGATCCCGCCCTCGCCCACCGCTGGGCCGACCTGGTGTGGTCCCAGGCCATGGAGACCGCCTACACCGGGGTCGAGGACCCCACCGGCAACCCCCTGGACTCCGTGGGGTCCGAAGTCACGCCCTACGCCCGGGCGGCGGTGGCCTGGGGCCTGTGGGCCCGCGAGGGCGACGCCACCCGCGACCTGGTGTCCTGGGCCCGCCTGGTGAACGAGGCCCTCACCCGCCGTGCCCACGGGGAAGCGTCCCAGAGCACCTTCGAAGAGCGCGCCGTGGCCAGCGCCTGGCTCGTGGATCTGCCCGGGGAGGAGGCGCTCCCCTGGATCACCTACCGGGGCAACGCCTCCCGCCGCGTGGTCTCGGACGACCCCACCATCGACGCCGCGATCTGCGTGCTGGAGGCCGCGGGCCGCACCCCGTCGCGCCAGCGCGCCAACCTGCTGGGGCAGGGCCTGGAGCACCCGGACCGCCTGGTGCGCTGGACCGCGGCCCGCCTCGCCAGCGATCTCGTCCCCGACGTCCTCTCCGGCCATGACCCCCATCGCGAGCGGGACCCGCTGGTGCAGGCGCGGATGCTGCACCGGTCGGGAGGCTAGTCACCTCCGGAACGCCAGGCACATCCCCTGACAGCCCGCGCCGAGCAGGGGGCAGGCCGAACAGGCGTCGACGGCGTGGGGCCGGGCCCGCAGCTCCCGGTGTACCCCGGCGGTGAAGGCGTGCAGCGCGGCCAGGGTCGTGAAGCTCTCCAGCGGACGGCGCGGCTGTCCGTGGTAGGCCCCCGAGCAGGCGCCCACCAGCCCCTCGCTGTCGAGCACCGGGACCGGCAGGCAGTGGGCGGCGCCGGCCTCCGCGTCCAGGCAGCGCGGGAAGGCGCAGTCCCAGGCCAGGGTGAGCCCCAGGCGCGCGCCCGCGGTACGGGCTCGCTCGAACATGGCGCGCAGGACGGGCAGGTCCTCGGGGGAGAAGAAAGGCCCGAGGGCGCCCCCGGCCGGCGCGGCGAAGGCCAGGATGGCGCTGCGCAGGCCCGCCGCGGACACCGCCGCCAGCAGGGCTTCGGGATCGTCCCCCGGGCTCAGCGGGACCTGGGCGCTCACGCGGGCGAGGTCGAACCCGAGCGCCCGAGCGCGGTGGGCGAAGCGCCCGTTGAGGGTCACGAACCACACGTCGCCTGCGACAGCCCTGACCCGCTCCGGGTGACCGCCGTGGGTGAAGAGGCCGACCCCGAGGCCCAGGGCGCGGATCCCGCGCACGATGGCGACGAGCTCCGGGTGCAGGGTGGGCTCGCCGCCCAGCAGGTTGATCACCCCGGCCGCCACGTGGAGCCGCTCCGCCTCGGGGGCGCCGTCACGCCAGGGCGGCGGTGGGCCGGCCTCCCGCAGCAGGCGCGCGTAGTGGCCGAGCCAGCCCAGCACCCGCCCTGCCGGCACCTCGGCCGCGCCCCGCGTGTGCCAGGCGCGGGCGTAGCAAAACGCGCAGCCCGCGTCGCAGGCGGGGGTCAGCAGCAGGTTCAGGGATCAGCCCCCGATGGTCACGGTGGGCGAGCCGGCCACGATGGAGCCCGAGGCCATCCCGCAGTGCAGGGTGGAGTCGCCCACGCGCGCGGCCGGCATGCCCTCGATGGTCACGGTGCCCGAGCCCGAGACGATCTGGTAGGTGTTGGGGCCACAGCAGGCAGAGTGCACGCCGGGATCGTTCAGGCGGGCGGCGGGCATGTTCTCGATGAAGACCGTGCCCGCGCCAGCCTGGATGGGCCCGGACACCGGGTGGGGGGTGGGGCTCCACGGGTGGACCGAGTGGCAGTGGGGGGTGCCCACCGAGGTGTCGCCGACACGCGCTGCCTGGGGCATGGGGACCTCGCCTGCGATCCGGGAGGCGGACCACATCCCGGAGTATAGCGGGGGGAGAGAGAGGTGCCAACGGCCCGTCGCCCTACGCGCGCCGGGCCTCGAGGTAGTGCGAGAAGAAGACGTGCCAGCTGCGGTCGTGGCGCTGCAACAGCCAGGGCAGGCGGGGCTCTTCGTGTTCGAGCGCCAGCGCCAGGCCGGGGGCCAGGTGGGGCAGCCGTCCGGCGAGCAGATCCCGCAGGGCCTGGGCCGGGTCGGGCGCCGACCCGAGGTGGATGGCCGTGCCCAGGCGCAGGGCCACGGGAGTGACGCGCGAGGTCCAGTCGTAGGGGCTGCACACCGCGAGCCTCCCGCCGGGCCGCAGCAGCGCGCCGGCCTGCTGCAGCAGAAGCGGCGGGTTCTCCACGTTGTCGAGCAGGTTGTAGGCGGTCGCCGCGGCGAAGGCGCGCGCGCGGAAGGGGGGATCGAGGGCGTCGGCGGCCAGGGGCAGGACACGGTTCGGGTCGGTGCCTGGGGGCAGGGACAGCTCGACCTCGCCGTAGTCCGAGCCAAAGAGGCCCATCCGCGGCACCCGGGCGCGGCCATCGCGCAGCAGGCGGGAGAGCAGCCGCAGGGGGCCGAACTCCCGCTCCAGCGCCACCGCGTGCAGCCCGAGCCGGGCGAAGTGCAGCGCCGCCACCCCCACGCCCGCGCCGAGGTCCACCGCCAACGCGCCGGGTTCCACCCCGGCCGCCAGCGCCTCGCGCCTGGTGGCCAGGAAGGAGCGCGAGCCGCGCTGGGCCTCGGCCAACGCCGCAGGCAGCCCGCCGTCGGCTTGGGCCACCTCGTCCAGATCCCGCGCGTAGGTGGCCAGCAGCTCCCGCTTCCAGCCCGGATCCTCGTGATCGGGCCAGGCCGCCCGCAGCCAGCCCTCCAGCCCGAAGGCCAGATCGTCGCGCCACATCAGCGAGCGCTCCTGGGCCCGTATCCATCCGCCCACATCCCGCATCACCACCGGCACCCCGTCCACGATGGGGTAGCGCGTGCCGCAGCCCGGGCAGGCCAGCATCCCCTGCCACGGGCGCCCCGCCGCCTCGCCATACACCTCGGCCAGCACCAGGGGGTGATCCACCAGGGCGCCCGCCTCCAGCCGGCGGCAGGTGGGACAGACCAGGACTTCACGGTGGAGCAGGGAGCGCAGCATGGAGGGGAGCATACCCCGAAACCAGAACCAGGGGTCAGGTTGTTGTCATTACAATACCACTCTCAGATTATGGCGATTCATCCTGTATACCTGGATCTTCCATGTGCTGACGCTCCGATAATTCGTCTCGAAACGCCTGGTTTCGAGCCCACAACTTACCTTGGAACGCCGATAATCGAGAAAAAAATAGTAATGGTAACGTCCTGACCCCTGCGGGGATAGCTTCCGCCCGTGCCCGCCACCGTCGCCATCGCTGCCGGCCACGCCGCGCTCGCCGCGGGTGACTGGGCCGCCGCCGCGCGCGCCTTTGCCGAGGCCGCCGATCTCGCGGTGGATGCCGCCACCGGCGCCACCGCCCGCGCCAACCAGGCCTCGGCGCTGCGCCTGGCGGGCGACATCAGGGGAGCCGTGGACTGCTACCGTGCGACCCTGGCCCAGCGCACGGCCGCCGGCCTGCCGCTCGACGCGGCCTTCCTGCTCAACCTGGCCCGCGCCGAGGTGGCGCTCGGTGCCGAGCGCTTCGCGGCGGGCGACCACCGGGGCGCTCGTGAAAGCTGGGCCGCCGCCGCCCCCCTCCTGGCCGCCCACGCCCACCCCGAAGAGGCGGCCGCGCTGGCCCTGAACCTCGCCGGGCTCTGCTACCTGCTGGGCGACGTGGATGAGGCCGCCGACCACCTCGCCGCGGCGCCCCCCCAGGAGGCTCCGCTGCTGCGGGCCCAGCTGCACGCCAACCGCGGCCTGGTGCACCTGGCGCGCTCGGAGTTCCCCGAAGCCCGGGCCGATCTCGAAGCCGCCGCCGCGGCCTTCGCCACCCTCCAGATGCCCCGGGACGAGGCCGGCCAGTGGGCCGCGCTCTCGGATTCATACCGCGTGCAAGGCGCGCTGCCCGAGGCCATCGCCTGCCACCAGCGCGCCATGGCCCTGGAGCACGCCCACGGCTTCCGGGTGCAGGAGCCCGGGGGCCTGCTCTACGCCCCCCAGGACGACCGCTCCCTGGGCCTTCCCCCGCGCCACATCAAGGCCCCCGCCGCGCCCGCCCCCGCGGCCGCCGGGCGGCGTCCCTTCCTGCTGATCGTGCCCCCCGCCTGGGGCATGCAGGGCCCGGTCTTCCCCCGCGGCGCGGTCTCCATCGCCTCCTTCCTCGAGGCCCACGGGGTCCCGGCCGAGGTCCTGCCCCTGGCCTGGCACGTGGACGACTTCGCCGGCCGCAGCGCCGCTCTCGCCCAGACCCGCGCCGTGCTGGCCGACGCCATCGCCGCCCTGCGCCCCCGGGCCGTCGGCCTGTCCGTCCCCTTCACCTACCTCTTCCCCCGCGCCGCCGAGATCGCCGCCCTGCTGCGCGAGCTCGATCCCTCCCTCTTCCTCGTGGCCGGCGGCCCCCACGTCACGTTCCTCGACCGCGAGAGCCTGCGGGAGGCTCCCGCGCTCGACGCCATCGCCCGCGGCGAGGGCGAGTGGACCGCCCTGGACCTGGCCCGCGCCCTGGAGGCCGGTGGCGATCTGTCCGGCGTTCGCGGCCTGACCTGGCGCGCCCCCGACGGCACCCTCGTGAGGAACCCACCCCGCCCCCTGGGCGCCCTCGACCGCCTGCCCCCGCTCGATTTCTCCTGTCTGCCCGAAGGCTTCGTGCGCGCCGCCGAGATCTCGGCCGTCACCTCCCGCGGCTGCGCGCATCGCTGTCGTTTCTGCCACGAGCGCACCTTCTGGCGCGGCCAGGTGCGCTTCCACGCCCCCGAGGGCATCCGGGCCGAGCTGGATCTGCTCGCCGCCCGCTACGGCAACCGCCTGCGCGGCATCGACGACTCCATGCTGACCATGGGCACCCCCTACTTCCATCGCCTGCTCGAGCTGCTGGCCACGAGCCCCAACCTCCCGGAAGACTTCGGCTTCCTGACCCGCCTGGACACCATCGACGCCGGCAGCCTGCGGGCCATGACCGCCGCGGGCCTGCGCCTGCTGTCGGTCGGCGCCGAGAGCGGCTCCCAGCGCGTGCTGGAGGCCATGGGCAAGGATCTCCGCCTCGAAACGGTGGAGCACGCCCTCGGCCTGTGCCGCGACGCGGGGGTGAGGGTCAACGCCTACCCGATCGTGGGCCACCCAGGCGACGACCCGCAGCAGGCCGCCGGCACCCGCGCCTGGGTGGACGATCTCTTCACCTCCGGGCTGGTGCAGTGGATCGATCTCTCCATCTTCACGCCCTACCCGGGCACGGTCTTCTACCGGGAGCCCGCGCGCCACGGCGTCGAGATCCTCAGCCGCGACTGGAGCCTGTGGCGCCGCTCGAACCGCCCCGTGGCCCAGCAGCCGGGCTACCCCGCCAGCGCCGTCTACCTGGACTACCTGCGCATGCTGGATGTCCAGGCCCGGCACATCACCTCTGAGGAACGCGCATCGCGATAGCATGTCCTCCATGGAGGTCCCCATGCGCACCCTCACCCCCCTCGTGCTCCTCGCCCTGTCCGGCTGCTTCGGCGACAAACCCGACGACACCGGCAGCGACGAGCCGCCCCGCATCGACAACGACGGCGACGGCTTCTCCATGTCCGAGGGCGACTGCTCCGACGCGGACGCCGGCGTGTACCCGGGTGCGCCCGAGTACTGCGACGAGAAGGACAACAACTGCAACGGCACCGTGGACGAGAGCGCGGTGGACGCCCTCACCTGGTACCGCGACGCCGACGACGACACCTACGGCGACCCGGACAGCACCACCGCCGCCTGCACCCAGCCCGCCGGCTACGTGGACAACGCCGACGACTGCGACGACACCCAGACCGCCGCCAACCCCTGGGAAGAAGAGGTCTGCGACGGCATCGACAACGACTGCGACGGCGAGGTGGACGAGCCCGACGCCGCCGACGCGCCCACCTGGTACCAGGACGACGACCACGACGGCTACGGCCAGGACGCCAGCACCGTCGTCGCCTGCGAGGCCCCCGGCGGCTACGCCGCCCTCGGCGGCGACTGCGACGACACGGAGGCCCAGGCCAACCCGGGCCTGGAGGAGGTCTGCGACGCCATCGACAACGACTGCGACGGCACCTCGGACGAACCCGACGCCGTGGACGCCCCCACCTGGTACCGCGATCTGGACGGCGACGGCTACGGCACCTCCGACTCCACCATGATCCAGTGCGAGCAGCCCTCGGGCTACGGCGCCTTCCCGGACGAGTGCGACGACGGCGACGCGGCGGTCTACCCGGGCGCCGACGAGCTGTGCAACGGCATCGACGACGACTGCGACGGCACGACGGACGAGCCCGACGCCATCGACGCCCTCACCTGGTACGCCGACGCCGACGCCGACGGCTACGGCGATCCCGCCGTCACCACCCCCGCCTGCAGCCAGCCCCTCGGCCACGTCGTCGACGCCACCGACTGCGACGACACCAGCGACGGGGCCAATCCCGGCACCGACGAGCTGTGTGACGGCTTCGACGACGACTGCGACGGCGTCGTGGACGAGGATGACGCCGCGGACGCCCCCACCTGGTACCTGGACGCCGACGCCGACGGCTATGGCCTCGACACCAGCACCCTGGTCCAGTGCTACGCCCCCACGGGCTACGCCGCCCTGGGCGGCGAGTGCGACGACGCCCACCCCACGGTCAACCCGGCCGCCACCGAGGTCTGCGACGGCATCGACAACGACTGCAGCGGCCAGGTGGACGGCGCCGACGCCGTGGACGCCGCCACCTTCTACGCGGACAGCGACGGCGACGGCTTCGGCGACCCCACCAGCACCCGCCTCGCCTGCGCCCAGCCCAGCGGCTACGTCGGGGACGTCACCGACTGCGACGACGGCGACGCGACGGTCTACGTCGGCGCCCCCGAGGTCTGCGACGACGGCGTGGTCAACGACTGCGACGCCACGGCGGGCGAGGCCCTGTGGGCCTGCGGCTTCGGCCCCACCCTGGAGCTCGCCGACGCGGAGGTCAAGCTCACCGGCGTCTCCGGCAACGACCAGGCCGGCGACTCCCTGGCCGGGGCGGGCGACACCGACGGCGACGGCCTGCCCGATCTGTTGGTGGGTGCCTATTTCGTGGACACCACGGCCACCGATGTCGGCGCCGTCTACCTGCTCACCAGCGTGACCGCGGGCGAGAGCTCCCTGTCCACCGCCTGGGCCACCCTCACGGGCGACGCCAGCCAGGACTACGCCGGCGATGCCATCGCCGGCGCGGGCGACGTGGACGGCGATGGCTACGACGACTTCATCGTCGGGGTCTGGGGCGACGACACCGCCGCCACCAACGCGGGCGTGGCCTGGGTGGTGCACGGGCCCGTGGCCAGCGGCACCCAGGCGCTCTCCGCCATCGGCACGGGCCTCACCGGGGAGCTGTCGGCCGACGGCGCCGGGTTCGCGGTGGGCAGCGCGGGTGACGTGAACGGCGACGGCCTCGCCGACCTGCTGATCGGCTCCACCGCCGACGACACCGCCGGCACCTCGGCCGGCGCGGCCTACCTCGTGCTCGGCCCCCCCAGCGCGGGCAGCCTCTCCGGCGCCGATCAGAAGCTCCTCGGCGCGGAGCGCGGCGGCCGGGCCGGCAAGGCGGTCATCGGCGCGGGCGATCTCGACGGCGACGGCCTCGGGGACCTCGCCGTGGGCGCCTACTACGTGGACGGCACCGACGCGGACTCCGGCATGGTCTACTGGGTCCTCGCCTCCAGCCTGCCGCTGGACGGCAGCGCCATCGATCTGGGCACCGCCGACGCCGCGCTCTCCGGCACCTCCGGCGACGCCCACGCGGGCACCTCGCTGGCCGCGGCCGGCGACGTGGACGGCGACGGCTACGACGACGTGCTGGTGGGCTCACCCGGCGAGGCCACCGCGGGCTTCGACGCGGGCGCCGCCTACCTCCTGCTGGGCCTGCCCACCTCGGGAGATTTGTCCGCCGCCGACGCGGTCATCATGCCCGCCGCCACCGACGGCCACGTGGGCCATTCCGTGGCCAGCGCCGGGGATGTGGACGCCGACGGCACCCCCGATCTGCTGATCGGCGCCTACGGCGACTCCAGCGTCTCCACCATGGCGGGCACCGCCTACCTGTTGCTCGGCCCGGTGGCGGGCGCCGTCACCCTCGAGACGGACGCCCAGGTGGCCATGGACGGCGAGGCCGCCTCGGACATGGCCGGCTTCGCCGTGGCGGGCGTCGGGGACGTGGACGCCGACGGCCACGACGACCTGTTCATCGGCGCCATCGGCGAGGACTCCGGCGCCCCCTCCAGCGGCAGCTCCGGCGCCGCCTACCTGGTGTACGGGCAGGGGTACTGAGCCCTTGGCTGGCTTCTCCTTCCTCCTGCTCGCCGTCCCTGGCGCCGCCCTGGCCTGGGACGACCACAGCCTCATGGCCCGCCCCGCGCTGGCGAAGGTCGCCCAGGTGGCGAACGCCCCCTACGCGGAGGTGGAGCCCATCGAGCGCTTCCTGGCCGCCGAGGAGCAGGGTCTGGTGACGCTCCTGTCCGAGGAAGAGGCCTGGGCCGCGGCGCACGTCCCCACCTGGCCCGCCCTCCCGCCGGCGCTGGCCTTCCAGGCCGGGGGGGACGCGGCCACCCTGCGCACCCGCTTCCTCGAAGCGCTGCGCATGGCGCCCGATGCGCGCCTGGCCCTCTACGTCAAGGCGCCCCCCGGCGCCGCGGAGCTGCCCGATGGCAGCTTGCCCTGGGCCGAGGTCACCACCCTGCACAACCCGGGTGCGCTGGGCCACGCCCTGCTGCTGCCCCTGGCCGAGGGCGAGCGCATCGCCCCCCTCGAGGTCCTCGTCTCCGCCTGCGACGAGCCCGACTTCGGCCTGGATCTCGGCCTCTGGGAGGACAACGCCTCGGCATGGGGTCCGCGCTACGGCCTGGGCGCCCAACCCTTCGGCGACCCGGTCAAGGAGTACGGCTCCCAGGCCCCCATGCACATGGGCCTGTACCACGAGGCCTCCATCGTCTATCTGGCGGCCGCCTCCCTGCAGCGCACCTACCCCGAAGTGCGGGTGCACCAGCTCCAGACCCTGGCGCGCTTCGCCTTCGGGACCGGCCACGACTACTGGGGCTGGCGGTTCACGGGCTGGGCCCTGCACTACGTCCAGGACCTCACCATGCCCTACCACGCCCGGGTGCTGCCGGGGGTCTCGGTGCCGTCCATGCTGTGGGTGGCCGCCCTGGACATGATCGGGTTTCACGACCCCTATGACGACGCCCTGCGCCTGGTGAGCAACCGCCACATGGTGGTGGAGCACTACGTGCGCGAGGTCCTGGAGTCAGGCGATGCGGAGGCGGCCGGCCCCCTGCGCGCGGCCCTGGCCGACACCCGCGGCGATCTCGCGGTCCGCCCCTGGGACGACCGCTCCCTGCGCGAGGTGATCGGCGCAGCGGCCGTGGCCCAGAGCGACGGCCTGGATGCCGCCCTCACCGCCTGGTTTCCCGCGCAGCTGGTCTCCGATCCCGACTACGTCGTGGACGAGACCGAGCCCGACATCAACGTCCATGAGCGGCTCCTGGCCGCCGATCCCGCCGTCGGCGCCGCGCTGGAGCCCGCCTTCACGCCGCTGCTGGCCGCATTCGGCGCCGCCAGCCGCAGCTTCCTGCTCTCGGTGAGGCCCGAGGACGACCGCTGAGCGCCTGCGGTACAAGGGTCGGCCCGAAAATGAGCAGGGGCGAGCAAGGGTCGGCCCGAAAATGAGCAGGTTGGGGAGGGGTCGAGGGGTGCTCACCTCGCCATCCGCGCGAAAACGCACGTTCGTCCGTCGTGCACAACAGGGCGTTCAGCGCCACCTGCTCAAATTCGCAGGGTCCCTTGCTCAGCACTACTCAGAAACGGGGGGTTCGATGTACAGCGCGGCCCACGAGCCCTACCGCTGCCCCTCGTACCGCTCCAGCAGCGTGGCGAAGAGCAGCGGGAGCTGTGCCATGCGCGCCGGCACCTCCACGTAGGCGATACGCATCTGGGTGCGGCCAGGGTTCTCCTCGCCGGGCGCCGTGCGGTAGAACCCGGCCATGGGGCTGACCAGCAGGGTGAGGCGCTCGCCGCCCACCTCCACCAGGCCCTCGCGGGCACAGTACATCACGAAGTCCATGGCGTCGAAGCCTGGTTTCGTGCAGTCTCGCACCTCGATCACCGAGTAGATGGAGGCGTCGGGCGCGGAGACCACGAGGCCGGGCACCCGCACACGCAGCTCCGCCGAGACCGCGCGCATCATGTCCTCGTAGTAGCCGCGCTGCTGGGCGTACCAGGCCTGAAGATCGGCGTGGGACTCCTCCGCCAGGCCGGCAAAGATCCACTGCCCGATGACGTTGGGGCAGAGGTTGGCGGTGTTCTCGGCCACGGCGCGGGCGTGGAAGTCGGCGTTGTCCGTGACCAGGGCGCCGATGCGCAGGCCGCAGGCGCTCCAGACCTTGGACGCGGTCTCGATGCTGACGCGCCGGCCCGTGATGCCGGGAACCAGCTCCTCGGTGAGGCCCCAGATGGAGGAGACGGCCTGCCCGGTGTAAAACAGCTCGCGGTAGGCCTCGTCGCTGACCATCCAGAGGTCGTACTTGACGCACAGGCGCCCGAGCACCGCCATGGTCTGCAGATCGTAGTAGTGCCCGGTGGGGTTGTCGTAGGGGATGACCACGAGGGCCGCCGGCCGGGTGCGCTGGATGGCGGCCTCGATCTCGGCCACGTCGGGCAGGGAGAAGCGCCCGTCGGCGCCGAGCGTGCGGCGCACGCTGACCGTGGCGCGCCCGGTGCGCGAGGCCAGGGCCATGTAGTTGGTGTAGGCCGCGTCGATGAGCAGAATCGGCTGCTCCGCGGTGCCCGCCGGACCACCGAGACCCACGATGATCAGCTCCATGCCGGCCGAGCCGCCGTCCGTGACCTGGACCAGCAGCCCGTCGGTGGAGAACCCGCTGGAGGCGATGATGTTCAGGAAAGCCCGCTGGCACTCGGGGATGCCCACGGTGGCGGAGTACTTCACCACCCCCTCGGCGAAGGGGGAGCCGGGCTCGCCCAGCGCGCGCATGCGGCGCTGCATGGCCGGATGCATGGGCAGGGTGACGTTGCCGATGGCGGCGTTGACCGAGCGCACGCCGTCGGTGCGCTTCATGAACTCGATCTGGGCGGCGCGGATGGCGGAGGGCTTGCGGTGGGCGAAGTGGGCCGACAGGGCGGGCATGGGAGCCTCCAGGGTGTACGACGGGGAGGCTGCCTATCGCGGTATGCGGCCGAGGGAAGGCTGAGCACCCGCGACGCTGATCGGCCGCACTGAGCCGCCCCGGCTGCGGTTCACCCCCACCGTGGTCCAGGAAGTCCCTCGTCGCCATGTTCCCCGGACGGGCCTGCGAACGCGCGTCGCGCGGGTGATGGTCTTCGACGCCGTGCTGGAGCGCCGCATGCCATCTGCCTGGGTTCTCACGCTGTTCTCGAGCGCCCTCTCGGCCTCCCACCCCAACCCGGGCATGCCGACGCCGGCTGAGCGTGACGAGGTTTGTCGGCGAGTTTTCGCGATCGGGGATCAGATCTCCGCGCCGACGTTCAGGCCACCCCAGGGCACCAGCCCATCGGCGAACGCGCCGCCGAGGTTGGTCCAGGCCAAATTCAGCGCCGGGTTCACGTGGACGGCCCCGAAGGTGAGGGGCAGCCCCAGGGCCAGGGATACATCCAGGGTGTTGGTCGTGACCTCCGCCTGGGTGAACAGCTTGTAGCCGAAGCCGGCGTCCACGGTGAGGCCCACCTCTTCGCCCAGAGCGTGGCCCCAGGAGAGGGCCGGGTGCAGGTAGACGTTGCGGCTGCCGGCCAGGGTCGGCTGCAGCCCGTGGAAGTAGCCGACGCTCACTGAGGCGGTGACCGGGCCCACCCAACCCAGGCCCGCGGCGGGCTCCAGGTAGGTGGGGAAGGCCGTGCCCGCCGCCGCCTCGTCCGCCAGCGGGTAGAGGTACCCCGTGAGCAGGAAGGAGGCGGCGAGCTTGCCACTCAGGGCTCGGTCGTAGCCGACCCACAGGTCCTGCTCGGCGCCCAGGCCCGCGTCCACCAGGGCGGCCCGGTTGGGGCCGGTGAGCTGGTAGGCACCCCAGTAGCCAAGGCTGACGCCACTCTCTCCGATGGACCAGGCCACGCTGGGCGCCAGGAGCAGGTTGGGATCGCGCTGGCCGCTGTCGGCGAAGACGTTGAGCCCGCGCCAGACGTAGGCGCTGGCTACGCCCAGGTCGAGCGACAGTCCGATGGGGTCGCGCTCCTCGGCGCGGGCGCCGGGGAGGGCGAGGAGAGCCAAGAACGTGCCGGACAGCATCAGATCGCGTCCTCGTAGGCGTGCTCGCCGTGCAGGGCCTGGTCCAGGCCCGCGCGCTCGTCGTCCTCGGTGGTCTTGACGGGCGTGATCTTGTCGATCAGCCAGAGCATACCCCAGGTGAAGCCGAAGGCGTAGACCGAGGAGATGGCGATGGCCGCGAGCTGCTTGCCGAAGAAGGCGCCGCCGCCGGCCAGCAGGCCCTGGGCCCCGGCCGGGTTGACCGCGGTGGTGGCGAAGATGCCGAGAAACACGATGCCGATGGCGCCGCCCACCCCGTGCACACCCCACACGTCCAGGGCGTCGTCCCACTTGAGGCGGTTCTTCAGGGTGACCGCGAAGTAGCAGATGATCCCGGCCAGGACGCCGATGAGCGCCGCCACGGGGGTGGAGACGAAGCCGGCCGCGGGGGTGATGGTGGCCAGACCGGCCACAGCGCCGGTGAGCAGGCCGATGAACTTGGGCTTGCGCTCCAGGATCCATGCGACCGTGAGCCAGGAGATGGCAGCGAAGGAGGCGGCGATGTCCGTGTTGATGAAGGCCAGGGCGGTGATGGAGTCGACCTTCAGCTCAGAGCCGGCGTTGAACCCGTACCAGCCGAACCACAGCAGGCCGGTGCCCAGCGCCACCAGCGGGATGCTGTGGGGCACGCTGTCCGCCACCCGGCGGCGCCCCACGAAGAGCACGGAGGCCAGGGCCGCCATGCCCGCCACGTTGTGGACCGGGATGCCGCCCGCGAAGTCGAGCACGCCCCACTTCTGGAAGAGCCCGCCGCCCCAGATCATGTGGACGAAGGGGAAGTAGACCAGGCAGAGCCAGGCCACCAGGAAGATCAGGTAGGCGGGGAAGCGGACGCGGTTGGAGAACGCGCCGGTGATCAGCGCCGGGGTGATGATGGCGAACATCATCTGGTAGGCGATGAACACGTACATGGGGATGCTGCCGTCACCAAACGCCGTGCCGGGGTCGATGCCGCGCAGCAAGGCGTGGTCCAGGTTGCCGATGACGCCGCCCTCGCCCCCGGAGAAGCACAGGGAGTAGCCGACCAGGAACCATAGGACCGTGGTCACGCCCATGGAGACGAAGCTCTGGATCATGATGGCCAGGACGTTCTTGCGGCCGACGAGGCCGCCGTAGAAGAACGCGAGGCCCGGGGTCATCAGCATGACCAGGCTGGTGGCGACCAGCATGAAGCCGGTATGTCCGCTGTCGAATTGCATCACAGGATCCTCCGGA
Source organism: Pseudomonadota bacterium (assembly GCA_043814015.1). GTDB lineage: Bacteria > Myxococcota_A > UBA796 > UBA796 > JAFGLY01 > JBDRKM01. The sequence continues at coordinate 17,100 of JBDRKM010000061.1, forward strand.
GGCAGGCGGAAGGAGCCTATAGAGCCGCCCCCCCCGGGCACCATCGGGGCGATGCGAACCGCGCGCTTCGAAAAACCCGAGCCCCCGGCAAGGGATCACGACAGCGAGGTCAGGCCTTCCCGGATGGCGTACTTGGTCAAATCCGCGACGGAGTGCAGATCGAGCTTGTCCATGATCTGCTTGCGGTGGGTCTCCACGGTCTTGACGCTCACGCCGAGCTGAAAGGCGATCTCTTTGGTGGACAGCCCCCCAGCGACGAGCTGGAGCACCTCGCGCTCGCGGTCGGACAGGGGGCTTCCGGCGGGCAGCTCCCCACGGGCCAGCAGCACGTAGTCCTGCACCACCAGCTCGGCGACGGCCGGGGAGAGCTGGATGCGCCCGGCGCGCACGGCCCGGAGCGCCTGCACCAGGTCGGAGAAGGGCGCCTCCTTGAGCAGGTAGCCCGCCGCGCCCGCCTTGAGGGCCTCGGCCACGAAGGCGCGATCTGCATGCATCGTGAGGATCACGATCCGGACGGTGGGGTGGGCCGCCAGGATGGCGCGGGTGGCCTGCAGGCCGTCCATGCCGGGCATGGTCACATCCATCAGCACGACGTCGGGTGCCAGCTCGCCCACCAGGGCCAGGGCCTCGCGCCCGTCGCCGGCCTCGCCCACCACCACCATGTCGGCCTGGCGGGCGAGCAGGGGCCGCAGACCATCGCGGAACAGGCGGTGATCGTCCACCAGCAGGATCTTCATCGGGGGTCCTTTGCGGCGAAGGGGATCTCGACCCGCACCTCGGTACCCGCTCCGGGCGCCGAGCGCAGCTGCAAGGTGCCCTCACGGGTGCGCAGACGCTCGCGCAAGCTGAAGAGCCCGAAGCTGCCTGGCGACACAGCGCCTTCATCGAAGCCCCGGCCGTCGTCGCGCACCACGAGGGCTGCGCGGCCCGGGGGCTGCTCCAGGGACATCGCCACCTGGCAGGGCCCGGCGTGGCGCACCGCGTTGGCCAACAGCTCCCGCGCAGCGACGTAGAGCAGGACCCGGTCTTGCTCGGGCAGGTCTCGCAGGCTGTCGCATCCCCGGTAGGTCACCTCCTGCCTGTGGTGGGTACGCCAGTTCTCGGCCAACCAGGCCAGGGCAGCGTCCAGGCCCAGGGTGTAGAGGCGTGGGGGCGAGAGCTCACCGGTGAGATCGCGGGTGTAGCGCAGGCAGCCGTCCAACAGGCGCGCCACCTGGGCAAGCTCGTCCTCGAACCCACAGAAGACGGCGTTGCCCTGGATGTCCGCCAGGCGCATGCGTGCGAAGGCCAGGGACTGGCCCACGTGGTCGTGCAGGGCCTGGGCGATGCCACGCCGCTCCCGCTCGCCCGCCAGGCACAGGGCGTTGGCCATCTGTCGGAGCTGCCACTGGCTCTGCTCCAAGGCGGCCCGTGCCGCACGGTGTTCATCCACCTCGCGCTGTAGCGAGGCGTTGGCACGGGACAGATCCTCCGTGCGATCCGCCACCCGCCGTTCCAGGTCGCGGTGCACCGCCTCCAGAGCGCGATCCGCGGCCCGCTGCTGGAACCAGCGCCGCAGCATCTGGGCGAGGGAGTCGATGAGCGCGCGCTCCTCGGCGAGGAACACGCCCTCGGCCATGGGCGGGCGCGCCTCGGTGTAGGCCACAGCGACCTCGCCCTCCTCGCCCTCGGTGGTCCTGTAGGTCGCGCGCTGGGTCCAGGGCGTCTCGGACCAGCACGGCGTGGCGACGACCAGCTCGCCGAACGCGAGGCGGGCCTCCGTGATCTCCGGGTACTGCCAGGCCGGGGGCAGGAGCGCCAGGACGCGTCGGAGCACCTCCCTGGGATCGAGCGCGTCCTCCTGCAGGATGCGCGCGGTCCCGTGCAGCGCGGTCAGCTCCTTGACCCGCTCCTGCAGGCGCCAGATGGTGGGATCGGCGGGAACGGACATGCGGTGGGCTCCGGGGGGTGGGTGCCCCTGCGCTATCAAGAAACAGCCGCAGGCTCTCGTACCCGTACCCGTACCCGTTCCCGCGTCCGGAATTGTCAAGCGCCGTGGCCCGCAGCCCCCGAACCATCCGCCGATTCGGGTCCTCGGGCCGGACCGCCAGCCGATGGCGCCCCATGGTATGCTCCCCCGCGCAGGCCGCCGACCCCGGAGGTGCCGCTCATGCGCAGGGGCTTCACCATCCTCGAGCTGAGCTGCGTCATCGCCATCATCGCGTTCATCTGCGCGGCGTCCATCCCCGTGTACGAGGTGCTGGTGTACCGGGCACAGGCGGACGAGGCCCGGACCGTGCTCAGGGCCATCGCCCATGCCGAGCTGCGCCACTACCGCGATCGTGGCACCTTCCTGGCCTGCGATCCTGGCGGCGAGGTGCCGCGACCCACGGGGGCCTTCCCCGCCGAGGCCCCCTGCTGGCGGGCGCTCGGGTTCCAGCTGGTGGGCGAGGTGCGCTACCGCTACGCGGTGGCGCTGGACGGCGACTCCTTCGTGGCCACGGCCGAGGGCGACCTCGATCGGGACGGCAGCACCTCGCGCTTCAGCCTGCACGGCCGGGACATGCAGATCTTCGTCGAGGACGAGCTGGAATGAGGCCCGAGGAGCAGCGGAGCCTGCTGCTGCGCCAGGTGGCGGCGCTCAGGCGGCGCGGGCTGCCCCACGACCAGGCGCTGGGGCAGGCGGCGGCCTGCCTGCCCGTGGGGGAGCTGCGCGCCGAGGTGCTGCGCGCCCAGCGCACGCTCGAAGCGGGCGCGGCGCCCGGCGGGGGGCCGGGCTCGTTGGAGGCCCTGCTGGCCGCGGGCGCTGCCGATCCCCTGCGCCTGGACCTCGCCGCCCAGGCCATCGAGGCCGAGCACCAGGTCCGGGCCGCTGTCTCCGCCACCCGGTTCTACCTGGGCCTGGCCGCGGCCGCGGCCCTCGGTCTCGCCCTGCTGGTGGCAGGCATCGCCGCCATCGACCTCGCGGACGCCCTGAACCTGGGCTGGCGGGGCCCGTCGCACCACGCCTGGGTGTACCCCGTGCTGCGCTGGGGAGCCCTGCCGGTGGCCCTGATCGCCTTCGTCGTGGTGGGCCAGGCCCCGCGGCTGGCGCCCGGACGCCGGGCGGCGCTGCGGGCGCAGGCCCTGTGCGCGGCCGCCGCCCAGGGTGTCGGTGAGCCCCCGCCCGGCCTCGACCCCAACGAGCTGCACTACCTCACGGTCCGGCGGGCCCAGGCCGACGCCGCCACCGCCGCCGGGGAGCTGGCCGGCGAGCTGTTGGCGCAGAGCCGCCAGGCCCAGGCCTTGCTCAGGTTCATCGGGCCGCTCGCTGGCGTCGCCCTGCTGCTGCCCGCCCTCGCCATCGCCGGCTTCATGCTGGTGGGGCCGATCTTCCGCAGCGTGGCCCAGGACTGGTCGTGGTGAAGCGCCACCGCCTCATGGGGCTGCTGCTCGGCCACACCCTGGCGGAGGGCCAGCCCGCGGGTCCTCTGTTGCGCGCGCTGCCCGGGGAAGGCGCGGCCCGCGCGGCCCGCGCGGCCGAGGCGGGGGACCTCGGCGCGGCCCTCGCCATCGCCGGGCTGCCCGCAGACCTCATCGGGCTCGCCGCGCGCTGGCCCGCGGCGCTGCGCCCGGCCCAGCGCCGGCTCGACGCCCTGCCCCAGCCCCTCCCCTTCCTCGTCCCGCTGCTGCACCAGCTCGGCTACCTCGCCATGGTGGCCCTGGTCCAGCTCGAGATCCTGCTGCTGTTGCAGACGAAGGTCCTCCCCACCTTCGAAGCCTTGGCGGCCGAGGTGGGCTCCACGGCCATCTCTCCCGCGCTGGATCTCCTGGGCGCGGTGGCGCTCGGCGACCTCGCGCTGCTGGCGGTCCTGGCGGTCCTGGCCCTCACCGCGGTGCGCGGCGCCGCCACGGGCCGGGGCGCCTGGGGCTGGGTTCGCCACCTGCGGCGGGCCCGCGAGGCCGCCCTGCTGGCATCCCTGCACGACAGCGCCGCGCCCGAGGCCCACCGCGGCGCCTTCGCCGCCGCCTGCACCGCGCTGCGCGGCCAGGGCGCCACCCCCGGCGAGCTGGACATGGTGATCGCGCAGGCCGAGGGCGGCGCGACCCTCGCCCTGGAGCGCGCGCTGACGGTGCTGCGGGTCGCCGGCTACGGCCTGCTCACCGTGGGCGCCCTGCTGATGATCATGGGCGTCTACCTCACCCTGCCCGCCCTGACGGTGCAGCTGTGAGCGGCACCTCGCGCCTGCTGGGCGCCAGCCTCAGGCGGCTGCATGCCAACGCCCACCCCCTGGGCCTGGCCTCCGAGCAGGCCGAGGCCTTCGCGCGGGCCCTGGACGCGGGTGAGGCCCTGGCGCCGGCGGCGGCGCGGGTGGGGCTCGATCCCCGCCTGGCCCAGGCCGTGGCCACCGCCCGGATCGGACGGGTACCCGAGGCCGTCACGGCCCTGCTCCCTGTGGCCGCCACCGCCGTCGCGTACACCCGCACGCTCCGCGCCGCGGCCGCCTACCCGCTGCTGCTGGTGGTCACCATCGCGCTCAGCGGAGCCGTGGTGGTGGGCGCCCTGGCCCCGGCCCTGGCCCACCTGCCGCTGGGCGTAGGCGGGTCCGGCGCCACGCCCCTGGTGGCGGCCGGCGGTGGTGCGCTCCTGCTCCTGCTGCTGCTCTCGGGGCTGGTCCTGGGGCGGGTGGACCTGCCCTGGGCCGGCGAGGGCTGGCGCCGCATCGAGGGCTACGCATTCCTCGCCAGCCTGGCGGCGCTGCAGGAGGCCGGCGCGTCCCTGCCCGCGGCGGTGCGTGGCGCGGCCTGCTGGTGCCGCCCCCCCGCGCGGCGCCGGGCGGAGGCGCTGGCCCGCGCGCTGGAGGCGGGCCGCGAATTCACCGATCCCGAGGCCCTGCTCGACCCCTTCGAGGCCTCTCTGCTGGTGGGGGCCGCCCGCGGCGGTATCCTGCCCGCCACCCTGGCGGCCCTGGTGGAGCAGCGCGCGGCGGCCCTGGCGCGGGAGGTCCCCGCCCAGACCGTGCGCCTGCAGGTCGCCGCCCTGGCGCTGGCCGGCAGCGCCCTGCTCCTGGTGGGCGCCGCCTTCTTCTCCCTCTACACCGGCGCCCTGGGCGGCTGAGGTCCCGACATGCCCTTCGAAGAAGGCGTCGCGCTCCGCACCCGCTGGCTGGTCCGGGAGTTGGTCCCCTACGACGAGATCGTGGCCCTCGATGGTGGCGCCGTCACCCTCGCCTCGGGCCAACGCCGCGCCGTCTCCGTCGCCCAGGCCATCGGCGTCGCCCAGGCCCTGGCCGTCCCCGCCGCCACCGGCGATCCCGGCGCAGACGCGACCGCCTTCGCGGCCTACCTGCAGGGCCCCTGGTCGCCGGTGCGCGCGGCCCGGGTACTGCTGGCCATGGCCAGCGCCGCGGGGGCCAGCGATGTACACCTCGCCGCCGAGGCGGGCGGCTTCGCCTGCCAGCTCAGGCGGGTGGGCGCCCTCGGTCCCTTCCTGACGCTGCCCCCCGCGCGGGGCGCGCGGCTCATCGCCGCCCTCAAGCACCTGGCGGGCTGCATGCCCTACCGCTCGGATCTGGTGCAGGAGGGGCGCATCCCACGGGAGGGCATCACGGCCGACGCCCGCGCAGCCTTCCTGCCCACCGCGCTGGGGGAGCGCGCGGCCGTGCGCCTGTTCGGGCGGCTGCTGGCGCTGCAGGAGCTGGGCCTCGATCCGGCCGTGCTGGCGCGCTTCGAGGCCCTGCTGGCCGCCCCCACCGGCCTGGTGCTCGTGGCGGGCCCCTCGGGCGCCGGCAAGACCACCACCCTCTACGCGACCCTGGCCCACCTGGCCGCGCGGCGCTCCGAAGCCCACCTGAGCATCGAGGACCCTGTAGAGCAGCGCCTGCGCATGGCCGGGATCCCGGTGGACCAGGTGGAGCTGTGCCCGGAGCGCGGTCTCACCGGTGAGGCGGCCCTGGTGGGGGCCCTGCGCCAGGACGTGGACGTGCTGGCCGTGGGCGAGCTCCGCACCGCGCGCGAGGCGGCCCTGGCGCTGGAGGCCGCCCACACCGGGCGGCTGGTGCTGGCCGGGCTGCACGCCGGCTCGGGCACAGAGGCCACCCGGCGCCTGCTGGACCTCGGGGTGCAGCCCCGCGTGCTGCAGACCTCCCTGCTCGGGGTCCTGCACCAGCGGCTCGAGGTGCGCCCCTGCCCGGCCTGCCTCGGCACGGGCTGCCCCGCCTGCGGGGGCCTCGGCCGCCACCGCGTCGCTGTCGCCACCCTCACCGAGCCCCCCGCCGGGTGAGGACAGGGCGGAGGTCCGCCTCCGAGCCCCGATTCCAGACGCGGGAACGGGTACGGGTACGAGAGCCCGCGGCTGATTCTTGATACACCCGCCCCATGCTCCCCATCCTCCTCCTGCTGGCCTGCACCCCGAAGGACGCGGACGTCGCTCCCGACACCGGCGCCTGCGGTGACGCCGGGCTGGTGGCTCCGGCCGCCGAGGGGCGCTTCTTCGCCGACGGGCTGCTCAGCGACCAGGGCGTTGGCGAGGGTCGCCTCCAGGCCTTCGAGGTGTCCGCCGGCGCGGCCAGCCTCACCCTGGCCGGCGTCGCCCACCGCGGGCTGCTCTACGCCGATCACGACTGGCAGGCCGCCGGCTACCACCTCTTCGACCTGCTCACCGTGGCCGAGGACGGCGGTGACCTCGGGGTCACCTACCTCTACGCCCAGGGCGACGACATCCCCTACGCCTACACCGAGAGCTACACCCACCTCCTGGACTGGGAGAGCACCAGCGGCGAGGCCACCTGGCAAGAAGGCGAGACCCCGGTGGAGGTGGTGGTCCCCGCGCTCCGGGCCGCCCCGGCCCCGTGGGAGAGCGGCCTGTCCATCCAGGGCGACGATCTGTGGCTCGCGGGCGCCGAGGGCGGGATCACGGTGGACGGCACCCCCTGGGCCCTGCACCCCTTCTCCTCGGTGGACTGCGGCGACTGCCCTGGGGGCCCGTGGCTGGAGGTCCACAGCCTGCTGGTGGGCGCCTGCGAGGCCTGCTTCGGCATCGTCTACCTCTTCCCCGACGATCCCGGGTACGCCCAGCTCTCCTGGGGCCTCTGCCTGCCCTCGCTCACGCCGTTGGAGGCCTCCTTCGACGTGAGCTGGTCGGGCAGCCTGGCCACCTCCCGCGCGGCCCGCCCCGGCGCGGAGGCACCCTGGCCGGGGCATCCGCCCCGGTCGCGCCCGTGAACGAGCACGTCGTCCCCGAGGGCACCGCCCCCGAGCGCCTGGACCGCTACGCGCTCACGGTGTTCGCGGGCCTGGCCACCGTGACCCACGCCTACAAGGCCGCCAAGAGAGGGGAGCTGATGGTGGACGGCGCGCCCTGTCGGCCCGACCATCGCGTGCGTCCGGGCGAGCGCATCACCTTCGTGGGCCCGGCCCGGCCGCCGCCGCCAACCTGGGAGATGGCGCTGGAGGTGGCCTGGGAGGACGACCAGCTCGCGCTGGTGGTCAAGCCCGCGGGCATCGCCGTCTCCGGCAACCAGCACCGCACCCTGGAGCACGCCCTGCGAGGGCACCTCGCGCCGAGCGCCGCACCCGACGCCCTGTCCTGGCCACGCCCCGTGCACCGCCTCGACTTCCGCACCAGCGGGCTCGTGATCATCGCCAAGACCGCCACGGCCCGCGCCGCCCTGGGCCGCGCGCTGCAGGAGCGCGAGGTCCACAAGCGCTACCGCGCCTTGCTGGTGGGACGCCTGGAGGGGGAAGGCCAGGTGGACCTGCCGCTCGACGACCGCCCCTGCCTCTCCCGCTGGCGGGCCGTGGCGCACACCCACAGCCTGCGGACGGAGTGGCTCACCACCGCCGATCTCTGGCCCGTCACCGGCCGCACCCACCAGCTCCGGCGCCACACCCTGCACCTCGGCCACCCGGTGCTCGGCGACGACCGGTACGGGATCGAGGGCTCGGTGCTGCGCGGCCAGGGGTTGTTCCTCCAGGCCCAGCAGATCTGCCTCGCCCACCCCACCACGGGCGCCCCGCTGGACGTCGCCATCCCCGAGCTGCCGAAGTTCGAGGCCCACCGCGCCCGGGAGGCGCGGCGATGGGAGAAGTGGCGCGACGCGGGGGCGCCGTCCTGATCGCGCCACCACCGCGACCCGGCTCACTCCTCCGCCCTGAGCGCCTCCTCCAATACCGCGGCCAGGGACCTGTCCTGCAGCCGGCTGGCGGCGACCGAGGCGGCGACGCCGCGCTGGTAGTGGAGGATCCTGCCCTCCCCGTCGAGGACGAACAGGCTCGGGATGCCGCGCACCTGCGCGATGCGCATGGCGCGCGGCCCTCCCCAGGCGCGCACCACCGGGGCCGCGGGCCGCCGCGCCAGGAAGCCCGCCGTGTCCTCTGGGGCCTCGTCCACTGACACGGAGATCACGGTCACACCGCGATCGGCCCACTCCCGGGCGAGCTGTTCGAGGCCTGGCATGGCGCGCTTGCACGGGCCGCACCAGGTGGCCCAGAGGTCCACCACGCGCACCCCGGCGTACTCCGAGAGCCTGTGCTCCACGCCATCCACGGTGAGGGCCAGATCCTCGAAGCGCTCGCCGATGCGCTCGCTGGCCTGTGGGTCGGCCGCGGCCTCTGCCTCGGCGACCGGCGCCTGCAGCGCGATCCAGTCGTCCATGCCGCGGGGGGCCCACGCGCGCCCCGGATAGAGCGCGGCCAGGCGGGCGCGCGCCTCGAGCTCGAGCTGGCGCTCCTCACCGGCCAGGACGGCCAGCCCGCGCCCGAGCTCGCGCACGGCCGCGTCGGCCTCCCCCATCCGGTCGTAGCAGAGGCCGAGGTGCAGGTGCTGGACCGCCGCGTCGTCCCGAGCCAGCGCGACCGCGATCTGCAGCTTCCCGGCGGCTTCGGCGTACCGGCCGAGGCCGTGGAGCACCCAGCCGTGGGTGTCCAGGATGGCTGAGGCCTGGGCGCGGGTGTCCGCCAGCCAGCCGTCATAGCCCGACCAGGGATCGGAACCGCGGGGATCGTAGGCGGGCAGGGCAGCCTCGGCACCGGCGATGGCGGCCAGGGCTTCCTCCAGGTGCTGGCCCTGGCAGGCCGCCTCCCACGCGAAGGCGTTGGCTCCGGAGGGGTCGCCGGGGTCGGCCAGCCAGGCGCGCCGGGAGGCCTCCAGGGCGGCTTCGGGCTGGCCGGCCGCGGTGTGCAGCCTGGCCAGCGAGCGCTCGAAGGCGGCGCGGACGGGGCCTTCGGCGGGGACCCGCGCGTCGTAGCCCGCGGCCGCGGCCAGGGCCTCCTCAGGGGTCACACCCGCGCAGGCACCGGAGATCTCCGCGAGCAGCGGATCGGGCTCGGCCCCCTCCCGCTCGACCCACGACGCGCGCCCGACGGTGGTGAACCGCCCAGGGTGACGACCGGGATCGAGCGCGCGCAGGCGCTCCTCGGCCACGGTGCGGGCCTCCTCGTCGCCCGCTCGGCTGAAGATGCGCAGGGCGGCCTCCACCTCCATGGGCTCGTCGCTGGTCGCCGCCTGCCCCGCCGCCTCCAGGGCCGCCGCCCGGGCCGTCTCCAGGGCCGGCCCCCGGGCATCGCGCCACAGGTCGCCGGGGTAGGCCAGGTCCCAGGGCCGCCGCCGGTAGAGGTCGGCGAGGTCCGCGGCCAGCGCCTCGTCCACCGCCCCCTCCTCGACCCTGAGGCGCAGGGCGTAGGGTCGCGCCAGGGGGAAGCGCTCGCCCTGCTGGATCAGATCCTCCCGAAGGGGTCCACGCTCCCCAGGGCAGACGGCGCGGATCTCCAGCCGCGCGCGCGCGCTCCAGTAGCGCGCCTCACGGCCGAGGTCGGGCATCTGCAGCAGACTCTCAGCCTCGGCACACCACGGGCCCGCTTCGGAGTGGCTGAACAGCAGGGCGTTGGCGAGCGCGATGCGGGGCACGACCGCCTCGGGCTCCCGCGCGTGCCAGGCCTGGTAGAGGGCTTCGGCGCCGGCGGCGTCCCGCAGCGCGCGGACCAGCAACCAGGCGTACAGCCGGTGGGCTTCCATGTCGTCGGGGTGGGGCTCGAGGTGGGCCACCACCAGGCCGCGGGCCTCCTCGACGCGTCCGGACTGGGCCAGGTACCAGGCGCGCTCCAGGTCGGTGGGGGCGCCGGCGAGGGCGGGCACCAGCAGCATCAGCCAGGCGGGCAAGGGGACCTCCGGCGGGGAGGCTATCCCGTCAGGCGCCGCGGAAGATGAAGAACACCGCCCCGACGATGCACAGGGCGGCCCACAGGTAGTCCAGGCGCAAAGGCTGGCCCATGTAGAAGACCGCGAAAGGCACGAACACGGTCAGCGCGATGACCTCCTGCAGGATCTTGAGCTGCCCGAGGTCGAGCTGGGTGTAGCCGATGCGGTTGGCGGGCACCTGCAGCAGGTATTCGAACAGGGCCACACCCCAGGACGCGAGGGCCGCCACGATCCAGGGGCGCCCGCCGAGGTTCTTGAGGTGGGCGTACCAGGCGAAGGTCATGAACACGTTGGACAGGGCGAGCAGCGCCGCGGTCTGCAGCACGACGGGGATCCCGGAGAGCATGGTGGCACACCGGCCAGAGGGCCCGTGAGAGGGGGAATGTCGCTACCCGAGGCCGGGGCTGCGCGCCAGGATCAGGGGCCCCCGGTGCGCACGCGATGCGTGAAGCGCGGGAGCCACACCCGCACGATCCGGGCGAACAGCAGGCCGCCCAGGTACCAGAGCCACATCCGGCGCTCGGCCACAGGCGGGCCCTCGAACCCGAGGAAGTCGAGCACCCCCATGGCGACGCCCGACCAGCAGAGCGGCTCCAGCCACAGGAAGCAGCACCAGGACGCGAACCCCCGTGGCCAGCCCACCTTGGGCTGCCAGCGCCAGGTGGCCACGCCGAAGACGAGCGCCATCCCCAGCAGGAGCAGGGCCGCTGCGCCAGGCACCCACGGGGGCGCCGGCACCACGCCGAAGACCACCGGCAGCACCAACGCCAGGAGCAGGCACCAGGGCCCGAACCAGCGCAGCCAGTGCCCCGTGCTGCGGTACCAGCGCTCCCAGACCTCGGGGTGGACGCGCCCCCCACCGCGGTAGACCCGGAACCCCACGAGACAGGCCCAGCCGCCGCCGACGAGCAGCCCCATCTCCATGAGCGCGAGCAGGAGGAACCGCTCCATGGTCCATGGTCATACCACAGGTCCTGCGAGGCACGCGAGAAGCCATGATCGCAGCCGCGGGCGCGTCACCCTCCGAATTCCGGCCGCCGCCCCTCCCGGACCGGCGCTACTCCTCCCCCGCGGGGGTGCGCGGCCGAGGCCAGAGGGTGAGCACGCCCCGATCCAGCGCGGCGTCGATCTCCCAGAGATCCCCGTCCCAGGTGAGATCCTCATAGACGGCGCGCAGCAGGCCCTCAGCCTCGGCGGGCTGGAGCGCGCGCCCCACGGCCGCGATCTCGAGGCCGCCGAAGCCGAGGATGGCCTCGAAGTCCTCCAGGTCCACCTCGGCCAGGGTCTCCACGTAGAGCTCGACCTCGCACGGGGAACCGAGGAACCGCAGGCGATAGCGCGCCCCGCGCTGCTCGGCCGGCACCCCGTAGGCCTGCCGCTCGAGGAAGGCCCGCGCGGCCGCGGCGTGGGCCGGATCCGGACCCGCCCCCATGAAGCGCACGGTGACGATCATCGTGACCGCCTCGATCATGCGTTCCACCAGATCGGGGCCGATCTCCCCTGGAGGCTCCTCGTCGTAGCCGGCCTCCTCGGTGAGCCAGCGCCAGCCGTCGCGCTCAGCGGCGGCGCGGAAGGAGTTGACCCAGTCGGAGAGAGCCTCGCGAACCTCGGCGGGGATCGACATGGCGAACCTCCCGGTTGGACCCTACCAGAAACCGCGTGCCGATGTACAGCCTTCGAGCGCGAAGCTCGTCAGCCCTTCCACCACCGCCCCCACGGCGGGGCCGGCCATGACCCTCGTCTGGGCCTTTCGGCCAACACGATGACCAAGGCCTCCCTCTGTTGGCCCCTCGGGGCGGCTTCGCCTGCTTCTTCCGATCTCGTACGTGGGACGTTCAAGATCTGTGCCGGCGGATCAAGACTCCGCCACGGGGCCGCGGGCCCCGATCTGCAGCAGCGCGCTCAAGGCCCGCTCGCGCTGTTGACGTGGATCGGGGGCGGGCTCGGTATCCGCGGACGGCTCGGCGAGGAGGATGGGCGCCTCGACCTCGGGCGGATCGCCGAGCGCCAGGGCCAGACCTCCGCGCAGGATCCCGGACGCGGCGTGGGGGGAGGCCCCATCCCCGCGGCGGCACGACGGCAGCCGCGCCTCGCGGTTGCCCGCTCCGGCGCACGGACCCGTATGCCTCTTCATCGACCTTCGGCCCAAAAAGACCTCCTGTGGGACGACGGCGCACCGGGCAGCTCCGGTGCGGAGCCCTTCTATCCTCTGCGCGTGACAGATCCTGTCCGCTTCTCCCCCCGAGAGAGATCACGGCGACTTGCCCGCCCCCAGCCCGCGGGTGACAGACACCCATGCACCCCTTCCTCGCCCGCCTCGCCGAGCCTCGCCCGCTGCTGCTGGATGGGGGCTTCGGCACCGAGCTGATCGCCATGGGACTGCCCGCGGGGCAGCCGCCGGAGCGTTGGGTGCTGGCGCGACCCGAGGCCCTCGCCGTGGTGCACCGGGCCTACGTGGAGGCCGGCGCCGAGGCCGTCCACGCCTGCTCCTTCGGCGCCAACCGGCTGCGCCTGGAGCCCTTCGGCCTGGCCGACCAGATCGCGCCCATCAACCGGGAGGCGGTGGCCCTGGCTCGGGCCGCCGGGCCGCGCTGGGTGCTGGCCGACCTCGGCCCCAGCGGGCACTACCGCCCGCCGGTCGGCCGCGGCGACCCGTCCACCTGGCGCGCCGCCTTCGCCGAGCAGGCCGCCCTGCTGGCCGCCTTCGGGGCCGACGCCCTGCACGTGGAGACCATGGGCGATCTCCGGGAGGCGCTGGTGTGCCTGGACGCCGCGCGCAGCGCCGCGCCAGGGCTGCCCGTGCTGGTCTCCCTGACCTTCGATCGCAAGCGCCGCGGCTTCTTCACCATGATGGGCGACCCGCTGGTCGCGAGCCTGCAGGCCCTGGCTGAAGCCGGCGCCGCCGCGGTGGGCGCCAACTGCAGCATCACCAGCCTCGACATGCTCGTCCTCGCGCGCGAGGCCCTGGGTACGGTGGGTATCCCCCTGGTGATGCAGCCCAACGCCGGCCAGCCCCGCCCCACCCCGGAGGGCCTGCGCTACGACCAACCACCGGCCGCTTTCGCTGCCGACCAGGCCGAGGCCGCCCGCCTCGGTGTCAAGCTGGTGGGGGGATGCTGCGGCACAAACCCAAGCTTCATCGCCGCCTTGCGCCAGGCCCTCGCCGCGGAGCCGGCCTGAGCGCCCCCCTCGTCGCCCTGCACCCCGGCCTGCCGCGGGCGCAGGTGCTGCGCTGCCTCGGCTACCCCGAAGGCCGCGAGCCACCGCCCAGGGTGGCCGCGCGCCTTGATGCCAGCATGGCGGAGGCCCGCGCCCTGATCCGGGCCCGGGGCACCTGGCGCGCCTGGCCCGTCGACCGCGCCGCTGATGTCGGCCTGCAGAGAGCGGAGGCAAAGGGGCTGGTGCTGGGCCTCATCACCCTCGGCCCCGCCCTGGAGGCCCGCGCCGAAGCGCTGCAGGCCGCCGGCCACGGCAGCGACGCCCTGCTGCTGGACGCCTGCGGCAGCGCCGCCGCCGAAGAAGCCGCCGACCTGCTCGGCGCCCGCATCGCCGGCGCCCCCGTCGAGGGGTCCGTCGGCACGGTGGGCTGCCGCCTGAGCCCCGGCTTCGGTGCCTGGGCCCTCACAGCGCAGCCCGCCCTGCTGGCCGCCCTCGACGCCGAGGCCCTGGGCGTGCGCCTCTCCCCCGGCCTCATGATGATCCCCCGAAAAAGCATCTCTTTCGCCCAATGGCTCGGCGCTGCCGCGCCCCCAGCCCCGGGCCTCGGTGGCTGCCAGGCCTGCGGGCTGCCCAGGTGCAGGTACCGAAAGGTGTAGGAGCGACGCCCCCGGCGGCCCCCAGGCACGCCACTCCGGCCCGAGATGGTTCATCTCGGCGCGTACAGGCGCACCCGGGGGGCCCTGCCGCGCCACTCCGGCCCGAGATGATTCATCTCGGCGCGTACAGGCGCACCCGGGGGGCCCGCCATGTCGCCCGGACGTCCCCCGCCGCGCTACGAGATCCCCCGCCGCCTCGGAGTCCCCATGCCCCTCCTCACCCTCCTCTCCCCCACCGAGGTCGAAGCCATCGTCGGCGATGCCCTCCTGGTCCTGGAGCGCATCGGCGTGCAGGTGGAGCACGCCGAGGGCCGCGCCCTGCTCCTGGAGGCCGGCGCCGGCGCCCAGGGCCCGCGCCTGCTCCTGCCCGAGCAGCTCGTCCGCGACGCCCTGGCCAGCGCCCCGGCCCGCTTCGAGGTCTACGACCGCGACGGCGCCCCGGCCCTGGCCTTCGGCGCCGGTCGCACCCAGTTCGATCCGGGCTCCGCCGCCCTCTTCCTGTGGGATCCGGCCACCGGCCGCCGCCGCGCGGCCAGGAGCGCCGATCTGGTCTCCCTCGCCCGCCTGGTGGACGATCTGCCCGGCTACCAGGCCCAGTCCACCGCGCTGGTGCCCGCCGACGTGCCACGGCAGGTGGCCGATCGCCACCGCCTCTACCTGGCCCTGCGCCACGCGAAGAAGCCCGTGGTCACCGGCACCTTCGTGGAGGACGGCTTCGCCCCCATGCAGGCCATGCTGGAGGCCGTGCGGGGAGGCGCCGCCGCCCTCCGTGAGCGCCCCCTGGCCATCTTCGACTGCTGCCCGAGCCCGCCGCTGACCTGGAGCGCGCTCACCTGTGACAGCCTGCTGCGCTGCGCCCGTGCCGGGCTCCCGGCCCAGCTCATCTCCATGCCGCTGACCGGGGCCACCGCCCCCGTCACCCTGCGGGAGGCCGTGGTGCAGCACTGCGCCGAGAGCCTCTCGGGCGTAGCCCTGCACCAGCTCGCCGCACCCGGCGCGCCCATCGTCTACGGCGGCTGCCCCTCGGCCTTCGACATGCGCCACGGCACCACGGTCACCGGCTCCATCCAGACCGCCATGATCGACGTGGCCTACGGCCAGGTCGGGCGCCACCTCGGCCTGCCCACCCACACCTACCTCGCCCTCTCCGACGCCAAGGCCCCCGACTACCAGGCCGGCATGGAGTCCGGCATGGGCGCCTTGCTGGCGGTCCTGGCGGGCTTCGACCTGGTCTCGGGCCCCGGTATCCTCGACTTCATCCTCACCCAGAGCCTGGAGAAGCTCCTGCTGGACCACGAAGCCTGCCTGCGCGCCCAGCGCCTGGCCGCCGGCATCCTGCAGCGCGACGTGGATCTGCTCGACCTGTTCGCCTCGCTGACCGCGAAGGGCAGCCTGCTGGGTCACCCCCACACCCGCGCCTGGTGGCGCCAGGAGCTGGGGATCGCCGCGCCGCTCACCGACCGCGGCAGCTACGGCGACTGGGAGGCCGCCGGCGCCCCCTGGGCCCACGAGCGCGCCGCGGACGAGGTGGCCCGCCGCCTGGCTGCCCACGTGGATCCTCCCCTGGACCCCGGAGTCGCAACCGAGCTCGACGCCCTCATGCAGGCCGAGCTGCGCGCCGCGGGCGCCTGACCCATGCCCGACTGGGACCTCATCGTCGTCGGCGCAGGTCCGGGCGGCGCCGTGGCCGCCCGCACCGCCGCCCAGGCCGGGCTGCGCACGCTGCTCCTCGAACGCGGCCGCCGCCCCGGCGAGAAGAACGCCTCCGGCTGCGGCCTGGGCCCCCGCATGTGGCGCGCCTTCGACTTCATGGCGGAGCTCACGCCCGCGGTCTGCCCGTCGATGCGCGAGGGCAGCGTTGTTTGCCCATCCCTCCGGGAGGGCAGGGCCATCCGCCACCACCTCGTGGACGCCTCCGGCCGGGTCGTCACCCGCCTCATGACCCGCCCCACCGCCTCGGTCGGCTACGAGCCCGCCCAGCGCTTCATCACCATGAACGTCTACCGCAGCGACTTCGATCCCTGGCTGGCAGGCCTGGCCACCGCGGCGGGGGCCGAGCTGCGCACCTCCACCCTCATCACCGACCTGCACCGCGAGGGCGGCCGCGTGGCCGGCGTGGTGGACGAGCACGGCGAGGTGCTGCGCGCCCCCCTGGTCATCGGCGCCGACGGCGTGCTCTCCACCGTGGCCCGCACGGCCGGCATCCGGGAGCGCTGGCGCCGGGACGAGGTGGTGCTCGTGCCCCAGCTCGACTTCGCCTGCGACCCCGCGCGCATCGACGACGTGCTGGACGACGAGACCCTGGCCTGCTGGTGGGGCGTGGACTTCCCCGCCGCCTACCAGGTCTTCTTCCGCGACGGCTTCCACATCGGCCTCGGCAACTGGCTGGACGCCTGGGAGCAGGACGCCCTCGCCCCCCTGCGCCACCTGGTGGGCCTGCCCGACTTTTCGCGCCTGATCCGCCAGCTCGGCGCCCGCCCGCGGGAGCTGCAGGTCCACCTGCTCCCCTGGCTCACCGATCCCGGCCGCACCTACGGGCAGGGCGTCATGCTGGTGGGCGACGCCGGGGGCTTCCCCTGCCCGCTGGAGGCCGAAGGCGTCTACCAGGCCATGGAGACCGGGCGCATCGCGGCGGAGGTGGCCGCCGAGGCCCTCGGTGCCGGTGATCCCTCCGCGGCCTTCCTCGCCCGCTACGAGACCCGCTGGCGCGCCTCCTCCACCGGGATCGAGTTCCAGGCCGGCGCCGAGCTGGCCCGCCTGTGGCGCGCCCTGCCCTTCAGCCCCGAAGAGAACATGAGCTGGTTCATCCCCATGGTGAGCGAGCTGCTGGGCGGCATCTTCGACTGGTCCGAGCCCCACGCGGTCCGCCTCCAGCAGGTCGCGCGCCACCTGCAGGGCTACGCGCCCCAGGCCCTGCCCTTCTTCGAGCGGGACGTGGTCCCCCTGCTGGGGGTGGCCCTGGGCGACGAGATCCGGGCCGCCACGAGCTGGCGCGGCCTGATGCGCCTGGCTTCCCTGGCCCTGCGCCTGCGCCGGGCGGCGAGGTGAGCATGGACCTCGATCTTCGCGCGCTCAACCGCTGGAACCCCGGCGAGCAGGACTTCATCGCGCACGACCCGGAGCGTTGCACGGGCTGCGGGGCCTGTGTGCGGGTCTGTGTCGCCCGCCTCTGGTCCCTCGACAGAGACCGCGCGGCCCTCGCCCACGACCACAAAGAGCGCTGCCTGGAGTGCGGCGCCTGCGACCAGGTCTGCGCCGCCCGCGCCATCACCTTCCGCTACCCGCCGGGGGGCACGGGGGTGGTGTACGAGCAGGGGTAGCCGGGCCGGCGCTACTCCCCGGGGGCAGCCGGGGCACCCTGCGCCGAGCCTCGCTCGCCCTCGAGGAGACCGCGCGCCAGGGCCGCCACGTCCGGGTGGGGATCGTCCACGAAGGGCGCGATCTCGCCGCGTTCGAGACAGCCCAGCGCGGCGCAGGCGCGGAGCGTGTAGGTGCGGATGTTGGAGTCTTCGTGGTGGAGCAGCCCCGTGAGCGCGGGGCAGGCGGCTGGGTCCTTCCGCCTCCGCAGGCCCTCGATGGCCGGCCAGAGCACCTGGTGGCTGGTGCCGGATTGGATCGCCCGGATCAGCGCGGCGAAGGCATCCGCGTGGGGGTGGCGCCCGAGGGCGAAGCCCGCGCTCTCGGCGAGCGACTCGGAGTCGCCCCACAGCGCGCGCTCCAGGGGCGGGACACCCTCCGCACGGCCCAGCATCGCCAGCGCGTCGGGGATGCGGTTTGGAACCGTGCGCTGCGTGCCCAGGCGCGACACCAGGACGGGGTGGGCCTCGTCCGGGTGCTGCAGGATCCAGCGCAGACCCTCCCGGTGCATGTAGTTGACCTGGGTCTTCGGATCGATGGTGGGCCAGTTGAGCAGGCCGATGTAGTGATCGACGTCTCTGGTCTGCACGGTCTCGGCCTCCATGGGGGCGGTGGGTTCGACGACGGGGGGCTGGTCGGCGCAGGCGACGAGGCTGGCGGTGAGCAGGGCGGTCCGCATCATGCTGGGCTCCTACAGGCTGATGCCCAGCACCGCCTGGAGGCGCTCCAGGAAGACGCGGTGGGCCTCGTCCGTGACGCGGGGATCCGCCTGGAAGCGGGCAGAGAGGCCCTGGTACCAGGGGCGCTCGAGCTCGGGAGCCCACTGCCCCCGGAGCTGCTCCAGCACGATGTCCAGGAGCTGCAGCGGGCTGCCCTGGGGGTTGTCCACGCCCTGCTCGTTCTGCTGGACCCAGTAGCCGTACTCCCGCAGCAGCGATCCGATCTCGCTCTCGAAGTAGTAGAAGCGCCGGTTCTCGGCTTCGGCCTCGGGAGATCCCTCCGCGGGCGCCTGGTAGCCGGGGATGTGGGGCGTGCTGAGCTGGAAGAGGAAACCCGAGACGCTGTGGCCGCGATCGAACTCCGGGTGACCGGCCAGCTCGTGCACCACGGTGCTCAGCATGAAGGCCGGGTCTGCCTCGGCGGCCTGCACTGCGAGCCAGCTCAGGTGACACTGGCCGCCCTGGGAGTAGGCCAGCGCACCCAGCTCCTCGCAGCGCTGGTAGTCCAGCACGAGCTGATCGGCGCGCAGGCCCAGCTCGGGGGCGCGGCTGGTGGCCTCGGCCACGAGGGCGCGGAGGACGGCCTCGCCGCGCTGGGTTCGGGCCGCCTGCTGATCGGGCCGGAGCCTGGACCACTCGGTGTCCTCGGTGGGCGAGAGGTAGTCCTGCTCGGCCACCGTCTCCTGGCGGGCGTCCTCGATCTGCTCGGGGGTGGCCCCCTCGCCGTGCTGCTCGACGGCCTCCTGACGGGCCTGCTCGTGCATGTACGCGCCCTGGATCTGGCCCATCTCCTCCATGTCGTGCCCGGAGGCCTGGACCATGGCGTGCTGCTGCACGAAGTCCAGCACCTCGTCGAGCTGCTCCTCGAAGGTGGCGGTGTCCAGGCCGCGGACGTCTTGGGGAAGGATGGCGATGATGGCGTTCACAGAACCGTTTTCGCAGGCCTGATAGACCATGCGCCGGCGGCGGGCCCAGTCCGACTCGGCGGCGTAGGTGGCCCACCAGTCCGCGGGGACGGTGGGCGCGGGGACCTGCTCGGCCTCCCCCTGACCCGCCGAGCTGTCCTGCGCGGCCTCGCCCTCGCCGAAGATCCACTCCCAGACATCCTCGATCATCTCGCCCGCCTGGTCCAGGAGGCCGGGCTCCCCGGCGCCCTCGGGGCGCGCGCTGGGCGGCCGGAAGCCGGCCGAGGCGGGCACGGTGGCCGGGCGGGCGAAGAGCTCGGCCCCGGCGCCCTCCGCCTCGCCTTCCAGCCCCTGAGCCAGGAACTGATTGCCATACAGAGACTGCATGTCGTCTTCGGGCGCAGAGGCCAGGGCCTGGTTCGGTGTCTGCTGGCGCTGGTCGTGCGTGGCCCGCCGCTGCTTGGACATGGCGCGATCCCTGAGCTGGAGGGCGTCGATTCCCCCAGAAGATACGGCAAGCACGCGGAGCTGACAACCGCTCCGCGGCGGCCCGCGTCAGATCAAGTAGCCGGCCACCGCGACGAAGTGGCAGAGGCTGCCAGCGATGACGAACAGGTGCCAGATCTCGTGGAAGCCGAAGACCCCGGGGAGGGGATCGGGGCGCTTCATGGCGTAGATCACCGCCCCCAGGGAGTAGAACGCCCCCTCCGCCAGGATCCAGCCGAGCCCGGCGGCAGGCAGGGCCCGCCACAGTGGGACGATGCAAAGCACCGCGAACCAACCCATCAACAGGTAGGGGCCCACCACAGCCCAGCGCGGCGCCTCGAGCCACAGCAGCTTCATGGCGACGCCCGCCAGGGCCAGGGTCCAGATCCCCACCAGCGCGGCGGTGCCCAGCGGGCCCTCGAGGGCCAGCAGGAACACCGGCGTGTAGCTGCCCGCGATGAAGAGGTAGATGGCCGCGTGATCGCAGCGGCGCAGCCGCCTGGTCCCCGCCGGGGTGAGATCCAGCAGGTGGTACAGCGCGCTGGTCAGGTAGGTGATCACCATCGTCCCGCCGAACCGGGCGAAGCCCACGACGTGGCGCGGGCTGCCCATGGCCAGGGCCGTGTTCAGCAGGAACACCAGCCCCGCGCCGCCCAGCAGGGCTCCGGCCAGGTGGCTCAGCCCTGCGGCGGGCTCACGGAGTCGGATGGAGGTGGTCATGGGGCATGGCTATCCCCCGGATGTCATGGATCCTTCACCGCTCACGAGCCTCGCCGAGCCTCCTGCCACCCCCCTCCCGTTGGGAGTACACTGGGCTCCACCGGAGGTCCCCCATGCGCACCCTGCCCCTGCTCCTCATCCTCGCCGCCTGCAAGCACCCCGAGCCCGGCGACTCCCAGCCCGACTCCGTGCCCCCCGTGGACACCCAGGACTCCGCCGGCCCCATCGGCCCCGGCGCGGCCTTCGACCGCTTCTGCGAGGGCGCCGACTGGGAAGCCGACGCCGAAGAGGCCGTGGTCGAGGAGCTGGGCGGCTCCTGGAACGGCTCCTGGACCACCGCCGATCCCGGCACCCTCTTCACCATGAAGGTCATCCCGCCCCACCCCTTCCAGGTCACCGGCGTCCGCGTCGGCCTGGCGGGCCAGGACGGGCCCGTCCGCGTGCGCCTGGTGCGCGCCTACGGCCGGACCTACCCGGATCTGGATCGCGATGACGCGGATCTCATGCCCCCCCTGGAGCAGACCGCCGACATCACCGCGGCCGACGCCCTGGTCGAACTGCCCATCGCCGATCCTGGTGTCTTCCTGGAGCCCACCCAGCACTACCTCATCGTCGTGGAACAGCTGGAGGACGGCCCGGGCCCCACCACCGAGTCCATCCCCGACGGCGAGCACTCCCGCGCGCTCATCTTCCTCCCCGGTGACGTCAACGCCTACGGGCTCAACGGCAACTTCCGCATGGCGCTGTCCGGCCGCACCTTCTGCCGCTGGGACGAGGACGAGCGCCTCTTCGGCGAGGCCACCGACGTCCCCTTTGCCGAGATCGCCTCCGCCCGGGTCGGCGTGCTCGACGCCGACGGCGACGGCCACGAGGACGTCCTGGCCGTGGCCGCCGGCCCCGTCATCTACCCGGGGGACGGCGCGGGAGGCTTCTCCGAGCCCCTGGAGGACGCCTTCCCCGCCGAGGCCGCCTACGCCTCCATCGCCATCTTCGCGGACCTGGACGCCGACGGTGACCAGGACGCCTTCGCCGGCCCGTATGTGGGCGAGGACGACGACGGCGACGGCTGGACCAAGGCCGAGGGCGACTGCGACGACACCGACACCAGCGTCAGCCCTGGCGACGACGAGGAGCCCGACAACGGCCGCGACGACGACTGTGACGGTGTGACCGACGACGGTCTGGACGAATCGGACGCCGACGGCGACGGCTGGACCATCCTGGAGGGCGACTGCGACGACGGCTGCGACACCGTCTACCCCGAGGCCCCCGAGCTCAAGAACAGCCGCGACGACGACTGCGATCTGTCCGTGGACGAGGACTTCGGCAAGCTGATCCTGCTGAACGACGGCACAGGCCGCTTCAGCACGTTGCCCGACGCCGGCCTCGACGTCCTGGACCAGAGCACGGCCGCGGGCTTCGGCGACGGCAACGGCGACGGCTTCCTCGACCTCTACTGGGGCAATTGGCTGGTGCACTACCCCGATGACCCGTCCGTCCAGGACCGCTACTTCGAGGGGAACGGCGACGGCAGCTTCACCGACGCGCGCGAGGCCGCCGGCCTCACCCTGCCCACCCCCTGGTCCTGCTACGGCGTGCTGTGGTGCGACTACAACGATGACGGCGCCCCCGACATCTTCGTGGGCAACTACCACCTCTACGACAACCAGCTCTGGCAGAACCAGGGGGACGGCACCTTCGTGGACGTGGCCCCCGAGGTGGGCCTGGATCACGACGACGAGCCCGGCATCTACAGCCAGTACCCGGGCGGCCACACCTACGGCGGCGACTTCGGGGACGTGGACAACGACGGCGACGTGGACGCCTACATCTGCAACCTGGCCCACCCCCGCACCATGCCCTGGTCCGACCCCTCCATGTTCGAGCTGAACACCGGCGCCCCCGACTACCACTTCGAGGACCACAAGGCCGCCGCCGGCTTCATCTACGACGAGGGCGACGTGAACGCGACCTTCGCCGACTACGACAACGACATGGACCTGGATCTGGCCGTGGCCTCCCTCTACACCGGCCACTACTCCCGCCTGTACCGCAACGAGGGCGACGGCACCTTCACCGACGTCACCTACGAGGCCGACGTGGCCGTACACGACGCGGTCAGCGTGGTCTGGGCCGACGTGGACGAGGACGGCGACCTCGACCTGCTCCAGGCCGACCGCGCCGGCGCGCCCTACGTCCACCTGCACCTCAACCGCCTGGGGCAGGAGAACCACTGGCTGGAGCTGGATCTCGTCGGCAGCGGCGGCAACCGCGACGCCATCGGCGCCACCGTGCGCCTCACGGCGGGCGGCGTGACCCAGCGCCGCGACCTGCGCGTCACCGGCGGCCAGGGCACCAACCAGACCACCCGCATCGTGCACTTCGGCCTGGGCGACAACACCACCGTGGACAGCCTGACCGTGCGGTGGCCCTGGGGCGACACCGAGACCATCACCGGGCTCGCAGCCGACCACCGCTACCGGGTGGAGCAGGGCAGCGGGAGCGGGGAGGAGATCTTCTAGCTACCTCCACCCCTCCAGCGTCCCGCTCGCATGCCGCAGCCGCTCGGCGGCGAAGGCCTCCGGGGCCTCGATGGCCGGGTCGAGGAAGCGCCTGAGCGCCTCGTTGCCCTTGGCCAGCTGCTGGCTCATGGCGGCCAGCAGGAGGCGGCGGAAGATGTCGCCGCCGGGGCCCGGATCGTCCAGCAGGCTGCCGAACAGC
Organism: Pseudomonadota bacterium; assembly: GCA_043814015.1. GTDB lineage: Bacteria > Myxococcota_A > UBA796 > UBA796 > JAFGLY01 > JBDRKM01. Next base: position 39,979 of record JBDRKM010000061.1, read on the forward strand.
TCGCGCCCCATGAGCGCCAGGCGCGCCTGGCCGTGCGCGATGCAGGTGGCGCTGCGGGGGGCGCCGTCGATCATGCCCATGTGCCCGAACATGGTGGGCGCGAGCAGGGTGGCGATGGGGCGCTCCTCGCCCGCGAGGTCGCGCATGCGCACCTCGACCTCGCCGTCGAGCAGGAAGAAGAGATCGCGGGTGGGATCGCCCTCGCGGCAGAGGATCTCGCCCGGCTCGCAGCGGTGCTGGAAGCAGGAGTCGAGCACGCCGCCGAGCAGGGCGTCCAGCTCCGGGTGCAGGGCGTGGCGCTCCAGGATCAGGTGCGCGATGGCGGTGCTCTCGCTCACAGCATGCCTCCCAGCAGGCGGGCCAGTCGCTCGCGCAGGCTCGTCGGGTCCGCGGGCTCGACGGCCGGGCGCGCCGCGGCCTCGCGCTGCTCCTGCCAGGCCCGCTTGATGGCGCCGTTGGTGGCCCGGATGCGGCGGGACATGGTGAGCAGCAGCTGCTTCTGGGCCACGGCGCGGGCCCGGGTGCCGCGGGCCTGCTCCAGCAGGGCTCCGTCTACGATGAGGCCCACGCTCGGCAGCTGCGCCAGCACCGTGGCGTTGCGGGTGCTGCCCAGGCCCAGCAGGGCCGTCTCCCCCACCACCTCTCCAGGCCAGACATCCCCCACGATCCGCCGGCCGCGGGCGGTCTCCACGGCCACGCTCAGGCGCCCCTCCAGCAGCAGGAGGGCGAAATCCGCGGGCTCGCCCTCGCAGAAGACGGCCTGGCCCGGGTAGTACTCCTTGCGCTCGGCGAGCCGCTCGAGGATCTCGCGCTCGTCGTCGGGGACGCCGCGCAGGCTGCGCAGGCCCTGGGTCGTGGACGCTGGCACGGACACCTCCTGCGGAAGCATGGTATCAGGAAAGCGGGGGCCCGGCGGCCCCTCCCCGAATCGTCGGACACAGAGCCATCAGCTTTCAGGTATCAGGTTTCAGCAAGCACCTTCCCCGCGAGTCACCCGACTCGGGCCTGTTCACCCCGCGGGTGAAGTGCGTGATGCCGGCTGCCGCTCGAAAGAGCTGATAGCTGACCGCTGATACCTGACGGCTTCGTCGGCGCAGCCGACGATTCGGGCCCCTCCTGCGCTCCCAGTGCCCTGGACAACACCATGAAGCTCGTCCCCACGCGCCGGCCCTCGCTGCTCTCCCTCCGGCGCCCCTTCGCGCGGCTCGACGAGTTCGAGGAGGAGGAGGAGGATCTCTCCTTCCTGCCGCAGACCACCGCGTGCACCATGCACCGCCGCGGCGGCATGGCCCGGGACGCCCGCGAGGAGCACGGGGCCGTGCTGCGCCCCGGCAGCCGCATCCGGGAGCCCCTCCCGCACGTGGACGAGGTCTTCGGCGCCCCCGGCCCGTCGGCCCGCCCCTTCGTGCTGGCCCCCACCCACGACGATCCAACGGTGCGCGTCGCCGGGCTGCCGCGCCTGCGCATCCGGATCGACCTCCGCCGCAAGGGCCAGGCCTGGCGCGTGCTCGGGCCCGCCAGCACGCGCTTCCGCATGCGCACCCTCCAGGACGAGGGCCCTCCCCCGGATCCCCGCTTCCACCTCGCCGGACGCGGCGGACCACCGGTGCGGCTGGGCGAACCGGGGTTCGACGAGGGCGGCGAGGAGTAGGCCAGGACAGACCACCCCCCGGAGGTGCACAGGCACCCCCGGGGGAGCTGACCCTGCGGCCGCTACTGCGAGGACTTCGAGGTCTTCGTGGCGCCGTCGGCCGGCTTCTCGGTCGAGGTCTTCATCTGGATACCCTCGTCCTCGCCCCCGGAGGTGCGCATCACGGGCTTCACGGGCTGCTCGGCCGGAGCCTCGGCGGCGGCGGGCGCCTCGGCGGGGGCCTCGGCAGGGGCCTCGGCGGCGGGCTCCT
>JBDRKM010000062.1:0-3023 GCA_043814015.1 Pseudomonadota bacterium
CGGCGCGGGCACCGCGGGCACGGGCTCCACCGGCACAGGCGCGGCCGGTGCGGGCGCCACCGGGCCATTCGCCGCCGGGACGGCCACCGACTCCAGGGTGCTGGGTGCGCCGGCCCAGGGCGCCCAGAGCAGCAGCCCCGCCGCGGCCACGACCCCCAGCCCCCCGGCGCCGAGCCACAGCCACGGCCCGCGACGGCCGCGGCCTTCGCGCAGCACCCGCACCATCTCGGCCAGGTTCTCATCCTCGGGCGCGCGCCGCTGGGCGCGCGCGGCGAGGGCCAGCAGCCGGGCCTCCTCGGCCGCCACGCGCACGATGTCGGCCCAGACGGCGTGGGCCTCGCCCGCCAGCTGCACCCTGGCCGCCAGGCCCACCGCCTCGCACAGGGCCGCGCGCTCCTCGAAGCTGGGAAAGCGCTTGGCGAAGAAGGTCGCAAGGTCAGCGCGTTCGCGCTCGCTCAGCTCCATCCTGTCGCTCCGCCCGGCAGCGCACGCCGGGCCGATCCCGAGAGCCGCTGTCGATCTCACGCTCCCCCGTATCGCGCCGGGCGTCCGAACGGGAACGGGATCGGGGACCGGGACGGGGACGGGGACGGGCGATCGGAACCTTCGGGACGGGATAGGGGTCCACACCCCCGGATCTTCCCCGAGGTCTCCATGCGCCTGCTCCCCCTGGCCCTCGCCATCACCGCCGGCTGCGCCGCTCACAGGGCTCGCGTGCCCGCCGGCCCGGCCCTCGACACCCGCGGGCCCCACCACGTGGAGCTGGACCTGCTGCGGGAGAGCGACAGCGCCGACAAGCTCTACGTTATGGCCGATCTCGGCCTGGACGCCGCGGTCCTCTTCCTGGTGGACACCGGCGCCTCGGTGTCCGTGGTCAACGAGGCGGTGGTCCAGGCCCTGGGCCTCACCCCCAGCGAGGGCCACGGCACCATCGAGGGCCTGGGCGGCGTCATCGCCTGGCGCGCCGTCACGCTCCCCCGCGTCCGCCTCGGTGAGCTCACCCTGGTGGACCTCGAGGCCGCCACGGGCCTCACCGGCGTCCCCACCCTGGGAGGCGGCCCCGAGTACCAGGGCATCCTGGGCAACGACGTCTGGCACCGCTTCGTGCTCACCGTGGACTACCCCGCCGCGCGCCTCGAGCTCGACGATCCCGACACCGTCTCGCCCCCCACCGGCGGCGTGCCCATGCTGTTCGACGGCCTGCACTGCTACGCCCCCGTGCGGCTCACCTCCGGCCCCATCACGGAGCAGGCGCTCCTGGCCGTGGACACCGGCGCCCACGGCCTGCTCCTGTCCGGTTTCGCCGGCGAGGCTTTCGCTGCCCGTGCCACCGACGGCGAGGAGCTGGTGATGGGCATCGGCGCCGGCGAGGACCTCCCCCCCACCAATTTCATGCGCCGCACCCGCCGCATCCCCATCGATCATATCGCCATGGGGGGGCTGAGCGCCGAGGTGGACGTCGAGGCGCAGTGGGTCAACTGGGACGGCGGCGCGCGCATCGGCCCCTCCAGCATGCCCGGCCTCGTAGGCCACAATGTGCTCGACGGTCACCGGGTCGTCTTCGACTTCCCCCACCAGCGCTTCGCCATGCTGGAGAGCGCGGGCCCCGCCCGCACGCTGGACGCCCACCAGATCCTGCTCGACGACGATGTCCGCCGGCACGACGACGATGTGGAGCGGGGCAAGTACCGCGCCCGCCTGCTGTCCTGGATGGATCGGGAGGATGAGGCCGCGCGGGCCCTGGAGGGCTACCTGGGCGCCCACCCGGAGGACGCCGGGGCCGCCGTCTTCCTGGCGCGCCTCGACGCCTTCCGAGGAGATCTGGACGCCTACTGGCGCAGGATCGAGCCCCTCTCCCCCGCCACCCTGGTGGAGCAGGGCGAGCTGGTCACCGTGGTCAACGGCCTGGTGGAGCGCGGCGAGGTCGAACGCGCCCTGGCCCTCGCCGAGGCCGCCGCCAGCGCCGAGCCCGGGGAGGGCTTCGCCCAGGTGGCCCTCGCCGACGCCGCCCTGGCCCAGGGCGAGTTCGGCCGCGCCCGCCGCGCCCTGGCCGCCGCCAACCGCCTGGAGGAGTCACCCGACGGCCACCTGCTGCGCCGCGCCCGCCTGTCCCTGGCCGAGGGCGACCGCGAAGGAGCCCAGGCCTACGCCCGGCGCCTGCTGGAGATCGTCCCCTCCAGCGGCTTCGCCATCTGGTTCTACCAGGACCTCATCCAGGGCCCCTCCGAGGAGAGCACCCTGCGTGCCGACCTCGACACAGCCATGGGCCGCCTGCACAGCGACGACCGCCCCATGGACTTCCTCGCCGCGGCCATGGTGCGCCTGGGGGATCGCGCCCAGGCCGACGCGCTCATGGAGGCGGGCCGCGCCCGCGACTGCGATGCCATGGAGCAAGGCCCCCACCGCGCGAACTGCGAGGCCTGGTACGCCGCCATGGGGGCCTCCGATCTGGACCACGCCCTGCAGCTCTCTCTCTCCGCCACCCAGGCCGAGCCCCTGCGCTCCGACTACCTGGACACCCTGGCCGTGGTCTACTGGCGCCGCGGGCAGCTCGCCGAGGCCCTGGAGGCGTCGCGCCGGGCCTGGCGTCTGAGCCCCGAGGACATCTACCTTGCCTGGCAGGTCGGGCGCCTGGAACGCGCCGTCTCCGAAAATTCTCCCGACGGCGTGCGCCCCGGATAGATCGCTTTCCTTGCGTTCGGGCACTAAGACGTACAGACTGTCCCCGAGCTGCCACCGAGAGGCCCCCCATGCGCACCGCCCTGCTCGTCCTCGCCCTGTCCCTGGCCGGCTGCCAGGAGACCACCTTCCACATCAAGTCCGACCCTCCCGCCACCCCCCAGCCCGCCAGCATCGAGGGCCGGGTGTGTGATCCCTCGGGCCGCACCTGGCTGGCCGACGCGCTCATCTACACCTACCTGCGCACCGACGACGGCCACATCTACGACACCCGCACCACCTACTCGGATCGCAACGGCTACTGGCTGCTCGACGAGCTCCCCATGGGCTTCGAGTACGACGTC
>JBDRKM010000063.1:0-2398 GCA_043814015.1 Pseudomonadota bacterium
CGGCGCGCACCACCTCCAGGCCGAAGCGGGCCCGGCCCTGGAAGTCGCCCCCCCAGGCGTCCTCACGCAGGTTCGTGAAGGGTGAGAGGAACTGGCTGATGAGGTAGCCCGTGCCGGCCAGCAGCTCGACCGCGTCGTAGCCGGCCTCGGCCACCCGCCGGGCGGCGCTCGCGAAGGCGGCGATGATCTCCCCGATCTCGCCCTCTTCGAGGGCTCGCGGGGTCTCGCGGGTCTGCCGGCAGTACACCGCGGAAGGCGCCACCGCGGGCTCGCCCCCCAGCAGGATGGAGTAGTTGTAGCGCCCGGCGTGGTTCAGCTGCACCGCCGCCCGGGCGCCGCCGGCCTGGATCGCCGCGGCCAGGCGGGCGAGCCCCTCCACGTGGGAATCCTCGTGGGCCCCGATGCTCGAGGGGTTGCCCGAGCGCGCATCGATCGTGGCGTAGCCCACGATGGCGAGCCCCACGCCCCCCTCCGCCCGCCGGGCGTAGAAGTCCACGATGGGATCGGTCACCTGGTAGGCGCGGCCCATGGCCAGGTGCATGGCGGGCAGCACGATGCGGTTGTCGAGCTGCAGGGAGCCGAGCCCGAGGGGCTCGAACAGCGGGTCGGTCATGGGTGGCCTCCTGGGCCCCCAGCCTAGCCCGTAGGCCACACGTCCGGGAAGTGCCGATCCACCTTTCGCAGGGCGCGCTGCAAGAGGCGGATGGAGGGGGGCGGCGCGACCGAACCGAGCACCGGCCAGGGTGACAGCCCCAGGGACCCCAGGACACCGTTGGCCGCGGCGATGCCCGTCTGGCACGCGCGCTCCATGTAGAGGACCGCCTCGCCCCCGTCGATCCAGTCGCCACAGAGGAAGAGGTCCGGCGCCGCGGTGCGCACGGTCGGGAAGCGCTCCGCGCAGCCCACGGGGAAGTTGATGTGGGTGGCGCGGTTGCGGATGATGGCGGTGTGGATGCAGTGGCCCGCGAGCTCGGGGAAGGCGTTCTCCATGTCCTCGCGACAGCGCCGCATGAGCTCCTCGTCCGACAGCTCGTGCTTGGAGTCGGGCGCGTAGACGTGGCACTCGCTCACGGCGCCGCAGGTGGCTCGGTGCCAGGCGGCGAAGCGGTCCTGGAAGCGGTGCAGCCAGAAATAGTTGTCGGCCGTGGTGGCCCCGGCGAAGACGCCGCTCTCGCCCCAGGTGTGGTCCGGAGCCCGATCCCAGAAGCAGCGCACGTTGACCGCCGGCCGCCCCTTGAACACCGAGAGGTCGCCGAGGATGGGGGCCAGATCCACAGAGCCCTCCGCCAGCTCGGCCGCGCCCGCCACGTCCACCGCCAGCACGAGGTGCTCCGCCCGCAGGGTGCCCGCGCGGCCGGCGAACCCTCGCTCGCGGCAGCGCGGCCCTTCTCCTCGTGTCCAGGCCAGCTCCCAGCCTCCCTCGGCACTGCGCGTCGCGCGCTCGACCCGCAGCCCCGCGAGGGTGCGCCCTCACGCCGCGCGGATCCGCGCCAGCATGGGATCGAGCAGGTTGGGCACCACCGAGCCACGCACGAAGGCGAAACGCTGATCTTCGCGGCGCAGGAACACGTAGTGGCGCAGGGCCACGATGAAGGCCCACAGCGAGACGTACTGCGGATCCGAGAAGAAGCCGCTGCGTGAGAGGCTCTTGAGGAAAGCCTGGTAGAAGAAGGGCACCCCCTGGGTGTAGTCGATGACGGACAGGTGATCGTAGCGCTCCCGGTGGGCCGGCAGGTCCGGGTCGAACATGACGGTCTCGAGCAGCTTGACCCCCAGGGTGAGGAAGCGGGGCAGCTCGCTCGGCTTGATGAGGCGCCGGATGTTCTTGCGGGCGAGCAGCTGCACGTGGTGGAACGGCTCCCAGGCCGGCGTGATCTGGGTCTCGCGGCCGACGTTGGTGCGGTAGGTGTCGCGCTGGTCGCGAAAGACCAGGGTCTGATCGTAGGCGTCGATCATGCGATCGGACAGGCCGAGCCGCTCGATCAGCGCCAGGAAGTTGCGGTACTGCCGCCACCACCCGTGCACGCCGTGCTCCATGGGCAGGCGCCAGACCTGCCCGAGGTGCTCCACATCGAGGTCCGGGTACGACGCGACACGCCCGCCATAGGACTGCCCGTTGCGCTCCAGCAGGGTGACCGCCACGCCACGCTCCGCCAGGTGCAACGCCGCCGTGATGCCCGCGATCCCTCCTCCGACCACCACCACCTGCGCTGAGCGCATGCCGCCTCCGCTGGAATGAGCCACGAGGCACTTAACCAGAAACAGCTCGGGGCAGATGGATCTCGCGCAAAGACGCCAAGCCGCCAAGATGTCCGTGGCTGGCGGGAATCGCCGAGGCGAGGCGTGGCCTCGCAGGATCTCACGCAGAGGCGCAGAGACGCTGAGAGCCTGCGAGCGG
>JBDRKM010000064.1:0-3946 GCA_043814015.1 Pseudomonadota bacterium
CCCAGAGCGGGGCGGGGCGCTTGGTCGCGCCCCGAAAATGACCATGCCTTCAAGGCCGAATTCTCGCCGATTGGCCGAAACCTGGGTCATGGCCGCAGCCGGCACCCAGACTGTGTTTCGGCAGCTTCGGTCGTAGCCTTCTCGGTATCGAACTTCGTACCTCGTTCGTAGCTGATTGCTGACCGCTGACTGCTGACCGCTCCCCTCTGGCTGGTGGCCTGATGTGCGGTATCCCCGCCGAGGCCCTGCGCGCCCAGTACGGTTCGCGCTGGCTGCCCGGCTTCCACGCCGAAGCCGTGCTGCTGGCCGCCCGCCCCGGCCTCGGCCCAACCCGCGGCGTGGTGGAGGTGACGCGGGCCCTGGCGGTGCTGGACGCCGTGGAGGATCTGGGATGGCACGCACCCCCGCCACACCCGGGGGCCCGCGAGGTGCCTGAGGCCGTGCTGGCGCGGTTTGTGGAGCTGCGGCCAAGCTGTTGACGGCCCGAACCATCCAACGGTGATGTCAACAAACGTCGCGGCCACCCCACCGAACTGGGGAAATCCCGCCGTGGAGCCCCCATGACCCCCCGCACCCTGGTCACCCTGTCCTGCCTCTCCCTCCCCCTGCTCGGTTGCGCACCCAACGACGACACGGCCGCGGAGGTCCCCACCACCCTCTCCGGCACCGTGCTCGACCGCTACACCAGGGAGCCCGTGGACGGCGCCTGGGTCTGGGTGGACGACGGTGGCGTCGTGACCAGCACCCGCAGCGCCGCCGACGGCAGCTACCTGTTCGAGGACCTCCCCACGGACCGCAGCGTCACGGTCGCCGCCTTCACTGAGGACGCCATGGCCGTGACCTGGTCGGGCTGGTCCCTGGCGGAGCACGGCGCCACCCTTGACCTCGTGACCCAGCAGCACACCTACGCCAACGGCGCCTTCGACATGGAGGTGTCGGGCAGCATCAGCGGGTTGCCCCAGGACTGCGATGTCAGCTTCTACGGCGAGGAGGGCTATGTCGGTTTCCTGGAGGTGGAGGAGGCCACCACGCGGGACTTCTCCTTCGTGGCGGACATCCGTGACGGCGACGACGTCTGGTACCTCACCGCCCTGGCCACGGACCGCACCACGGGAACCGTGCTGGGCGTGGCCTGGGGCTCCGTCCCCGATGATCCGGGCGGCAGCGCGCGCCTCGACCTCGTGATGGGTGAGCCGCTGTCCAGCGGCACCCTCAACGCGGACCTGCCGGCCTACGACGGCGACGTCTTCGACGATGCGCCCACCGACTGCTCCAGCGGCGCCCAGGTCCACGACCCCCTGGCCTGGGGGACCGTGCTCGGCGTCCCCACCGGCTGCGAGCTCACCGCGGACGCCTTCCGGGTGGACTACTCCTGGCTCCCGCTGCCGAGCCACGGGGAGCGCGCGCTGGTGAGCTTCACCGACACCACCCATCGGTACCAGTCCCTGGCCGAGCACAGCATGCCCGAGGACGGCGGCGAGGAGATCATGGACATCATGGACCCGCCCGTTGTGGATGGGGGCCCCGACGCCGAGCTCAACCCCGCCCAGCCCCTCTCCTGGGCGCCCGTGGACGGGGCCAGGTACTACTGGGTCTACGTGACCTCCGGCGCCCGGCGCCTGTGGCGGATCACCCCGCTGGGCGGCACGGAAGCGAGCATCCCGGCCCTGCCCGAGGGGCTCGACATGGCCACCATCGGCGAGCAGGGGAGCTGGTCGCTGTGGGCCAGCACCCACCACGACATCGAGGATCTCGCGGACGGCACCTTCCTGCGCCAGGCCGGGATCTCTGGCGGCCGGGTCGATCTGAGGTAGGCTGTCTTCCAAGGCAAGGAGGACCAGCCATGTTCCCCACCATCTTCACCCTCGCGGGCGGGCTGCTGGCGGGCACCGCGCACGCCGCATCGGAGCCCCAGTCTGGACACCAGGCCTGGCTCGGCGATCGCTACCTCGGCGCGGTCCTGCCCCCCGCGCCCGGCGTGCACACCAGCCCCGTGCAGCACTTCGGCCCCACCGCGCTGACCGTGTCCTGGGAGTACGGTGCGCCGGGGACCGCCCCCCAGGGCCCGCACATCGCCACGCCGGGCGGCCAGCTCCTCGACGCCTGGCTCCCGGCGCGCAAGGAGCTGGTCATCGTCACCACCGAGGCCCTGGCCCAGGGCTCCTCCGTGCTGCCCGCCTACCTCGATCGCCGCGAGACCGACGGCTGGAACGTGGTGCTGGCCACCGAGGCCGACTGGGACACGGGCGATGGCGACCGCCCCGCGCGCATCCGCCGCTGGCTGGCGGAGCGCTACGCCGCCGACCCCGGCGCCTTCCTGCTGCTCATCGGCGACCCGCGGCAGGAGGGCGATCTGCCCATGCGGGAGACGCACCCCCTGCTGTACTTCATGCAGCGCTACTTCGGCGGCGTGGACCCCCTGATGGATCCGGTGCCCACCGACTTCTACTACGCCGAGCTGACCGGCGACTGGGACGCGGACGGCGATGGCCTCTACGGCGAGTGGCCCGTGGGGGACGAGGCCGGCATGGACGCGGTGCCCGAGCTGTACGTCGGCCGCCTGCCCGTCTACGGCGGCGACAGCGCGGCCCTGGACGCCATGCTCGACCGCGTCCTGCGGCGCGAGGAGTACTGGGACAAGTCCCACCGGCGCACCGCCCTGCTGGCCGCGGCCTTGCGCGCCATCGAGGGCGGGCCCACAGGCGGGGGGGGCGACTCGCTCTACAGCGCCACGGTGGACAACGCCGTCGTCCTGGACAGGGTCCACCGCGACCTCCCCGCGGACCTCCAGGCCGCGGCCATTCGCCAGTACGAAGACGAGGGCGAGGTGATCAGCGCCTTCGCCCATGAGGAGGGCTTGTCCGCCACCAGCTTCTTCTCGGCCTGGGAGCAGCGGGAGCCGGGCCTCGTGGTCTGGCTGGCGCACGGCCTGTCCTGGGGCTCCTTCCGCTACTACTGGGAGGACAGCGACGGGGACGGGGAGATCTCCAACCGGGAGGTGCAGACCCCCAGCTTCATCGAGGCCCACGACGTGGTCCACCTCCCCGAAGCCGCGACCGCCTTCGTGCTCATGGGGAGCTGCGAGAACGGCTACCCGGAGGACCCGGCCAACCTCGCCGCGTCCGTCCTGACCGGCGGCTCCACCGCCGCTGTGGCCGCCACGCGGGTCTCCCTGACGGAGCTGGTGGGCGACAGCGACACCTGGGAGCCCGCGCCAGAGGTCGCCTGGGAAGCGACCGTGCTCTACTACGCCTTCCAGGCCCTGGCCGAAGGCCACACCGTGGGCGAAGCCCTCGCCTGGACCAAGTACGCCCTGGACGGCACCGCCTACGTGGACATGGGCGACGGCCTGGAGGTATGCGCCGACTACTTCGCCTGGTTCAACAGGATGGAGTTCAACCTCTACGGCGACCCCACCCAGTCCCTGGAGCGCTGCGAGCGCGACGACGACTGCGACGACCGCGGCCCCAGGAAGGCCTCTCGCGTCTGCTCCGCGGGCTTCTGCCAGATCCACGACCCCGAGCCAATCGAGGAGAAGCCCGGCGGCTGCGGCTGCGCCGGCACCGGGAGCCGGCCTGGACCGCTGGCCGCCCTGATCTCGTTTGGGCTGGGGTTGCTGGTGTGGCGGCGGCGCGGGGTCGTCCCTGGTCAGTGAGCCATGCGGCTCGTGGAGCCGCTCCCACGGAGAATGATACAGCACCTTCTTTGGGCCGTATCCGCCCCCCCCGCCCCCCCCCCCCCCCCTCGCCCGTCGCCCGTCGTCCGACGCGCGCGTCGCCTCCGAGCCCCGACTCTGGACGCGGGAACGGGTACGGGTACGGGTACGGGTACGAGAGCCTGCGGCTGTTTCTTGATAGTTCCCCATGCCGCGGGGGCCGCGGCTCCCGGAGCCATGAAACAGGAATTTCGCGCAAAGACGCAAAGACGCCAAGGGCAGAGCCAGGGT
>JBDRKM010000065.1:0-5848 GCA_043814015.1 Pseudomonadota bacterium
TAGAGCCTCGCGGCCTCTCGGATCAGCCCGGCGTTATCACGGGCGCTCGATGAGCTGGAGACGCGCCTCGGGCTCTCTTGCTCTTCGACCTCCTCGACGTCGTCCTCCTCATCAGCATCAACCAGGTCGCTCCCGTTGCCGTCGCTCGGATAGTCGCTCTCCTTGAGAAGTTCGCGGGCGAGTCTTCGCCTCTCATCCAGAGGGAGCTTGGCCTTCTTCTCGACCTTCTTGACCAGCCTCCTCTGGGCCTTCTGCGGCAAGGATCGTTCAGCGCTATGGCGCTCACGAGAATTGACCCACCCGCGCTCACGAGAATTGACCCACCCGCTCACAGCATGTAGCGCAGGCCGGATCGGTGGCGGGGTGTCGCACCAGCTCGACATGACAGCAGGGAGAGGAGGGGCGGGCCTTCGGGTCAAAGCCCCGTCTTGCCTGGGCGGAGGGGGCTGCAGCAGGGTCTTCCGCAGCGTAGGCGTTCGGCCTCTTGAGGGCGGTTTCCTTGCCCAGGTAGCCAGGTAGTCGTGGTCTTCCTGTTCCGAGCAGTGGCGTCGAGCGAGGCGGCGAGGCGGGGCGTGGCTAGGGGCCCAAGGTGGGGCTGATGCTGGGAGCGGTTGGCGATCTACGAGCGGGACTTCAGGACGTCGTTCCAGTCATGGAGTGGAGGGCGAAGCCTGGTGATGGTCGGGTAGCGAGCGATCATCCGGTGCGCTGCTTCGTCACCGGCGGTGTCGGCGTCGAAGCCGCAGGAGACGCCATGGCCCGCGCGGACAAGGTGGGCGAGCCAACGAGGGTTTGGCCTGGCGCCGGCCGTGGAGATGCACGAGAGCTCTGGACGAAGGGCGTGACAGCTGAGGGCGTCGATGGCGGACTCGCAGAGGACGATCCCTGCGGGTTGAGGCGAGGTAGCCGAGAAGTAGCCCAGGTCTTTGCATGATCCCGGCGCCATGCCTCGCCAGGGCCGAGAGGTGGTACCGCGGAGCTCGGCGCCTACGGGCCTGGTGTGCGCGTCGAGCATGAGGAAGACGGCGTTGCCCCTTTCGTCGGCGTAGATGGCCTTGGCTTTGACGAGGGGGTAGACCACGGGAGGGGGGAGCCTCCGCTCCTGGACGAGATACCGCGTGGCGCGAGACAGCTTGGCAGCGTCTTGCGACGGCAAGTGAAGCTGGCGGCGGCGCGGCGGCTGCCGTGTCGAAGGCTGCGTGGCGCCGGCGTACCCGGACCCGGGGAAGTGCCGGGAGAGCCACTCGAGAGCAGGTATGAAGCTCAGATCCTCGAGATGGATCACGAGGTCGATGGCGCCGCCACCTCCGACTCCCAGTCTCCAGTTCATGAATTTCGCGCCGGTGACCGAGAGCGGGCCTTTCTCGGTATGCCACTTCGCCCGGTCGTGACGGTCTCGTTCGGCGCCGAGGCGGTCGAGCACGGCCAGCAGTGGGACGGCGCGAGCGCGGTCGGCCCACTCTCGGATCTCGCGCGTGGTCATCATGACTGCAGCTTCGGCCTCAGGCTGACGCAGTTCCTCATGTTGATGACGTGGCTGTTCTCCGTGAGGCGATCGATCAGGGCGGCGGTCAGGTGGTCGTTCTTGAGGAACGTGCGCCAGTCGCCGAATCCGAGGTTCGAGGTGATGAGTGTGGATTTCTTCTTGTGCCGTCTGTGCATGAGGGTGAAGAAGAGGCCCACCTGGACCGGTTCGACCTCGAGGTAGCCCACCTCGTCGATGAGCAGGCAATCGAAGGCGAAGTACCGCTTGAGGACCTTCTCCTCGGAGTGGTCGGCCACCGAGGCGTACAGTTCGGCGACGAGCTCGGGGAAGAGGACGTAGCGCCCCGTGTGGCCGCGTTGGATCGCCTGGATGAGGAAGCTCGTCGCGAGCCCGGTCTTGCCGCAGCCCGTCGGCCCCACCCAGATGAGGTTCTGATGCTTTTCCTCGAAGTCGAAGGCGTCGTAGAGCGAGAGGACTCGCTTCTTGTCCAGCTTCGGCTGGCGCTTGAAGGGGAAGGTTTCCAAGACCAGCATCTCCGGGATCCTGGCTCGCTTGAGCCTCTGCCCGCGAGCGTTCTCGCGCTTGGCCAGGCATTCCTCCTCGAGGACGTGCCGGAGCAGGCGGACCGGCGAGAAGCGCCGTTTCCGGGCCACAGCCAGATACTCGTCCCAGCGCGCGAGCAGGTTCGGGAGGCGGAGGTACTTCAGCGTCCTGGTCAGATCCTCATCCATGGGTTGCCTCGTTGTCAGCCTCCAGCATTCCGTCGTAGGCGGAGAAGTCCGGTTCGTCCGTCAGGCGGCCCTCCTGGTATGCGCCCCGCTCGACGAGGTGCTCGTCCACCTCCGCGCACGGCAGGGGCGCGGAGCCCTCGTTCAGGTACATGAGCGTGATGCGCCGGAGGGTCTCTGCGCAGCGAATCCGGTAGCGGAGGGCTCGCTCGACCGACCGGACGAACAGCGACGACGTCGTCTGCTGTGACAGCCGAAAGACGTCCCTGATGAAGCGATGGCGCGAGATCCCGCCGGGGTCGGCCGCGAAGTCCAGATAGGCGTCCACCACCTCGCCCATGGCTCGGAGCCGCTTCTCCTCCTCGACCGTGGGCTTCTTCCGGTTCTTGGGTTGGTATCGGGGCTTTGGACAGCCCTCCGGGCTGAGGCGCTCGTTCTTCGTGCCGTCAGCAGGCAACGCATACTCGATCAGCAGTTCGCGTTGTCGGTAGATCTTCAGCCGATCGCCGTACTCGAGCACGCTGACGTCGCCGCGGCCGGTGCCAGGGACCCAGTAGAAGTTGGCGTCGAAAGCGACATAGCCGTACTGATCGATCGTCCGATCGTGGAGGAGATAGGGGGCTGGGAGACCGGCCGGCACTGCGGCGAGGTAGGCCCGTTCGTGCTCGAAGGCCTTCGCGGGGATCAGGCCGGTCTTGCTCATCGGCCGGTGGTAGAGGCGCACGGTCGCCCAGTGGAAGGCCTGCTCGTTGAGGTCCTCGAGGCTAGCGAACTTCCGGCCGGGAAAGAAATTCGTCTCCACGGTCCAAAAGCTGCGCTCCTCGCCGGCCTTCCGATTGCAGTGCTTCTTCTCGTGGCAGACGAACTTGAACCCGTACTGGCTGCCGAAGGCCGCCATCTCCGGCACGATCACTGCGTTCTTCCCCGTCCCCCGCAGGCGCGCCAGGTTCGTGTTGTCGATCACACAGGCCGGGGCGGCATGCTCCCAGTAACCAAGCGTCTCGTGGAAGAAGCACTTCATCCGGAAGCGGTTGAAGCGGCGGTAGAACTTCAGATACCGTCTCTTCGAGTAGCGCAGGTACATGAGGCTCGCGACGACCCGGACCCGACTGCTTCCGAGCGTGACGGAGTAGGGGCTGGTGTCGTGCTGCATCTCGGCGCCCGGCTCGTCCGGCACGCGGTCGCACCTCGTCTCCTGCTTGCGCCCGATGCCGAGCTTCCTGAGCCTCCGGGTGAGCGTGGAGTACTTGATCTCGGTCCCGGAGTCGGTGAGCTTCTCGTGAACACGTTGCACGTACCCCTCGCAGTCGGCGTACAGCTGCTCGAGAAGCTCCGGGTCGATCGAGACCTTGGGCTTACGCTCCACGGTCGGCATGGCCCCCTCCTGAGCAACGACCGACCGGACAGTGTTGCGGCTCACGTGAAGGCGGCGGGCGATCTCCCGCACACTCATCCCCTCCTGGTGGAGGAGGAAGATGGCACTACGCTTCTCCGGTTCGAGCATGAAGCGCCCTCAGTCCCTGGAGGACCGCGCCGACCCGACTCAGGATCCCCGCCAGCAGCAGGTTCGCCTGCGCACGAAACGCTCGAGTCTGAAGGCGCCGGTCCTGGCTCTTGGCCAGCACCCGCTGCATGTACTTCTGCAGGATCTCGATGTCCCTCAGGAGCACACGTTCGAACTCGTTGCAGCCGTCGGGCTGCTCAGGCACCTTCTGCATCCGCTCGAGGGCCAGCGCGAGCTTGCCGCTCTTGATCTCCTGGCGGAACCAGTCCGGTCCCTTGAAGTACCCCTGCGCGAGTTGTCCGATCTCGCGGACGCTCAACTTCTTCCCGCTCACGGCCACGACGAACGCATCCACCTCCTCCCTCGAGATCCCGTTCATGCGCATGAACGGGCGCACCGCGTACATGTACGAGTACACGGGAAACGCCCCGCTGAAGACCTTCTGCCGCACGGTCTCGCTCATCTCGGCGAGGAGCCCCAGACGCATGCTCACCCAAGCCTTGCTTCGGGACAGGGTCTCCGCGATCTCCGCCGTGTTCATCCCGTGCCGGTGGAGCAGATCGTCGAGGAACCGCGCCTGTTCAAGAATGCTGAGTGCCTTGTCGTTCGACGTGCGCATCACCACGACGATCCCCGTGGCCTCGTCTTCCCCGAGCGAGGCCCACGGCACGACTCCCAGCCCCAGCCTTCGCGCACAGCGATAGCGCTTGAATCCGTTGAGCAGGATACGCGTGCCCTGCGCGTCCACGCCCTCGAGGGGCTCTTCGATGCCGCGTTCCTGGATCGAAACGAGCAGCTTCGCCTCGAGCGCCGCGTTCTTCAGCCGGTAGTCCTCGTAGCGCAAGTCGATCTCCGAAATCTCCACGATCTCTCGCGCCATCCGACCCGCGCTCCTATGCCTATGGCGGCTCCTCTTCAGCCAGCCGCCGGAGAACATAGTCCTTCCGTTTCTCCTGGCCGATGCTGTGTTGTCTCGCCTTTCGCTCGAGCATCTCGAGGATCTCCTCGCGGCTTACCTCTCGGTCCTCGATCAGGCTCGTCACCATCTGGATGTGCTCTAGCATTCCCTCGTCGATGGTCAGCTCGCCGGGCTCTACCTCAGCGTCTGCAGGGTCTTGTGGTTGTGGACTCCCACTGCAGTCGCCGTCGTCGACGCCCGGGGACTCCTCGACTCCCCCTCCCGGGATCTCGCCCTCGCCAACGCCTTGGGCCATAACGCCATCGATCGACTCCTCAGGGCTCCCACACACTGACGCCGCGCCAGCCCGATCGTCCTTGTCCATGACGCCCTCGGCGGGCTCAACGTCCGCGCTCCTGGCGGCTTCAGAGGCCGGGGCCTCGTCACCGCCACTGCCCTCTCCGACAGATTCTGTGCTCACGCTCTTCTCCTCCGGTTCGCTCGCGGAACTCGACTCCCGCCGTCGCTTGCCGTTCAACTGCTTCTTCTTCCACTTGCCTCCTGGTGTTGCATAGTACGCCGCGCTGCGCTCGACCGAGCGCTTGCTGCGTTGGGCCTCTCGGCAGCCGAAGGGGCAACGAAGATCCCTGCGACCGCAATTCCGGGGATGAGTGAGAAAAAAGATCCTGCAATGCCGGCACCGGGTGAGGCAGGGACGCAGCTGGGGCCTGCTGCTGAGCGCAGTCCGCAGAACGAAGTAGTAAGTCACGACGAGGCCACGTACCTGCCCCGAGCGGTACCAGTTGTCCCGGAACGCAAAGTGCGCCTGGATCTCTACGAGCGAAAACCCAGCGTCTCGCTCAGGATACTGATCGGTTGCCGTGCGGACATTCCTCGTCCTCGTCGCATAGCGCCTCAGGCGAGGCGGTCAGGCAGGCCACCTCAAGCCTGCCACCCGGTCCTCCAGGTGGGTCAATCTATCTGAGCACAGACGGGTCAGTTTCGATGAGCGCTATCGCGACGTGCCGGCACTGCTGGATCAGCTCGGGGTGCCGCTCCGGACGGTGCCGGTGCAGGGCAAGGGCGATGACAGGGAGCCTTGCGGCAGACCACCCGACCTGACCAGTGAGCGGCAGCGACGCCGTGAAGACGCTCGTGGCGAGGGAGTCAACTCGGAGAGCCCCGACCCTGAGGAATGAGCAGAAGCTGAGCTGATGATCGAGGGGATGAAG
>JBDRKM010000066.1:0-11746 GCA_043814015.1 Pseudomonadota bacterium
CCGTGGGCATCACGTGGAGGCTGGGTTGCACCCTGGTGACGACGTCAGTTCCCACGTCACGGTAGAATGCCCAATACCACGAACCCAGGCGGGTTCCGCCAACGCCGCCAGGTGGGTGCTGGGGGGCGGCGGCGGTGAAGCGTAGAAGCTCTCGGCGGCCACCAGCCGGACGAGCACAGCGCCGCTGGTGGGGTCCAGGTAGACACGTTCCGGGCGCTGGGCGCGGGCGAGCAGCCAGGCGAGCCGGCGCAGGGTGAACCACGCGGGCCGCGGCCATGCGTGTGTGCCGCAGGTGAATAACCCCCGGGGGGAAATGAGTGGCCCCGCTGGTTCCGCGGCCGGGGTGCCGGAGGTCCTCTCTTTGATCAGCACATTCCTCAACCCGGTGGACGAATAGAGATCCCACCCCATGTCGCACTCCGTCAACGCATCCATAGAAGCATACCAGGTGGCGAAGGTCGGCGGGTTCTGCTGGGTGAAGGCCGCCAGCAAGCGACGCACCACCATCCCGCCCTGATGCAGGAGCGTGTTGCCCACGAAGTACTCATCGCCCCAGGCCGGGTCGCTCGGCCGGCTGCCCTGGAACCCCACGCAGCAGCTCCACTCAAGGCGGTGGTGGAGCGCCGCCAGGACGTCCCCGTCGAGCGTCACGGCTGAAACCAACTCCGCGGCTTCGTCGGCAAAAGCGGTCTCTGGCCGGTAGTTGGACTTGGCGGATGGGGAGTCGATCCAGGTGTACGAGTGGAACCCGACCTCATGGACGAGGTCACCCGCACAACTGGCGCCTGGGGTGGTCCACCATTCCCACCTGGCCTCCCTGGCGAGGCGGTCCCACAAGGCATCCTCCCCGGGTTGGTGGACTGCCCGCCACCAGCGGTGCGCTTCCTCGACCACACCCGTGGTGATGGTCTTGCGCAGCCACAGGACGATCCGGTCCCAGTCGGAGCGATCCTTGTACCACCTGAAACTCCGCTACCGTAACTTCCCATCGCCACGCCGCCCTTCCGCCGCCCGCCCCTGGAACTGTGCGGTACCGGGGTGGGCGGGCCACCGCCTGCGTCGTCCGCAGCCGGGGCGTCGCCCACCAGCACGCGGATCTCGACCTCGCGCGTCTCGGTGTCCACGGTGACCCGCTGGATCAGCTCGGCGATGATCGCGCGCTGCTGGTCTCGGTCTACGGTGTCCACCGCCCCGCGCATGGACTCGAGCCGGGCGTCCACGGCCGCGAGCCGGGCCGCGCGTGCCCCTTGACTGCGCTCGTCCATCTGCGACAGCTCCAGCCGGTTCACCAGGGGGACCCGCTCGCGCTCGATGGCGTCCAGCTCCGTCGACAGCTCGTCGTCGGTGTAGAGCCCCTTGCGGAACGCCGCCTGGACCCGGCTCCGCTCCAGCGCCAGGCGCTCCAGCTCGGCGCGGAGCGAGCGCGCGGTATCCGCCCCCAGCGCGTTCTTCTTCGCGTCGCCGTCCACGGCCCGCTCGACCTCGGCGCGGAAGTACCCGGGCTCGGTGATGAGCTGCCGGACGTAGTTCCAGACCAACGCCTCCAGCTCGTCGGCCCGGACGGACTTCCGGCCCGTGCAACGTTCGCAGTTGACCTGCTCGCGGTTGGCGAACTCGCAGCGGTAGTAGGCGTTTCCGTCCGGGGTGGTCTGGCCCCGGAGCTTCCGGTTGCACCGAGAGCAGTACGCCACCGCGCGCAGGAGGTAATCGTACTTGAGCGGGCGGGCCGGCGGACGCGGGCGATTGCGCAGCGCGGCGTTCGCAGCCTCCCACGCCTCGCGTGTCACGATGGGCTCGACGGGCACGGTGAAGTCCGGATCCCACGCCGGGTGGGGGTTCCAGCGATCCGAGCAGTACATCGGGTTGGCGAGCATGACCTGGATCGTGCGGCGGACGACGAACTTGGTGCCCTCCACCTTGGGGGTGCCCTTCGGCGTCCCACGCGGACGGTACTTCTGCACCCGGCCCGAGGGCATGTTCTTCCTCACCAGCTCGCGCTCGATCTGGAGCGGCCCCAGGCCCTCGGCCGCCAGCCGGAAGATCTCGCGCACGACCGGGGCCTCGGTCGGGGAGGCGACGTAGCCGTGCTTCTCGGGCGACCACTCCAGGCCGAGCGGGATCTGCGCGAGGGGGCGGCCACCCTTCCTGAGCACCGCGTCCTTGCGCCCCCGCAGCGTGCGCTCCCGGGTCTTGGACCGCTCGTAGGAGGCGACCGACGAGAGCATGTCCTGGGTGAGCTTCTCCTCGGGCGTGATGTCGCGCAGGATGCCCTTGGGGGTGGCGAGGAGCACGCCGTGGTCGCGCAGGGCCTTGCGCACGATGGCGCGCTCGAAGGGGTCCTCGGCGCGCGAGGTGCGGTCGAGGTCCACCACCAGCAGGTAGTCCACCTCACGGCGCTCGATCAGCCGCAAGGCCCGGCTCATGCCTGGCCGCTCCCACGCAGGCACAGTGCCGCTGAACCCCTCGTCCTCCTCCACGGAGACGACCGTCCAGCCTTTGTCCCGGGCGGTCCGGAGCAACAACTCGCGCTGCGACTCGATGGTCCCGGCCTCGCGCTGGCGGTCGGTGCTGACGCGACAGTAGATCACGCACCTCATGGCTTGCTCCGCTTGCTCTTCGTGCCCTTGACCCTACGGGCGGGACCGTGAGCGGGCGCGGTTCGGTCCGCGGGCGCGTCGTCGTCCTTGCCCTGCAGGATCTCGTCCACGGTCGTGGCCTCGCCGGTGAGGCGCGTCTCCAGCTTGCGGGCGAACTCGATCCACTGGCGTTTGACCAGCGGTGGGATCATCTCGATCACCACCGCGTCCATGCGCATCGGGCGGAGGTCGGGGTGCGTCACCAGGCGGAGGAAGCGCGCATCCACGCTCTCCGCCAACGCCAGGAGCTCGTCCGGCGTCTCGAACCGGAAGCCGGCCTCGTGCATGATCTCGCGCAGATCGCGGCCGTAGACCTGCGCCATGCGGTCCAGCACCTTGATGGTCGGCGGCGACTGACGTTCACCCGTCTCTATCTTCGAGAGGTAGGAGAACGAGACGCCGATCCGGTCGGAGGCCGCGCGCAGCGAGAGCCGCGCGGCGTCCCGCAGGCCGCGCAGGTACGGGCCGAACGTGGCGCGCGCCTCCCAGGTGACCGCGGCGAACCCGGCGGGGCGCGAACCGGGAGGGGCGTTCTTCAGGACGAGTTCGGTGGGGGATCGTGTAGACATAGGGGGCACGTTAGCCGAGCCGCACCTGAAAGTAAACATCATGATCGAGTAACGCGAAGAAATGTGTACGGATGGGCTGGCGTGTGTAATCATGGAAACATGAACACCTCACCGCTCCACACCTCCTCTCGCCCCGTCTGGTTGCTCCGCGGCAACCGCGTCCGCGCGCTCCTCGGCCGTCGCAACATGACGATCACCGAGGGCGCACAGAGGCTGGGCGTTTCCCGCTCCTACTTCTCGCAGCTCCTCGCCGGGAGGCGGGGGCTGTCCCCGAAGGTCCGCCGACGCCTGCTCGCGAACGCGCCGTTCTCCGAGCTGTCTGCCGACGATCTCTGGCGTGCGCCGCCGGAGGAGCCCGACGAGGAGGTGGCCCGTGGCGCGTAGCCCGCGGCTCGTCGCGCGCGTCGTGTTCGTCCCCGGCGGGGCGGGCGCGGCCGACGCGCGCCGCCGTGTGGTCGACGTGCTCATGCGCGCGGCGATCGCAAGGGCCGAACCGCCCGATCTGGCGGAGCCGACCCCGGCGCCGGACCCGGATCCCGACGCATCCCCGGCGCCAGGCGCGCAAGCAGCCTGCGCCACCGGTCATATGGCGACCATCCGGCGGCCAGACGACCATCATATGAACCGCCGGAAAACCACCTGACCACAGGTGCTTTCATCAGAGGATCGCCATGTCGAAGCCCCACGACCGCCCCATGACGCCGCCCCGCGCCGTCCCCACCCTCCCTGTCCCCGCCGAGGTCGCCAGCGACAAGGCGGTGCCGCGGCTCCCCACCACCGTCGTCTCGTCGTGGAAGGGCGGGGTGTGGAAGACCTGCCTCTCCGCCAGCATCGCGGAGCGCCTCGCATTCGCCGGGCTGGATGTGCTCTACCTGGTGACGGACGACCAGCTCGACGCGCGCCGTCGGCTCGGGATCTCCGAGTTCGACCCCGACGTGGCGCGTGTGCAGCGCGGCGCCGGCAGCGTCACCGTGGTCGGGCTCGCGGGGCCGAATTCGGTCGAGCTGCTCTATCGCTCGGGGCCAGGCCGCCTCGGGCGCTTCGACGGCATCGTCGTGGACACCCCCCCGGTCAAGAAAGGGGGCTGTCTCCCCGGCGTGCTGCTCATCGCGCCCACCGATGGCGACGACGCCTCCGCGAACCTGATCCGGATGCTCCGAGCGACGCCCACCAACACCGAGATCGTGCTGGTCCGCATCGACGCCGTGCCCGAGCACGAGTGGGAGCACGACGCCGCGATCATCCACGAGGCCTCCAACCACGAAGGGTCGCTCTTGTACCTCCCCGGTCCGCTGCCCCGCACCAACGAGGTCCGTGAGGCGCTGAACCGGGGGCAGTCGGTCTGGACGCTGCCCCGACGCGGGGCGACGCGGAGCTTCCTCCAGGGCGTCGAGTCCCTCGCGGGCCTTGCGTGGGCGCGCATCCGGCCCGACACCGAGCTGCCGCCGCTGGCCCGGACCGGCACGGCCTCCGTGCACATCAGGGGCTGGGACGACGATGCTTGATCGGGAGCGTGCCCGCGCCGAGGCCGACGCCGCGGAGCGTCGGGGCGCGAGCACGCTCTGGGCGACGGGGCCGGTCGCGTGGGAGAGCGTCTCGGCGGGCGCGGTCGCGCAGCCCGAGGTCGTGCCGGTGGTCGAGGACGCGGGTGACGAGCCGTCGCGCGAGCGGCCACGCTTCGCCATGGCGCCCAGAATCGAGCGGCGGCAGGACGAGGATGCACAGGCACCGCCTACGGCGCTGCTGGCCGCGATCCTGGCACGGCTGGACACGGTGACGTCGAACAGCGACGGCGTACCGGGATGGCTGACCGAGGCGATCGGGAATCCGCTCACCTACGACGCGGCAGGACCGCACCGAAAGGACGTGTGCGCGCGGGTGCAGCCCGCGCTGTACCTGCGGTTGCAGGCGATGAAAGCGCGGCTCGGGCTCCGCACGACGGCGGGGGCCTGGGAGTACGTCCTGCGGGCGGGGCTCGCGGCGGGGGAACGATGCATGGCGGCCAGGTCGGAGGGGACCCGCGACCGCGTGTAGGGATGGCCGCCGACCGCCAAGCGGTTCGTACCAGAGCTTCCAGGTCGCTCCCTCGCCTTCGCGGCGCAGGTCCACAACCCCGCCCCGTCGAAGCCCCCTCCAAGGCTCGGATCGGCATGTCCACAACGGACGGTCCCGCCCTGGTCCAGATCCAGGTGCTTGAGGCTCGTTCAGGGGCCTGCGCTGCTCTTGGCGGGCCAGCGAGTGGTCGTGAGCGCCGGACTGCCGCCATGAGCGGCCCCGCGGGGGCTGTGATGGCGTCCGTAGCTTGACGAATAGCGTGGTGCGGCGCATACTCTGGCTTGATGTCTGATGCCTGCTATCCCCTGCCCTCAGGTAATACATGAGGCGACAAGAAATCCTCTTGACAATCCTGCCGGGGAGGGGGCAAGCTCATTCTGAACCCGATCAGACTGGTTCAACTTTCCAAGGAGGGACATCATGAAGCGACTCCTCGACCTCTCCAAGGCTCTCGAAGGCAACCGGTTCCCCAGCAAGGGGGCAGACCCCCAGACCTACGAGCACGACGAGGGCCTGTGCGAAGTGCTCGGCCAGGCCGCCGACATCCTGGGCATGTGCTACGTCTACTACGCGACCACCAACGCCACGGTGAAGCTGCGTTTCTTCCATGCCTCGGTCGCCGGCCGCCCCAGCAAGCGGGGGGCGCAGATCGGAGCGGACATCGTCCTCAACGGCCAGGCCAACCCCTACTCCTTCACGGTGCAAGGGCCCTTCGGCGGTCGGGTCGAGGCCTCCCTCGAGGTGGACAGCAATGACGCGAACCAGGCCGAGTTCCAGGCCGACATCGGCCTCACCTTGATCCTGGACTCCTGAGGTTCGTTCATGGCATCATGGGCCGGTCCCCCGAGCGGCCCAGGGGCGTTCGTACGCGAGGAGGCACCCATGGGCCAGGGAGAGAACTTGAACCCCGCGAGCCAGACGAGCGGAGAACACGTGGATGGGGACCTGGCGCCCATGGCGCGGGGGTTCTTCCGCGAGATCGCCGAGGCGCGCCGGGAGAAACGCCGCGTCATGGCCGCGCTGGATCCGGCGAGCCCCTTGTTCCAGGCCCTCACCGGGAGTGGGAGACCAGCGCGGTCCTCGGTGAGCGGCGTGGTTCGGCACCTCCCCGGCGAGGAGGAGAACCCCCTGGAGGGGCCCCTCCCCCCGGGGCCTCGCTGGGATCTCTGGGAGAGGCCGAGACCCGAATACCTCCGGCGGAGCCCATCCCGTCTGGGTTTGAACATGCTGCACGCCTATGAGCTGGGATGGAACTCCAGCGATCACCCCGACCACGCCGAACAAGTCAACAAGTACGGTGCGAACGGTGCGCCGATCGCGGACGCCGCGCTCCTCGGAGCCAGCGTCGTCCGTCAGCACGGCCAGCGCGATCTCTTCTGGGGCATGCTCGCGCGAGCCCATCTGACTCCTGCAGACCTGGGACAGCTTTCCGAGGAGAGCAAGGTCCCCCTCGAAGGAGACCTCCAGTCGACCATGGAGTACGGCATCGACCCGGATGGGAACGTAGCACCGAACTCCGACCTGCTGGGGGGCCTGATGGATGACGCCGAGGGGAGTGGTGTGAAGCTCATCTTCTCCTTCTTGACTATCGGGGGTGGCGGCGACGAACTTTCGTCGGCGACTCCCCCGGAAAGCGACTTCGACACCACAGCGGTCGAGTACGAGAACTTGGAGCGTGGGTCGGTGATCGACAGAATCGCCAGCAAGCCGTTCGACGACCTTGGCTGGGTGGACGAGCATGAGGGGCAGGTGAGCCCGCGTGGGGGGCTGGTGTTTCCCGTCCACGACGAGTACTCCGACGACGCATGGTTCTTCGAGAAGCTCGATCCGGCGTGCCCCTACAAACGTGAGTACATCGGCCTGATCGCGGCCGAAGCGGCCGCCCTCCTGAACGCCGCCGCCGACCACCGCGACATGAGAACCCTGGTCGAGGCCATCGAGATCTTCAACGAGGTGGACACGCGGGACCTCTGGATCCTCGAAGACGGTACGACGCCGTCTCCGGCGAGCTGCGGCGAGAAGTGGGGCCGCGCGTACCTCCACGCCGCGTGGGCCTTCCGACGCGCGATCCCAGACACCGACGTCGCGCTCAAGATGCCAGGCATCGCCTCCTACACCTCCGATTCCGGCATGTCCTGGGAGGACAAGAAGTCCTTCGTGGGGGGCTTCGTGGATGGGGTGGTGGCGGAGGCTCTGGAGCACTCCCCTTCTTTGGAGGGTGCTTCGGGTAGCGACCATGTACTTGGCCTGCTGCCCGACCTGCTCCAGGGCGTGGACCTGCACTGGTACCACAAGAGCCTGGGTGAAGGTGGCTTGCGCCACATCGGCTACCTGGTGTTCGAGATCGCCGAGCTCAGCGCGGCCGTGAGCACAGCCGTGGCCGACAACACCCATCTGGAAGACCCCGTGCAGGCGGCATTTCCTGAGTGGTTCCCGGTCACGGTGTTCGAGAACGGCTGGGGGCTGATTGACGATACCGGCGCCACCGGCATCACGGGGGGCGCTGCGAAAGAAGAATTCCAGGCCTGGGAGGTATGGCGCCGGCTCGGCGGTGCCCTGGCGGGCGGCGCGGCCATCGCCGGATGGCACACCTGGATGTCCGTCCACACCGGCTCCGGGTACATCAAGATGGGACTGCGAAACGATGAAGGTGCCTCTACCGTCGACGCGAGCCTCGCCGAAGCTCGCCCAAGCTGGGGGGCCTACTACGCGCTGGCCCAGGTGCTGGGAGGCAAGGTCCTCTCCGGCAGCATGCTGCTGCCCGCCGTGTCGACGGCCGTGTCGAGCCGCTTGGACCTGGAGAACATGATCGCCAAGTCCCCCGACAGCGTGGCTCCGGTCGTGTTCGAGTTTCGCCTTGGGGTGATGGGCGATTGGGCCTACATGGTGTTGATCGATCCCTCTCTGGCAGATCCCGGGATCACCCTCGTCGCCACACCAGGAGAGGAAGTTCTCTGCCAGGTGAGGGAGATCACCTACTCCGACCCCGGCCAATCCGGAGGGAACGCGGACACGCTGCCCCCAGCCTCCTGCACGCTGACTCAGACCATCGCAAGGTGCCCATTCAGTATCGACCCAACCTGGCAACCGCGGCTGTTTGTCTGCTCCCGGCGCTTGACCTGGGCCGTTGTCTCTCGGGGCGCGACCAGCCTGCCCGCGCGCTTGCACGAGCGGCCAGCCTGGATGGATGACGCGGGGGAGAAGTTGCCCGTGCGCGGTCGAAGGGAGAACGGGTGAGCGCCGCCCGCTCGCGGGCGCCCGCGGTGTGGAGTCGGAGGCCCATCCAGAGGTTCCGTGCGCCGTACCTTTGTCAACTCCTGTGGATGGGAGCGCCTGCGACCCAGGGCTGCGTTGGAACGGGCGACAGCCACGGGTCGAGCGCGCCGACCCTCGACACCCAGGAGACAGCCCCCCTCGGTGAGACCGGGAGCGAGACGGGGGACAGCCATGTCCCCGAGACGGGAGGAGAACCCGACACCGCGGAGACGGCCACGCCCGAGCCCATGGGGGAGCTGTTCGAGTGCGGCGCGTGGGAGACGAGGCCAGCCCCGCTGGGTGAGGTGTCGCTCTACGACGCAGATCTCATCTTGACCCGGGAGATCCTGGGTCCCTACGGCTATTTTTTTCGAGGAGCCGTCTGGGCGGACATCGATCAGGACGGTTGCTCCGACATCCTGCCCATGGGGCATGGCCCGCCCGAGGCCGAAAACGACCCCGGTGCCTACATTTACTGGCTCATTCCGGGCAGACAGGCGGGAACCATCGTCGTCGACGAGCGCATGCAGGGCCTCGTCGCGGATATCGATTACCACTCTATGGAGCACTCGGCCGTCGGGGACATGGACGGCGACGGAGCCCGCGACGACTGGGTGTTCGGCGCCCAAGGCGGGTCGAGCTATGATCCCGACGGGTCCACCGGTGCGGTCTACCTCTTCTCCGAGATCCATGGCGTGGAAACCGTGGACGACGCCACCGCCACGCTCTGGCCCCCTCCCGACTGGCTCTTCTGGACCGAAGATCTCGATGTCGGAGACCTTGACGGTGACGAGGTGGATGACCTCGTAGTCGGGGGAGGATACGACGGCAGCTACATCGACCAGGGCTTCGTGACGGTCTTCTCCTCCCCCTGGGAGCAGGAGATGAGCTTCTTCGACGCGGTCGCCTCCATCGAGGGGCAGGGGACCTGGGGCACGATCGTCTCGGTGGAGAGCGACCTCAACGGCGATGGGCTGCGCGACCTGGTGGCCGCGGATCGCACAGGGTACGACGCCTTCGTCAGCGTCTTCATGGGTCCGGTCGTGGGTGTCTTCGTGCCCGAGGACGCCGATCTCATGTTGGTCGGAGGAGGGGATGGCACGGGGGCCGGGCTCGCGGGCGGTGCGGACGCCAACGGCGACGGCTACGACGACCTTCTCATCGGCACAGGCCGGGACTCTTCCGGACCCGTGTCCCTGTTGCTCGGCCCCTTCGACGAGAGCACGACCCTGAACGGCGCCGTCGCAGTGATCCAGGGCGGCGGTTGGGACGGGACCTTCTCCCTGGCGCAGGATCTCGACGCGGACGGCTTCCCCGATCTGCTGATCGGTGACGACCACTCCACGGTGTTCGGCCACCAACCTGCGGGCGCCGCGGGGCTGTTCTACGGTCCCGTGTCAGGATCTCTCGGGCTGATGGACGCCGATGCCTGGTTCCATATCGAGGATCCGGACGCGACCGCCAACCCCGGAGACTGGGTGGCCGGCCTGGGTGACACCGACGGCGATGGCTTTGACGACATCCTCATCGGAACCGACACGAGGGGCCCTGCCTACCTCTTCCGCGGCGGCCCCCGCTGAACCCGACGCACACGCCAGCGCTCACCTCCCCGGCCGCCCTGGCTCCGGATCCGCCAAGACACCGATGTGGACAATCCCGCCACCAGCGTGACCACCCACCCACCCCGGGCGGGTGTAGCGCTGTCAAGGTGCGGTCGACGGATCCCCGGTAGGGGCTCACCCAGGCCATTCGCCACGCGGCAGTGGTGCGAGAAAGCAGGCCGTTATAGGCCATCGCGAGCCGCGACCTGCGGACCGCCTGGCCCCGGCCTCCGAGGGACCTCGGCGAGTCGGCTTTGTGGACCGACGGCGGTATGGCCCATTACGTCTCGCCTCGCTCCCTCGTGAGGTGTGACGCGGGGACCGTGGTAGTTACGCAATAGGAAACTCTCCCAGAAGAACGTCTCCCCGAGCCGCGCGCGCAGTCCCAGGCCGCGCGCCAGGATGGGTCCGACGAGCAGCGCGTGGTACCGGCCGAACTCGCGGGCCGCGGCCAACTGGGTCTCGTGGCTGGTGAGGTTGTAGAAGGTGTCCATCTCATTGCCGCACTCGACCGCCGGTACGATGTCGGTCAGCGTCACCGCCCCGCCGGTGCAGTCCTCGATGGCCTCGGACAGCAGCCCGAGGTACTCGCCCACCAGGTCCGCGAAGGTGAGCAGGCCCAGGCACTTGCGGTAGCAGCAGTCCTGCGCGTAGCTGCCCTCGCCCGGATCCTCACGCCAGAGGTTCAGCGCGTACCGCTGGTAGGTGACGGCGGCGCTTGCCCGACCCGTGAAGCCCCAGTACCAGGGGTCCCAGCCGGCGTCCACGGGGATGTAGGCATGCTTCTGGAAGGATGGCTTGGAAGCATCCACTGCCGCCACGGGGTTGTTCGACCCGCCGCCGTAGCCGAACAGCAGCGGGATGAGGCGCTGACCGGTGTAGAGACAGGTGATGACGGTGTAGGTGAACGTAGCGAACAGTCTCCAGTTGTCGTAGGCCCGGAAGGAGCGGATACCGTCAGGAGAAGCGACCGGGACGGCTTTGCTGAAAAGGTGGATCCAGGCGAGGTCGGGCTCCTGGATGTGGCGCAGCGTCCCCACCCCGAGCCGGGCAAGGTCGAACATCACATTCGGCGGGTAGTTGTACTTCTGGTTGTCGCGAGCATCGGGATCCGCAGAACTGAAGTCGTTGAAGAACAAGGAGGGGTTGTTGATCCCGATCCGCGGATCGGGCGTCACCACTTCTACGACACCCCGAGGAACGGCAAGGCAGGCCTTCAGGCGATCGATGGCAGTCTGCCGACTCCAGCCGATCTTGTTCGGAAATGGCCTGATCCCGTGGCGCAGGAAGCAGGTGAACACGTCCTCGATCGGCGTCGCACGATCGAACCCCGGCACCGGCACCCCATCCTTCATCCTCGTCCGGGGGCGCCGCGCCCCGCCGAAGGGCGCCTGGCACGCCGGCCCCTCGCCCGGGTGCCCGTCCTGGAAGGAGAGCACCCCGCGGCGTCGGCCCTGGCTGTCCATCGCCTGAACCCGTCCGGGATCGAAGCGGAGGTGCCCACCCCGTCTCCCGCCCCATTCGTCCTGGCCCGCCATGTCCGGCTCCCTCCCGCGGCGAGCAGGCTGGACCCGGGGGGCTGGCCGCGATCACCCCCCGGGGCCTCCGCCGGATCGATCAGGTCGCGTAC
>JBDRKM010000067.1:0-29554 GCA_043814015.1 Pseudomonadota bacterium
GCTGATGCGGAAGGACCCTTCCAACCTCGAGCGCGGCATCCACGTGCAGGCCGTCGGCAAGTACCTCGAGCGGATGGGTGACCACGCCACCAACCTGGCCGAGCAGGCGGTGTTCATGCTGAGGGGCGAGGACATCCGGCACCGGTCCTAGCGCCGCCTCATGCCCCCGCTCTCCCGACGTCGCCTCCTGACCGCTGGCGCCGTGGCCCTCGGCCTGGCTCGCCCTGGGCGCGCCGAGGAGGCCACCGGCCGACCAGGCTCCCCAACCCGACCCATCTTGGCAGAGGCCGACGTGGTGGTCGTGGGGGGGCCCGCTGGGATTGCCGTGGCGCTGGGCACCCCCGAGTGCCGCAGGATCGTGGGCATTGGCACCATCACGGAGATCCCGATGACCCGTTCGGGCTCCAGCACGACGGTCACATCGCCGCGGCCGCGAACGCCACGCGCCATCGCCAGCGGGAACAGGGCGGTCCACACCGGCCGGCCCTCTGCCCATGCCCCGCGTTACCAGGCACGCGCCACCGCCGCGCGCTCCGCCTGACGGGCCCCGATGACGACCCCCTCCCCCGCCTCCAGACCCCGCCTCCCCCAGCGGCTGCGCACCGCCCTGAAGTGGCTGCCGTGGCTCCTGCTGCTGGCCCTGCTGGCCGATCACGCCTGGCTCATGCTGGAGTGGGCCAGCCGCGACTTCGGCTTCGCCCTGCCCGTGTTCTCCGGCGCGGCCCACTCGGTGTCCGAGGCCCTGGAGCGTGCCGCCACCGACGGCTGGTGGCGGGTCCTCACCAGCCACGAGCCCACCCCCTTCGCGTGGCCCGCCGTCGCCATGCTGCGCCTCACCGGCCCCGACCTGCGCTTCCTGAACTGGACCAACACGGTCCTCATGCTGGTGAGCATGGCGCTCATCTTCGACGCGGGCCGCCTGCTCGAGGGCGCCTGGGCCGGCCTGGTGGCGGCCGCGGCGCTGCCCCTGCTGCCCGACATCGCGCTGGTGGAGCACCGCTGGAGCGCCGGGATGGTCCAGCTCCCGCTGCTGCTCGGTGCCTTCGACCTCCTGATCCGCTCCCGAGGTCTCTCCCGCCCCCTCCCCTCCCTGGGTGTGGCGCTCGTGGGCTGGGTGCTGCTGCAGGCAGCCGGCATGGAGACCGAGAACATCTGCGCCCTGGCGCCCTTCGCGGCCATGGTGGCGGCGGCCCTCACCCGCAGCCTCCTGACCGGCCGCGGGCCGGTGGGCGGGCAACGCGTCGGACGCATCCTGCCCCTGCTCTTCGGCCTCGGCGTGGCCGCCGCGGCCACCCACGCCATGCTGCGCTCCGGGCACCTCGATGAAGCCCTGGCCTACGTGCGCCAGGAGAGCAGCGGAGCCGCCTACCCCGACCTGGCGCCCCGCTGGAGCTGGGCGGCCCTGACCGCCTACGCGCGCTTCTGGGCCTCGACCTCGCTCTCCCCCTGGTTCGCCGCGCCCCTGCTGGTGGCCCTCCCCGTGTGGGCACGCCGCGGCGCGGGGCGGGCCGAGCTGTTCGCCTGGCTGCTGCTGCCGCTGGCGGCCTTCTCCCTCATCGCCAAGAAGAACCCCTACTACATCAACCTCTGCCTGCCCGCGGCGGCGCTCCTGCTCGGGCTGGGGCTGACCTCCGTCCGCCGCTGGGGCCTGGGGATCGCCCTCGTCGCGGTCACCCTGACCCTCGGCGAGCTGCAGTGGCTCTCCCGCAGCTTCACCGAAGCCGGGCGCTGGCGCCAGATCGCCGCCTACCGCCAGATCCCCGACGCCGAGTGGGTCTTCCAGACCCCGGTCCGGCCCGTCATCCACCCCACCCGTGTCTTCCGCCACGGCCGCGAATGGCGCATGCTGCGCGATCGCGTGCACGACAGCCCCTGCCGTGGCCTCGACGGCCCGCGCATCGGAGTGCTGGGGATCGGCGACCACGAAGACCTCCGCCTGGCCCTGGCCATGACGGATCCCTGCGTCGGTGCGATCGCCACCTGGCCCGAGCTGCGCGAGCACGAGTATCCCCGCTGGACCATGGTCACCGACCCGAGCTGCGGGCCCGGCGCGGCCGCGGACGACCCGCCCGCATCGCCACCCGAGTGGTGGCCCGAGGTCCAGGAGCTGGAGCGCCGCCCCTGGATCAAGGTCGTGGCGGTGGACCGCAGCGCGTCCCCATGCCTGACCCTCTACGACTCCAGGCGCGAGCCCTCCTGGAGCCCACGCTGATCCTGGGGGCGGGGCCGCACCGGCTGGTCCATCGGTCGCGCCGTGGGGTGTTCGAGACGCGCCCGACCAGTTGACACGGTCTTGACATCTCACCGCCCTATCCCCGCCGGCGGTGCTCCGTTCCAGGAACAGCACCACAATGCGCCACCGCGATCACCTGCCGGAGAAGCCATGGCCATCGAGCTGATCAGCGCGGACACCAGCACCCCCTTCGGGGGGACTGCGCCCAGCTTGCACCGCGTCGAGCCCGAGGTCAGGGCCGGGAGCGGCATGAGCCACTCGCGGACGGCGGTCCGCCCACGGCCGTGGTCCCCTCCCCTCAACGGCCTGGACTACGGCAGCTTCGGGAAGAAGCCTCCCCACGTGCAGGAGACGGCCCTCGGCGACTTCGCGCTGGCCTGCTACCTCAAGGGCCTCGGGATCTCCCTGCCGGATGACCACTTCGAGTTCCTCGATGACGGGGCGGGGGTGTCCAGCGATGAGCCGCAGGCGGTCCGCTGGTCGGGCGCAACGACATCCTCTGGCCGGCCGGCGGCACCCGCGCCCACCGCGGTGGACCGCCTCACCCCGGGCGCGACCCTGCGCCACAGCGACGCCGTCGCCCCCTTCGGCACGCACTACCACGAGATCGAGATCGCGCCGGGTGTGACCAACCTCGACGTGGTGTTCGCCGCGGGCGGCGTCTTCACCGGTCCGCTGGTCCAGATCGCGCTCATCGAGCAGGGCCGGGTCCTGGACATCCTCCGCTGTGCCAGCGGCACATGGAGAAAGCGGCTCACCGTCCGGCAGGGCGCCACCACCCTCGATCGCATCCTGGTGACGGTGACCGCGACGACCACGGGCGGCCACTACCAGCTGCACGTCAAGTCCGCGCGGCCCACCCCCGACGTCGGGGTGACGCGCTGCAACCACCCCGACGACACGCGGCTCGGCGCGCGCTCGACCCAGAGGCACCGGGCCGTCCCGGACATCTGGGTGGACAACGGCGGCGACGGCGCGGTGGACCAGAAGGTCTACCTGAACCAGGACAACCGCCTGGCCATCCGCCTGGGCAACACGGGCAACGCCCTGGCCCGGCACGTGTTCGTGGAGTTCTGGTTCCAGGACGCCTCGGTGGAGATCACGCCGAGCGGCTGGCTGCCCGTGCGCAACCAGCGGGGCGTCATCCAGCACCTCGCGGGGCTCTCCATCGAGGCCGGGGCGACCCAGACCTACCAGGTGGCCTGGTGCCCCAACCCATCGAGCGGCAGTCGGCACTTCGTGGTCCGCGCGGTGGTGCGCTCGCTGGGCGATCACAACACCGATGACAAGCGCGTCATCGCCAGCTTCGACCGGGTGGAGGTGCGGACGCTGGGCTGAGGATCACGGCCCAGGGTCCCATGTCCCCGGCCCCACCGTGCGTAGAGCCGGGGCGGCCGCGTCACGACACCGCCGCCCCGGGAGAAGAGAGGCCGCCCTCAGTGGTTCGGGAGCAGCGCCACGCTGGTCTCCAGCACAGGCTGGCCGTCGATGAGCTTGGTCCGGTGGAGCAGGGCCTTGTCGATGGTCTTGAACTGATCGGGTGGGTCGGGGTTGACCTGCACGATCGTCGGCGTGGTGATGTCGCCGAGGTGGTAGGCGTCCACCTTGACACCCCCCTTGAGGACCTCGAGCACCACGTTGCGGCTCACGCCCGGCTTCTCGGTCTCCAGCACCAGCTTGCCGTCATAGGCGAGGGGGCAGGATGGGCACCAGTCGCCCGGGGGCTGCGGCGCGACGCGGGGCTCACACATCACCGTGCAGAGGGTCTCCTGGGGACACCCGATGAAACCCGGGGTGTTCACGATGTCGTGCGAAGGGCAGTGCACCTGGCAACCGCCGATGGTCTCCTCGCTCGTGAAGGAGATGTCCTCCTCCGCGGTGATGTCGAGGGGGCCGCCCGAGATGAACCAGTCGTGGATGCTGTCGATGCGGGTGAGCAACGTGCCGACGGGGCGGGTGCCGGCCAGCGGGGGAGGCGATCCAGGGGCACAGGAGTACAGACCGCCGTCGAAGGCCCGGCAGGCCTGGAGCGCCCGCGGCTCGGTGCCCCAGCTGGCGGGACCGATGTCGACCGCCAACCCGGCCAGCGGCTCGCTGTGCGTGTACAGCGCCTGCATGACGCCTCCAGCCGACAGGCTGGGGTCGTTGGCCCAGACCACCGCGGCGGCGGAGGCCAGCACGACGGTGGAGACGGAGGTGCCCGACATCGGGGGCGGGCCACCCTTGGCTGAGGCAGCCTGGGCGTGCTCCCCGTAGGCGAGCAGGTGAGGGATGCTCCCCGGACGGGTGAGGGCGCTGGGCGTCCCCCGCGCGTCGAGGGCACCAGCCGCGAAGACCAGCGGCTCGCCGGCGACCACGGCCGGGGCCGCGGGGTACGAAGAGCAGTCCCAGTCCTTCTCATAGACGAGGTCGGTCCAGGCCGACGGGAGGATGGCCCCGCTCGCGTATGCCGCCTTGCCGCTCAGGTTGCCGGCGGCGGCCACCACCAGGGCGCCCTGGCAGCGGGCGTCGATGAGCGCCCGCTTCACGACCTCCGTGTCGGGCCCTTCACGGAACAGGCCGGGCAGCCAGCCGAGGGGCAGCGCCAGCACCAGCGGACCTGCGCCCTGCCGCGCCACGACCTCGCTCCGGATCGCCTGGGCCAACCACGCGGTGCTGCCGTAGTAGCCGCCGTTGGTCAGGTCCCAGTGTTCCTTGCGTGTGACGGGGTCCCAGACCAGCGGCATGGCCAGGCGGGTGTTGACGTTACCGGCGCAGGCGCCCGGGCTCGCGCAGAGCAGCCCCTGGGCGAGCCTGGCCATGGCCCAGCCGTGCTTCGAGTTGTTGGTACCGGCGGCCCCCGTGGAGGCCGACCCGGAGGTCGGCGCCGTGTCGAGGAGGGTGAGCTGGACCGTCGCACCCGGCGCGTGGGTGGGCTCGAGGGTGAAGGTCTGCCGCCGGAAGCGATCGATGAGTGCCGTCGCGACCGCCTCCTCGACGTCACCGGAGGTCCGGGTGATGGTCCGGTCCGGCACGAACCCACCCTCGCGGGTGGTGCTCAGGAACCGCTGGTCGAGGGTGGGACCGGCCTGCTCGATCGCGGCATCGCGCTGGTAGAGGCAGGCTCCCGCCAGCATGGGCGGGATCGGGGCGGGTTTGCCGTCCTTGGCGCCCTCGAACCCGTCGGGACCGCCGGCGGCGGCGCTGCCGTCCAGGTCGAACAGCCGCTGTGCCCGCCAGGCCTCCAGCTCCAGCGGGCTCAGGGGGGAGGTCTTCTGGATCGCCATCCGCTCCACCACCGCGCTCAGCGGCGGGCAGGGCCGCCCCTCCCGGTAGCCCTCGGCCAGCTGGGGATCCAGGAGAATCCAGCGATCCCACATGACCGTCTCCCCGACGGGCGGGGTCTCGGGTTCGATTTCCTGGGCTGGGTCGTCCTTCACCGGGACGTCCTTCACCGGGACGTCGGGCTCGAGCCCCTCATCGAGGGGCGTATGCATGTCCGGACCCCTGCCGCAGCCGAGGAAGGAGGACAGGAACAGGGGGAGGATGGCGAGGGGTGCTCTCATGGTCGTTCCTTGGCTGGGTGGATCAGGGGCGCAGCAGTACGAAGCTGCGCCAGTCGGCGGACGGAAACTGTCGGCGCATCTCTCGCAGGGCCGCGAGGTAGGCCCCGTCGGCATCGCCACCGGGGAGTGCCTCGTAGAAGGACGCCGCGAAGGCATATCCTAACCGATCCTGCAGGGGCCGGTGGGTGGCGACCACCGCCAGCGATCCGGCGGTGATGAAGGCCTGCGCCAGGCCGAGGGTCTCGACGGGGGCGGAGGTGGACTGAGCGGTCTCGCAGGCGGAGAGGAAAACGAACGGGGGCACCCGGGGAGCGGCCAGCACGTCCGGGGCGGTGAGACGTTCCTGGAGGGCGAGGCGCAGGTAGCTCCCCCAGGGATCCTCGGTGGCCTCGGCGTGCCCCGCGAAGTGGACCATGCCCGCGGTCCGGAGCCCCTCCAGGACCCCCGCGCGGCTGGCGGCCTCACCGACGAGCAGGCGCGTGGCCACCCCCTCGGCGCTCAAGGTCCGAACCACCCCGGCCCCCTCCTCCGCGGCCAGCCGCAGGCTGCCGTCGGGATCGGCGATGACCAGCGCGTCGCCCGGCAGGCCCACGGGGCGAGGCAGGGTCACGGCGGCCAGGTCGATCCCGTAGGACACCGGGACCGTGGTGGCCAGGGGCTCGCCGCCCACCGACCAGGCGTGGGGATCGCCGTCTCCGGGGGAGCGCACGGGGTACAGCGTGACCCGCGCGGCCGCCGTGAGCCAGTCCGCGAGCGGCTCCAGCAGGGCGGCGGGCTCCTCGCCCTCGATCACCCGGGTCTCATCACCCCGCCGCGCCAGGACCACCCATGTGCTCTCCATGGGGTACAGCGCCACCAGCACCTCACCGGGCAGCGGCGGCCGCAGCGGCCGGGGCCAGCGCAGGGCGTCCACGGCGGCGCCCTGGTCGATGAGCTCCAGCGCCCGGGTCGCCAGCTGCGCGCGCTCCGCCTGCCGCGCCGCCAGCCCTTCGGCGGACTGCTGCCAGTCGGCGCCTCGGTCCTGCTCCATGGCTTCACGCAGGGCGTAGTACTCCTGGCGCTGTTGGGCCAGCCCGGCCCGCGCCTCGACGCTCACCTGCTCACCCCAGGCGGCCGGCCGCAGCCCCGCGAGGAAGACGGCCCGCTGGTGGCGCACGAGATCGAGCGCCTCGGCAGCCCGCCCCGCGCGCAGCAGCAACGCCATGTGATCCCGGGTGATGCGGTCCTGCTCGGCCAGCAGCGCGGCGCGGCCCAGGTGCAGCGGGACCAGGAAGCTCTGCTCGAGGAACAGGGCCTCGCTCCGGTCGAAGCGCGCCAGGGCAGCGTCGATCCGGCCCAGGGCCTCCAGCGCCAGGGCCTGCCCGTGGCGCGCCCGCCACTCAGCCTCGAGGAAGTCGGCCTCGATGGCCAGGCGCTCCATCCGCTCGAAGCTCGCCAGGGCCACCGTGCCATCGCCCCGCGCCAGCGCGAGTCGCCCGTCAATCAGCCAAGCCCACAGCTCGGAGCGCGAGTCGAGGTCCCCCATCACGGCCCGTGCCTGCGCGAGGGCGTCGGCGGAGGCCTGTAGCTCCCCTCGCTGCTGCGCGACCAGGGCCCGGTTGACCCACAGGTTGGCGGCGTGGTGGGCACCGCGGGCGGCGTCCGCACCGCCGGCGGCCGCGGCGTGCTCCAGGACCACCAACGGGTCGAGCCCCTCGGGCACGTCCAGGCTCCAGCCGCTCGGGTCCTCCCCCGCCTCGATGGCCGCGAGGAGCGCCCAGGCGTAGTTCATCAACGCGAGGCTCTCCTCGCCGGGTTTGAAGCTGTCGGGGTGGCCGCGCAGCTCCGCCACGGACGAGGCGATGGTGGCCAGGGCCTGCTGGTGCCGGCCAGAGCGACCTTCCACGTCGGACAGGGCCTGGGTGGCAGCCACCACCTGGCGGGGCCTCTCCGCGCGCCGCGCCACCTCGATCGCCTCCTGGTAGTACCTCATGGCCGCGCGTTGATCGCCGAGGTAGGAGGCGACCATCCCGCGCTGCCAGGCCAGCAGGTAGCGTACGGTCAGTTCGTCCCGGAGGCTCGGGTCGAGGTCGGCGGGCAGAGCTGCGCTGGCCTCGGCCGGGCGGTGCCGCTCCAACAGCAGCATCACCAGGGCAGGCGAGAGCCTCATGAGCTCCAGCCGATCGGCTGCCGCTGGCGCGGCGTCGATCGCGACGCGAAAAGTGTCGATCGCGCGATCGTAGTCGTCCTCGGCCATGGCGCAGAACGCCAGCATCCCCAACGCTGTGGCGCGCTGGTCGGGAGCCAGCGTGGGCAACGCCTGCTCGATGCGCGTCCGCGCCGCCGCGAAGTCCCCGGCCCGGTACAACCCGCGGGCCTCCGCCAGCCACGCCGGCGGGGGCGCCACCACCAGCGGCAGCTCCCAGCGGCGCCCCTCGGACGAGCGCACCGCCAGCAGGGCGGCCTCCGCCGGGATCTGGACCGAGCAGCCCCCGCCTTTTTCGTTCGGCGTACAGGGGGCGGCCTGGCCGTCCACGGAGACCTCCAGGCCCTCGAAGCCCTCGGCGCGCCAGAGCACCACGGCCCCGGCCTCCTCCAGCCCGCACTTCGGGCCCGCCAGCACGCTGGAGCACCCGGCGAACTGCAGCCGGAGGGGAGGGGGCGGCGCGGGATCGGAACAACCAACGGCCAGCCCCATGAGAGCCAGCCGCGGAAGGCAGATCGGCGCGCGCGCCAGGCTCAAGGACCGCCTCCGGAGAGCGGGGCCTGCAGCACCTGCCAACCGGCGACGCGGTTGGCCTCGGACAGCCCTCCCGCGAGGGGCTGCGCGGACCAGGCTGCCTCAGGCGGGCCGACCACCACGTACAGCGCACTGTCGCCCGCCTCGGGTACGGCCGCGCCAGGCGCCACCTGGATCTTCATGGCTCCTGAAGAAGCGCGCTGCACCTGCAGCCCGCCGGTGACGAGCCGCTCCCCCACGTAGACCCGCACTTCGGGCGCGAGCGTGCTGTCGTGCTGGGGCTGCAGCACCAGGGAGAAGCCGTCCTCGGCTACCAGGGGCTCGAGCTCCGCACCCGCCGCCCGGACCTCGGCGCGGCCGGGCTGCCAGGACAGTTCGTAGGGGGGGAGGTCGCTGTGCCGGCTCGGGGTGAGCATCATGAGGGCCACCCCCCGCGGCCAGCGCGACGGCCGAGGCCAGCCCGAGCCCGCGCGGGGCGCAGAGCCACCGGCGCGCCCGGCTCCACCCCGCGGCCCAGGGGCTCTCCTGCCGTTCCGCCGCATCGGAGGCCGTGATCTCCGCGGCCAGCTCGTACAGGGTGCCCTCGAGCTGGGCCTCGCAGGTGAGCATGTCCGCGCAGGCTTCGCACCCGTCGATGTGGGCCTCGAAGGCGTGGAGTCGATCCTGGCGCATCTCTCCGGTGAGGTATGCCTGGACGTCTTCTGGCTGAACGTGTCCGGTCATGCGTCCTCCAAGGCCGCGCGAAGTTCCATCCTCGTCTCGTAGAGGCTCTGGCGCACGTGCTGGACCGAGACCCCGAGCTCCTCGGCGATGCTCGGGGCCGTGCGGTGCTGGCTGTAGTACATCAAGAACATCTGCCGCTTGTGCTTCGGGCAGCGCTCGAGCAGGTGCAGCAGGCGGGCCACCTGGGAGCGGCTGATGATCTGGCGCTCGGCGCTGGGGGCCGAGAGCTGCCGATCGTCCTCCGGGACCTCGCGCGCCTCGCGGCGTCCGGTCTGGCGGCGGTCGTCCAGCGCCAGGAAGCGGGCCTGGGCGAGGGCCAGACCCGGCAGTTCGAGGCGCGAGAGCTTGCCGGTCCGCTGCTTCTGCAGCAGGTTGAGCCAGGTCTCCTGCACGATCTCGCGGGCCCGCGAGGGCCGCACGCCCAGGGCCAGCACGGAGACCAGGACACGGTGTTGGTAGCGCGCGACCAGGCGCTCCCAGGCCTCGCCATCACCCGCGAGGGCGCGGCGCTGGAGATCGTCCGTGGACGGGCGATCAGCCACCAGAGTGCATCCCGGGAGCCGGGGATGGACGAGACAGGCCGACCCCGCGGTGTGTCCGCTGTCCAGGATCCCGCGATGGTGCAGACTGCTCATACAGCGGGAACGGTGGGTGAGGGTGGACCATAGGGCGCAGAGTCCTTTTTTTTCACAGTCGGCAGAGAGTCATCCTACCAGGAACCGGCATGGGTGATCACCCTCCCCCATATCCGGTCGCTCCCAAGTCGCGGTAGCGAGTGGAAGTGCCGCTTTCCTCACGGAAAGACACGGAGGTCTTGCGCTCTCCCGCCTCAGCCGGTGCCAGGGACGGCCCAGGGCACAGCCCCGGCCGTTCACACCGCGCCTGTGACACCGCACAGGGCACGAGAAGCTGTGAGCGTGCGACGGTTCAGGGCCTGGTCGGCCCGGCCGTGCTCTCGAGCCAGCGCGCCAGCACCGCGCGAGAGTGCTCCACCGAGACGATACGCGCCGGCATCCCGTCGCTGGTGGGCAGGGCGTAGATCTGCTCTTCTCCGAGGGTGCGCGGCGGGGGCAGCCAGCGGCCCAGCAGCTCATCCAGGGCGGCCAGCTCCGTGCCCTCGATCCGCCCGCGATCGAGCACCAGATAACGGAAGCCCAGGTCGCCGAGCACCTCGAGCTCCCCCGGCACCGGACCCTCCTCCCCCGCGCCCTGCAGCCCGGAGGTCAGCTCCCGCTCGGGCCCGGAGCGGCGGTGCAGCAGGATGGCGCGGACGCGCGCCAGGAGGAACTCGCGCTCACTGAGATCGCGCAGCGGGGCGGGCACCAGGAAGTCGGCCCCCATGCCATCGAAGGTGGGATGGCCGTGCAGGCAGCGCTGCAGGTAGGCGGCGTGATGGACCACGTCGGCCTGGCCGAACCCGGGCACCAGGATCACCGCGTAGGACTCGTCGTCCGCGGCCAGCCACGCGGTGGCGGGGGAGGGCTCGCCAGGGGCCTCGAAGGAAGCGAGATCCTCGGCGCCGGAGCCCTGCTCCAGCCCCACGAGCAGCGCCATCGCGCCCAGGGCGGGCAGGGCCCAACGCCGGCGGCGGAACCTGCGCAGCAGCGCCTCCGCGCCCATGGCGGCCAGGATCACCAGCCCGATCTGGGCCACGATGAGGAACCGCGCGGGGAAGTGCTGGCGGGCGAGGAAGGGCACCATGCGGCTGAGCCAGTACAGGGGCAGATGGGGGGCGCCCGCCTGGACCAGCGCGTGCTCATCGACCCGCAGCTCCGGCCCCAGGGCCAGCAGGGTGAATCCCAGGGCCAGGCATCCCCACAGCCAGCGCTCCCGGTGACGGGTCAGCAGCAGGCCCACCCCGGCCAGGAGCAGCAGGAGCAGCGACGGCGCCAGGTTCGGCTCCAGGGTGTTGGCGCCCGACAGGGAGGTGAGGGCCACCCCGTGGCTGGCCTGGATGCGGTAGGGGAGGTCCTTGAGGGCCGCGCTCTCGGCGTAGCCCACGACCCCGCCCAGGGCCCCCCGGGTGTGGCGCCAGAAGGCGATCACGAAAGGGGCCACCAGCAGCCCGGCGCCGCCCGCCACCGCGACCGCGCGCCCCAGGCTGCGGCGTTCGAGGACCCACGGCGCGCACCAGGGCGCCGCCACGCCCAGGGGCAGCAGCAGCAAGGCGAGGAAGACGCCAAACTCCAGGTTCGCGTAGATGCAGAGGGCCAGCAACCCGGCGGCCAGGAGCAGGCGCCGTGCGCCCCCGCGCCTGAGGGCGGCCTCCCCCGCCAGCAGGGCCAGCACCACCAGCCCCACCAGGGCCTCCTCGGTCTGACCGTGCCGAAGCTGGACCACGAGCGGGCGGCACAGGCCCAGCCCCACCGCGCCCAGCACCATGCACGCGGGCTGCGCACACCAGCGCCGCGCCAGCAGGGCACCGGCCGCGGCGGTGAGCGCCAGGGCGAGCAGGGACAGCAGGTTGCTGGCCAGGGCGGGGCTGGCGCCCAGCGCCGTGAGCGGCCAGGACAGGAACACCAGCAGGTGCCCGCCGCGATGCAGCAGGTGATCCGCGCCCACGGGGAAGTAGATGTCCGTGGAGGAGAAGAGCGGCTGGCCGGCCTCCACCGCGCGCGCGAAGCTCCAGTAGTGCCAGAAATGCCCAGTCTGATCGACGTAGTCGAGCATGCGCCCGCCGGGGGGCAGGGGCATGGGCGGCGCCTGCACGAAGGACAACCCCAGGGTCAGGGGCCACGGCGAGCGCGAACCACAGCGCCACGTGCGTCGGGGGCTTCTGTGCGGACACCCTGCCTCCAGGTGTGGCTTTTCGGGAGCGCGCAACAGGAAGGCGCCCCGGGACCTCCTACCCGCACGGCCCGCCCTTGGCCCTACCCCGGGAGCCACCATGCCACACGCCCTCGCCCCCGGCGGCGGATTCGCCTGGATGATGGTACGATTCCTGATGGACGTGGGCAACGGCGCCGCCCTGGTGGCCCGCGACACCAGGAAGGCCCGCATTCTGGTACTGCCCATCGTGGGGCGCTGGCTCGAGCGGGCCTGGGGCTGGTACTGGAAGCTCTCGAAGCTGAAGAAAGTGCCGCGCATCCCGGGCATGTAGCGGCCGGGGGTGCGACGGCAGGTTGGCGGTGTCCGCTTCGCGCGGACCGCGCCGGCCGGGTAGCGCCCACGCGGCTCGGTGAGCGCGCCTACGGATGCGCCAGAGGACGCGGTCGCCCGGCTCCCGGTGTGCAGCCTCTCCAGGTCCCGTCACCGCAGAGGTGCCCATGTCCCTCGCCAGCCTCGCCCTGCTCGCCCTGGCCCTGATCCCCGACGCCAGCGCCGCGGAGCAGCGCCTCGCCCTCGATCCCGCCCGGTCCGGCGTCACCGCCCTGGGCAGCAAGGTCATCGGGAGCCATCTGCTCTCCTTCCCGGCCCTGGCCGGCGAGGTGGTCCTGTCCGAGGGCGCGCCGCGCTCCCTCGAGGTGACCGTCGTCATGGGCGAGCTCAGCACCGACATCGCGAGCTTGACGGCCCACCTGCTGTCCCCGGACTTCTTCGACACCGCCTCCTTCCCAAAGGCGCGCTTCGTGTCCAGCCGGATCGCCCCGGGCAACGCCGCGGCCGGCGCGACCCACACCGTCACCGGCGCCCTCACGATCCACGGGATCACCCGGGAGGTCAGCTTCCCGGCCACCATCACCGTGAGCCCCCAGGGCTTCCGCGGGCAGGCGGAGCTCACGCTGGACCGGCAAGACTATGGCGTCAGCTTCCCGGGGAAGTCCGACAACCTCATCCGGGACGCGGTCGTCTTGACGGTGGATCTGGCTGGATAGTGGCGGGGGAGCGCGCAACGGCCTAGAGGCGGCCCCCCCGGACCCGAGCCCCATGACCGCCACCGAGCCCCCCTCCTTCGCCGATCTCGGGCTCGACCCGGTCTTGCTGCGCGCCGTCGAGGAGCTGGGGTTCGACGTCCCTACGCCCATCCAGGCCGCGGTCATCCAGCACCTGCTGGCCGGGCGCGACGTCATCGGCCGGGCCCGCACCGGCTCGGGCAAGACCGCCGCCTTCGGGCTGCCCCTGCTGCAGGCCCTCCAGCCCCACAAGGAGGGCCCCCAGGCCCTGGTGGTCTGCCCCACCCGCGAGCGGGCCATCCAGGTCGCGGGCGCCCTGGAGACCTTCGCCGCCCAGGCTCCGGTGGCCTTCGCGACCATCTACGGCGGCGCGCCCTACCCGCCCCAGATCCGGGCGCTGGAGCGCGCGGCGGTGGTGGTGGGCACCCCCGGGCGCCTGCTGGACCACCTGCAGCGCGGCACCCTGGAGCTCGGCGAAGTCCACACCTTCGTCCTGGACGAGGCCGACGAGATGCTGCGCATGGGCTTCCTGGAGGACGTCACCCGCCTGCTGGACGCCACGCCCACCGACCGCCAGGTGGCGCTGTTCTCCGCCACCATGCCCGAACCCATCCGCCAGGTCGCCCTGCGCCTCTCCGACCCGGTGGAGGTCCAGGTGGAGGATCGGGAGCTCTCCGTCGGCCACATCGAGCAGCACTGGGTCGAGGTCCCCGCCCAGCACAAGCTCGACGCCCTGGTGCGGGTGCTCAAGGCCACCGGCGCCGGCACCACCCTGGTCTTCACCCGCACCCGTGCGGCCTGCGCCGAGACCGCCGACGCCCTGGCCAAGCGCGGCCTGGCCGTGGACGCCCTGCACGGCGATCTGGCCCAGGCTGCCCGCGAGCGGGTCCTGGAGCGCATGCGGGCGCGGCAGCTCTCCATCGTGATCGCCACGGACGTGGCCTCCCGTGGCATCGACGTGGACCACATCACGCACATCGTGAACTTCGATCTGCCCCCCGAGGTGGAGAGCTACGTCCACCGCATCGGCCGCACCAGCCGCGCCGCGCGCCGCGGCACCGCCATCTCCCTGTGCACGCCGCGGGACAAGGAGCGCCTCAAGTGGTTCCAGCGGGCCACCGGCAGCGAGATCATGCGCATGGAGGTGCCGTCCGACGCCGACATCGTGCGCGCCACCCGCCGCCGGCTGGTGGACGAGCTGCGCGACGCCATGGACTCCTCCACGGACGCCGGGGCGGCCATGGACGAGCTGATGGCCATCCACGGCTGGACGGAGCGCCAGCTCGGCGCCGCCGCCCTCACCCTGCTGACCCGCCGCGACGGGGTCGCGCTGGGCGAGCTGCCCGACGAGGAGCCCCCCTCCTGGGCCCAGCCCCAGCAGAAGTACGGTCAGGACTTCGATCGCACCAACGAGGTGGAGATCTTCCTCCCCATCGGCCGCAGCCACGGGCTCACGCCCGCCGACGTGGTGGGCGCCCTGACCAACGAGGGCGGCATGACCGGGCGGCAGATCGGTCGCATCACCATCACCCCGAAGAAGACCTTCGTGGGTATGTCACGGGCCACCGGCGAAGCCCTGCTGGCGCGGACCCAGCAGCTGCAGCTCCGCAACCGCACCGTGTTCTTCCACCCGGCCCGCCCCCAGGGCGCGCCCCCGCCCCGCCCGCCACCGGGCCCCCCGCGCCCCGCGCCGCCCATGCCCCGCGACCAGCGCGGTCCCCCGCCCCGGCGGCCGTACCGGGACAAGCACCGCTAGCCGTCGCGCTCCCCAAGGCGGGCCTTCAACCGCTCGTTCTCCTCGGCCAGCGCTTCGATGCAGGCTGCCAGGCGCGCCAGCCTGGCGGCCATCCAGCGGAACCCCGCGCGGCTGGCCAGCGGCCCGTGCAGCGCGGCGATGAAGGCGATGGCCTCCTCGCGGGTGAAGGGCGTGTCCGGCTCTCGTCCAGGCTGCGCTTCCATGTCGGGATCTCCATGGGCAGAGGTGACAAAGTACCGCGGCCGGCGGTGGGCGAGCGCCGCGGCCCCTGGCTCGACCATTCGCAGGAGATCGTGTCCTTTGCATGTCCGGGCCGAATGGTCCGTGTCCTTCGCTGCGTTATTCTAATTTG
Source organism: Pseudomonadota bacterium (assembly GCA_043814015.1). Lineage (GTDB taxonomy): Bacteria > Myxococcota_A > UBA796 > UBA796 > JAFGLY01 > JBDRKM01. The sequence continues at coordinate 15,162 of JBDRKM010000067.1, forward strand.
GTGTCAAGCCTGCACGGAGAAGCCGACGTGACCCCAGCGGGACCAGGACGAGCCAGGAGCCTCGCGAAGGCGCTGCTGCTGCGCGCGCGGGTGCCCCTGTCCGTCACCGTCGAGGTCACCAACCGCTGCAACATCAAGTGCCGCTACTGCGATCCGCGTCGTCCCGGCGAGGCCGAGATGAGCACGGGGCAAATCCTGGGCCTGCTCGATGAGTTCCGCGCCATGGGCACCCAGCGGGTGGGGTTCACCGGAGGCGAGCCCACCCTGCGCGAGGATCTCCCCGCGCTGCTGGCCCACGCCCGGCGCCTGGGCCTGGTCGCCACCGTCTCCACCAACGGGCGCCTGGTGGCGGAGCGGATCGAGACCCTGCGGGACGCCAGCGTGATCATGGTCAGCCTGGACGGCCCCCCCGAGGTGCACGACATGCGCGGTCGGGGCACGTACGAGCGCTCCGTGGCGGCCATCCGTGCCCTGCGCCGGCAGGGTGTCAAGGTGTTCTCCAGCACCGTCATCACGCGGGCGAGCGCGCATCAGATCGACCACGTGCTGGACCTGGCCCGCGCCGTGGGCTTCTCCTGCATCTTCGCGCTGCTGTTCTCGGAGCACCACCGCAGCGTCCCGCCGGCCGAGCACGTCCAGCTCGCCGCCAGCGACGAGGACAGCCGCGATGCCTACCGCCTGCTGCTCGCACGCAAGCGCGCGGGCGCGCCCATCGTGAACTCGGAGGCCTTCCTGCGCTACATGGCCGAGGCCCGCTATGTGGACCGCCCCATCCGCTGCAAGGCCGCGCAGTGGTACTGCGCCGTCGGATCCGATGGCACGCTGGCCACCTGCGGCCTGCACCTGGGCGAGCCCGGCCTGCCCAACGGGATCGAGCTGGGCTTCGCGAGGGCCTTCCAGGCGCTGCGGAAGGCCCCCTGCGACCGCGCCTACTGCAACTTCGGCGTCGAGCAGTCCATGACCCTCTCCCTGCATCCAGGCGCCGTGCTCAACTTCGCCCGCTACATCGGGCGCCTCTAGGCTCCCATGCCTGGCCCCGTCCCGCCCTCCAGCCCGCCCGCCTGGCGTAGCCCCCTCTGGGAGGGCCTGGCCGTGCTGGCCTGGTTCGCGCTCCTCGCCGTCGCCGTGACCTGGCCCCTGGCCGCCCGGCTGGACTCCCACCTGCTCGGCATGCGCTGGGACACGGAGCAGACCGGCGCGGCCTGGGTCTCCTGGTGGTTCCGTACGGCGCTGTCCCACGGCCTGTACCCCTGGCACTGCCCCTGGATCCTCTACCCCGTGGGCAGCCCCGATCTGCTGGCCCGCATGGGGATCAGCCTCAACTTCCTGGTGGCCGCCCCCCTGATGATCCTCACTGGCTTCATCAAGGGCTACAACCTCATGATCCTGGCGATCCTCTGCCTGAACGGGATCGCCGGGTACCTCCTCGGCCGACAGGTCACCGGGGATCGGGCGGCCGGCGTGGCCCTGGGCAGCTTCCTGGTGGCGTCCCACTTCCTGCACGTGGAGCTGCAGGTGGCGCACCCGGACAACGCCAACCTGGCCTGGCTCCTGCTCTATTTCGCCGCGATCCTGCGCTTCCTGGAGCGGGGCGGCCGCTGGACCCTCGCGGGCGCGGGCCTGAGCCTGGCGCTGGCCACGGCCACCTTCCCCGGCTTCGCCTACCTCGCGGCCCTGACCGCGCCCGCCCTCGTCGTGGGCACCCTGGCCCGCGCCGAGCTGCGCCTCGACCGCCGCTACGTGGTCCGCACCCTGCTGCTCGCGGCGGTCAGCGCGGTCGCGCTGGCGCCCTTCCTGCTGATCTGGGGCCATGCTTCCGGGGGTGAAGGAGCGAAGGCCGGCGGTGACGTGGTGCTCCCCTGGCTCGCGAGCCAGGCGTCGCTGTCGGTCCAGGAGCGCATCATCGTGGACAACTCCATGCGCTGGTGGGGGACGCGGCTCAACGAGGTCACGCACGTCCTGCCCATCGGCCTGGCCTTGCTGGCCGTCCTCGGCCTGGTGCGCTCCTTCCGCCGCGCCGTGCCCTGGCTGCTGGTGCTGCTGCTCTTCGGCGTCCTCTCCTCCGGCCCCTACCTCCAGCTCCCCGACCCCCACGGGGGGATCGCGCTTAGGCCCTGGCCCCTGCTCTGGGCCTACTGGCACCTGCCCTGGCTCGACCGCTGGCGCTTCCCCATCCGCTTCCTCTGGATGGGCTGGCTCGCGCTGACGGCCCTCGGCGCGCTGGGGGTCCTCGCGCTGATCCGCGGCTACACCGGGGCGCTGCGCCTGTGGGCGCTGGCGGGCGTGCTCCTCCTCGCCGGCTACGACATCGCCTACGAGGGGATCATCACCGTGCCCGTGCCCACCTGGGAGCCCCCCGCGCCCCCCCGGCACTACCTCGATCTCGCGGCGCGCGGCGAGGACATCGCCATCATCCAGGTACCCCTCACCATCGACAAGCCCTCCCCGGAGGAGGAGCGCAGCTTCCCGGTGCCCACCTGGGCCGCACTGGACCAGTACTACCAGAGCACCCACGGCGTGCGCACCGTGGCGGGCGCGTGGATGAGCCAGTCCCTGCAGCCGCTCTGGCTCGATTTTCTGCACCGCAACTCCCTGATGGCCGCCCTGATGGCCTGGCAGAGCGACCAGGCCGGGCCCGCGGTGGACGGGCAGGACCTGGACGACCTCTGGGCGCTGGGCTTCCGCGAGGTGGTGCTGAACGACCGCTACCTGCTGGCGGCCGACCGCGACCGCCTGGACCGCAACCTCACCTGGCTGCTCGGGGAGCCCACCTTCGAGGAGGAGGGTGTGATGCAGGTCTTCGAACTGCCTCCGCCGAGCGGCGAGGCGCCCTGGGCGCGCCCCTGGCCCCTGCGGCGCCCCCCCTGGGAGCCGGCGCCCAGCCCGCTGATCGCGGCTTTCGAGGTGGGCGATCTAGATGTCGTACGCCAGCTCGCCGCTGAGGCGCCCGCGGAGATCCTGACCACGACGGAGCAGGCCCTGGTGGCGATCGCGAAGGCCGAGGTCAGGGAGGAGACGGTGTCCATCGGCCTCGCCATCCGGGCGGTGCAGTACGAGCAAGCCGGCTACCCCGCGCGCGCCACGGCCCTGGTGCTGAGCGCGATCACACACACACCCGAGGAGTTCGAGGACCTGGGGTACTCGAACCTGGCCGACACCTACGCCCGGCGTGGCCTGCCCGCCCTGGCCCTGGAGGCCCGCCGCCGCGCCCGCCAACAGGAGGTGCCCGAGGAAGCGGGCCTGCGCACCCCGGCCGCGCTGCACCCCATCGAGCGCCCCTGAAGGGGCAACTCCCCCGCGAACTTCGGTGTATGCCGGCCGCGCCGGCCTGGAGGGTGGTCGCCACCAGAAAACTCCGGTGAGGACCGCGCTCGGACGACGAGGCCGCAGCGCTCCGCGGGCGGGGAGGCCCGATTTGACCGCCTGGCGGCCCGTACTGGCCTCTCGGGCCGCGGAGAGTGGAGTACTGACCGCCTGGCGGCCCGTACTGGCCTCTCGGGCCGCGGAGAGCGGAGTACTGACCGCCTGGCGGCCCGTACTGGCCTCTCGGGCCGCGGAGAGTGGAGTACTGACCGCCTGGCGGTTGTTGCCCGGCCCCGCGAGCCTGGAGGGTGGTCGCGTCCAGAAACACCGAGGCCGCCATCGAGCCGGTGGACGGGAGCGATGGCGTATGATAGCATTTCGCTATCTGCGCACCTGGAGTTCCCATGGCTCAAGTCCTGATCCGTGACCTCTCCCAGGAGACCGTCGACCTGCTCAAGGCGCGGGCGGCCAACAACGGTCGGTCCCTGGAAGCGGAGCTGCGCGTCATCCTGGAGCGCGCGGGCCTGACGGATCTGCACCGGGCGCGGGAGCACGCCGCGCGCATCCGGGCCTCGCTCACCGATCGCGAGCACTCCGAGTCGGTCGACCTGGTCGCCGAGGATCGCACGCGATGACCTCCCTGGTGGTGGACGCTTCCGTGTGCGTCAAGTGGTTCATTCCGGAGACCCTCTGGCAGCCCGCTTCGACCCTCCTCGACGAGCGCTACGATCTGCACGCGCCGGACCTGCTCTTCCCCGAGGTCGGCAACGTCCTCTGGAAGAAAACCCTGCGCGGGGAGATCACCTCACCAGTGGCCATGGACATCCTCGGCACGCTGAAACGGGTCCCCCTGACGATCCACGCTACTGACGCAGTCGTCGAGCATGCCTTCTCCATCGCTCTCCAACACGGACGAAGCGTCTACGACAGCCTCTACCTGGCGCTCGCGTGCCAACTCGACGCCCGCATGGTCACCGCCGACCAGCGCCTGGTGAATGCCTTGCAGAGTACTGCGCTCGAGCAGCGTGTCATGTGGATTGGGGATGCGACGGAGTTTCCCGGTCCAGGGTAGCTGGAGGGCGACCTCGCCCATGAAATTCGAACCGCAAAGGCGCCAAGGCGCAAAGAAGGCAGGGGAGCATCGACGATCGAGCCGGATGAAGCGACCAATGAGATCTCTCGGCGGGTCATCGGAGTGGCCATCGAGGTCCACCGGATCCTCGGGCCCGGCTACCTGGAGAGCGTGTACGAAGAGGCGCTGGCCATCGAGCTGGGCGCCCGCGGGATCCCTTTCGAACGGCAGCACGGGTTCACGATCACCTACAAGGGGACGGTGGTGGGCTCAGGGCGGCTCGACTTCCTCGTCGTCGGCTCACTGGTGGTCGAGCTGAAGACCGCCGAGAGAGTGCTGGAGATCCACAGGGCTCAGGTGATCTCTCACCTCAAGGCGACCCGGACCCCGCTCGGCCTGATCCTCAACTTCAAGGCACCCGTCCTGCGGGAGGGTATCGAGCGGGTCGTCTACTCGGTTTGATCTGCGCCTTTGCGCCTCTGCGCCTTTGCGGTTGTTGTCCGGTCTTTCCAGGCGGTGTGTCGCCGCCCTGGTCACTCGGCTGCCGGTGGTGGAAGGCACCGGAGGGGATCTATTCCCTCGCGACCGCCCTGACCTTCCTCTTCGCTGGCGCCAGGGCGCTCTCGACCACCGCGACTGTCCTGCTGACTGAGGCTCACCGGAGGCTGGACGGGCAACAGACCATCACCGCGGCCTGAACCCTCGACCGGGAGGGCTGGGTGGGATCTGCCCGCTCTCGGGCGGGCTCCTGGGCGCAGGCCGATCCCACCAACGGTATCGTCGAGGACGCCCTCGGCCGTGTGCAGACTGGCCGCCTCACCCCGGAGGTGCCCGTGTCCGACGCCTGGGCCATCGCCCGCTACCAGGCCATCGCGGCCTACATCGCGACCTCACCGCCCCGCGGCCAGCGCGGGCCCCTGTTGGCCCTGCTCGCCGCCCGCTCCTGGCCTGGTCCCGACGGCGAGCCGTTCTCCGCCTCGGCCGAGACCCTGCGCGTCTGGGCGCGCCGCTACCGCCAGGGCGGGATCGACGCGCTGGCCGACGCACCCTACGCGCGCCGGGGTATCCAGGCGCTCACCGAGGACGAGGTCGCGGTCTTCTGCGCGCTCAAGCGCGAGGTCCCGGCCCGCTCGCTCGACCGGCTCGTCCGGATCGCCGAGGATCTGGAGCTCGTGGAGCGGGGCAAGGCCCGGCGCAGCACGGTGCACCGCGCGCTGCAGACCCAGCAGCTCTCGGCGCGCAAGGCGAACCCCAAGCCCCGTGATGTGCTCGACCGCTACCAGGCCGACTTCCCGAACGAAATCTGGCAGAGCGACATGCTCCAGGGGCCGTGGCTGCCCGACCCCAAGCAGCCCAGGAAGATGCGCAAGAGCTGGCTGTATGCCTTCCTCGACGATCACAGCCGCCTCTGCCTGCACGGCCGGTTCAGCTTCAAGGGTGACCTGCCGGCGTTGGAACTGGTCTTCCGTCGGGCCCTCCAGAAGCACGGGGTGCCCGTGCGCTGCTACTACGACAACGGCGCGGTCTATCGCTCCGAGCACATGCGCCAGATCGTGGCCTGCGCCGGCATCCAGGGCCTGACCTTCACCCGCGTCCGGCGGCCCATGGGCCATGGTAAGATCGAAGCCTTCAATCGCTTGGTGACATCAGCCTTTGTGGCCGAGGTGGCGGCGTCCAGGATCAAGACCCTGGACGCCCTGAACGAAGCCTGGGCCGCCTGGGTCGAGGAGTACTACAACGCCCTGGTCCACGGCGAGACCGGCGAGACACCCCGCGACCGCTGGCGCCGGCACCTGCCCAAGGTCCGCTTCGCCGACGAGCAGGCCCTGCGCCAGGCCTTCCTCTGGCGCGAGACCCGCACGCCCGACAAGGCCGGCATCTTCTCCCTCTTCGGCACCGAGTACCAGGTCGGGGCCGCCCTCGCGAAGCGACAGATCGAAGTCCGCTACGACCCCGAGCACCTCGCCGAGATCGAAGTCTGGCACAAGGGCCGCATGGTCGAACGTCTCCAACCCTTCGTGGTCGGCAGACACCGCCGGCCCCTCGTCCAGCTGCCTCCCGAGGCGCCCCCCGCCGTCCCCACCGGCGACTGGCTCAGGCACCTGGTGGAGCAGCGACGGGCCAACAACTTCGTCGAACCCACGCCCCAGATGCTGCTGGAGGCCGAGCTGGCCCGCCGCGCCCAGGCCGACGACGCCGTCCTCGAAGTCCTCGCCGAGCGACTCGACCCAGCTGTGCTCGATCCGGAGGCCGTTCGCTCGTTCCTCGGTCGCTTCGGGCCCTGGGACCCTGAGCGCACCGCCGCCCTCCTCGACCGCCTCCTCACCGACCAGCCCCGCGATCTGCACGTGCTGGTCTACCTCGAACGACTCCACACCCTCATCAAGGACACACCATGAGCGCAGGAACCCTCACCCTACCGAAAAAGCGTCGCCTCCAGGCCCATTTCGCCTTCCACCGCGTCCCCTTCAAGAAGGCCATGGCCGCCAACGAGATGTTCGACTCCCGCTCCCAGCGCGAGCTGCTCCAGGGACTCAACCTCTGGGCCGACCTGCACGGCATCGCCCTGGTCACCGGGCCCAGCGGCGCAGGAAAGTCCATCACGCTGCGCCGTTTCACCCAGGAGTTGGACGAAACCCGCTTCCACGTCGTCCACCTCACCCATGTCCCCGCCACCCTCGTCGGCTTCCTCCGCTCCGTCAACCGTGCCCTGGGCCTCCCCATGCGCGCCCACGCCGCCGATCTGTTCGACCAGGCCCACGCCGCGCTCACCGCCCATGGTGACGACGATGGGCCCCACCCCCTGCTCGTCCTCGACGACGCCGAGGGCGCCCGACCCGAGATCCTCGACACGCTCCGCCGCCTCACCGCCTACGCGCTGGACGCCGACGACCGCTTCTCCCTCCTCATCACCGGCACCGACGCCCTGCTGCGCACCCTCAAGGACCCCGCCCTGGAGCCCTTCGTCACCCGCATCGGCTTCGCCTGCGCCCTGAAACCCTTCACCCTCGAGGACACCCGCAACTACGTCACCTTCCACCTCCAGCGCGCCGGCGCCGCCGACCGCCTCTTCTCCGACGACGCCGTCCGCAGGCTCTTCCAGGCTTCCCAGGGCACCCCACGTCGCATCAACCAGATCGCGCTGCACGCCCTCATCCAGGCCGCCGTCCAGGGCGTGGACACCATCACTGGTGAGTTCATCCAGAACCAGCTCCAGGTCCACCCCCTCTACGACTCGGGCGCAGGCTCATGATCGAACCGGGCTTCCTCCGCTACCTCGTCCCCCGCGAGTGGTCCGCAGAGCAGGCCCTGCTCGCCGTCGAGCTGCTCGGGCAGGCCAGAAGGGCCATCTGGGACGTCCACGATGAGTCCATGGCCGCTGCGCTGTCGGACGACCAGGAGCGCTTCGACAGGCTCCAGGACTTCGTCGGGGACGACGACGAGGTGGGGTTGATCGACGAGGTGATCCCCTTCTGAGCTCGGCCAGGGTGGGCCCCTGCGGGGCTACCCCGACCCAGGGGGTGGGACACGATCCGAAGCGCCGTCCTTCGACTGCTACCGGGAAAATTCGCTCGGACGGAATCGGGTATCTTCGGTGGTACGGGACACTCAGGCCCGCAGCAGGGTGATCGCGCGGCCGCTCGGCGCGGTCAGCTCCTCGAAGCGGGTGCGCTCCTCGATGGGCGCGGCCTCGGGGCGGCGATCGAAGAGCACCAGCCAGCCGTGGGTGAGGCCGAGCGGACCCATGTACGCGTCGAGCTGGGCGAGGCCCTGGGGCAGCGGGTCCTTGCGACCTGGGGCCCAGACCTTGAGCTCCACCGCCTCGCGCTGCCAGGCCCGCGGCGTGCCGTGCGGCCAGCGCAGCAAGAGGTCGATTCGACCGCGGCCCACGCCGTACTCACGATCCACGTAGCCCCCGCCGTTGACCACCCGCTGCAACCACGCCATCAGCACGAGCTGGGGGGCAACCTCGTGGTAGGGCATGCGGCCCGCCAACACGTCGCCGTGCTCGCGCCAGAAGGCGGCGAAGCCCTCCAGCACGTCCCGCAGGTCGAGGGTGCCATCGGCCCGCACGAAGCTCCTGGGATCCGCGGTGATGTTGCCCTCGGCGGCGCTGGAGAGCACCCGGGCGATGACCTCGCGGTAGATCGGGTTGGCAACCCGCGCCGGGGGGGTGGGCGCCACCAGGCCGAGGTCACGCACGTACTGGAAGTCGTCGTCGTAGCTGTCGGTGCCGACGAGATCGCCCGCCATCAGCGGCTCCAGGACGCGCCGCACCCGCCCCTCGAGGAGCCGCGCGACGAGCGAATCCAGGTGCGTGGCCCGCGCCAGGACCAGGCGCTCCTTGGCCTCGTCCAGGTGCTCGACCGTGATGATCGTGGGTGGTGGGACGCCGATCTTCTCGATCACCTCCCGCGCCAGCGCGTTCACCAGCCAGGGCTGACCGGCGCTGAGCTCGAAGGCCCGCGCCAGGGCCGCCTCGGTGAAGACCTGGCCCGTCTCGGCGGTGTGCTGCGCGTAGAGCCGCCGCAGCTCCTCCTCGGTGAAGTCCCGCAGCCGCAGCGACTCGACCTTCACGTTGAAGGGGCTGGCCGTGCCAAGGCGGGCGGGGTCGCCGCCGCTGGCGGCTTTGTAATCGCGCACGTCCCGCAGCCCGCAGAGCACCACGGAGGCCGGGAACCCGCCGGGCCGGTCCGGGAAGCCCGCCCGGAGCTGGCGCAGGACCGAGATCAGGCTGGCGCCTTGCAGGGCGTCGATCTCGTCGAGGAACAGCGCGATCGGGCGCGGGCAGGCGCGGGACCAGGCGGAGAGCGCCGCGCGGAGCTGACCCCCGGGAGGGCCGGAGGTCCAGGGCGGAGGTTGGAGCCCCTCGGGCAGCTCGGCCTGGCCGCGGATCGACAGCTCGTCGAGTAGCATCGCCTCCGCAGCGGCGAAGTCCTCCCCCGCCGCCTGCCCCGCCTCGCAGGAGGCGTACAGGGCGGCGAAGCGACCCCTGGCCGTCAGCCGCACGGCGAAGTCGCGCAGCGCGGTGGTCTTGCCCGTCTGCCGCGGGGCATGCAGCACGAAGTAGCCGTTCTGGTCCACCAGCCCGTCCAGCTCGGGCAGGCGCTCGGTGGCCGGTAGCATGTAGTGGTAGACGGGGTTGCAGGGCCCGGCGGTGTTGAAGCGGCGCATGGGAAAGCTCCTGCTTCGGAGTCTATCGCGGGAGGCGGGGACGGGGGCGGTGCGGGCTGCGGCATGTCGGCCCAGAGGATGAGGTAGGCGGCGGCGGCGGTGCGAAGGGGCAGGAGGCGAGGGGGAGGATCTTATGGGGAAACCTTGCACATCGCGAAGGAGGCGTTGCAGGAAACGGGAGCGGTCAGCGGTCAGCGGTCAGCGGTCAACAATCAGCAATCAGCTACGAACGAGGTACGAAGTTCAATACCGAAAAGGCTACGGCCGAAGCGGCCGAGACACGGTCCGGGTGCCAAGCACCTTCGGAGTGGCCAGCGAAAACCAACCTGCTGACGGCTGAATGCTGATAGCTGACAGCTCTCCGGCAGCCCAGAACTGTCTGCTGATTGGGTCGGTGCCCGGTCAGAGGCTGACCAGAACCCGGAGTATTCTCCAGGCCAACCCCACCTATGGGAGGACCACCCCATGGCAGCCCGACCCACCCCGAGGGAGACCGCCGCGGCCAGGCATCACAGGGAGGTCGCGGAGGCGCTGCTCGCCATGGTCCGCGCGGCGCTCGCCTCGGGGGAAGAGCCCCCCTGGCGCAAGCCCTGGGTCGGCGGCCTCGGGCGTCACCGCACGGGGTGCAGGCGCCGGAAGGACGGATACCGGAACTGGAACGCCTGGAGCACCTTCCTGGTGGCGGCGCTCCACGGCTACCGCTCGGAACGCTGGTATACGGCGCGCGAGGGCGAACGTCAGGGCTGGACCCTCACGCCCGGGGCCGTCGCCGCCCCCCTCATCGTGCCGATGCCCAGCGGACGGTCCGAGGGCAGCAGCTTTCAGGCCGACTGGGTCTCCGACTGGGGCACCGGCGAGGTCTACAACCGCGATGCCTTCGTCGGCCCGTCCCCCGAGCCCCCGCCCGAGCCCTGGGACGCAGCACGCGGCGTGATCCGCGTCGGGCGGCTGCTGGCGGCGGTCGGCCTGGACCTCCAGCTCGACGGCCGGGCCTGCTTCAACGCCATGGAGGACCTCGTCGGCCTGCCCGCCGCGCACTCCTTCGACGGCCCGCACGCGTGGGCCGCCACCGCGCTGCACGAATTGGTCCACTGGACGGGGCACTCCAGCCGCCTGGCCCGCTTCGGCCCCAGCGAGAGCACCGAGGACTACGCCCTGGAGGAGCTGGTGGCGGAGCTGGGCGCCGCCACGCTGGCGTCACGGCTCGGCGTCGCGGGGAGCCGTCCCGACGACGAGCAGCACCGCGCCTACATGGTGGGCTGGGCACGCCGCATCCACGCAGACGGGGACGCGCTGGCCAAGGCGCTCGAACGGGCAATGGCCGCCTGCCGCTTCCTGGAGGCCCTCGCCCCGCAGGTCTTCGGGCGCGATGTCGAGGAGAGTGCCGCGGTCAAGCCGACGGACATGCCCCGCAGCCTCCACGGCGGCCATCTCTGGCGGGGGGATCCGCTCGCGCGCCTGAACCGGCGGGACGCTGTCCCCGCTCCCCCGCGCGCCGTGATCGGTTCGGCGACCGCGGAGGTCCTGGGCCGTTGGGCACAGGCCGTGGCCGCCTGGAGCGCACAGCCTAGGGCCGACGCGCCGACCCTGGTGATCGCGGGCTTCCCCGGGGACGGCGCGGAGACCCTGCTCGCCTGCCTGGCCGACTGGGCCACTGGCGCAGCGGACGCCGATCCGGCCCCCCTGCCGCCGCCTTCGGGTGCCTGGAAGGTCGCATGGTTCGACGCCCATGGCAGGCCAGGCCGCCGGCTCCCCGCCTGCGCCCTCATCCCCCCGACGCACCAGGGGCAAACCGAGCCCGAAGACCCGCGCCCCACGACGGGCAGCCCCGAGGCGTTGGCGGCCGCGCTGGCGGCCCCGCGCACCTTCCCGGTGATCCTCGTTCTGCGCCGCCCGCGGCTGCTGGCACCCGAGGAGGCCGCACCGCCCCTGTTCATCGCAGACTTGGCCCGGGAGCCGCTGGCGCTGGAGCTCGCGCGCTGGCGCCTGGCCAAGGACGACGACCGGATCTGGCTCGCCGTGCAGCACCGGCGCCCCGCGGCGACGCGCCTGGCCGAGTCCTGGTCGCGGCGGCTCAGGACCGGGCAGCTCTGGCTCGACGGCCAGGAGGCGCCCACCCGCGATCCGCTCCAACGCCTGGCGTTCAAGCGGTCGGCCCCGTTCTCCCCCGTCGTCCTGCAGGCAGCCCAGGCCGTGCTCGACGCCCTCGCGCGGCGGGGTCTGCCCGCCCCGGGCCTGCCCGCGCTGGTGGAGGAGGCCCTCCGCAAGGAGACCCCCCAGGCTGCAGGGCAGATCATCCCGCTCGACGCGCTGCTCGCCCCGGTCTTCCGCGGAGCCCTGCCAGCCGCCACCGCGGCGCTCCGGGACCGGGCGCGCTTCGTCGTCCAGCTCCTCGAGCTCTGCCCGGAGCTGAGCCGCGGCTCCCGCGCCCTGGTGGCGCTGTTGCTGCGTTCGCAGGACGAGGATCTCGACGCGCTCTCGGCCGAGATCGAGCAGGCTGCGACCCGACGACGCCCTGGTGAGAGGCGCTCCAACCGCACGAGGCTCTCGCGGGAAGGTGGGTCCTGGTCCTGCGGCTGGCCCCTGGACTTCGGGGGACACAGGCTCGGGCGCGAGGACCGGTAGGCGGGGAGGCGCGGGGGGCCAGGAACTGCGAACACGGCCCCATGCGGCATGATCATCGAGGAGAAGAACGGCTCTTGTCCGCCATTTGGTATAGAAGACGGCAGCTCGCAGCCCCCAGGACCAGGATGGCGAAAAACAAGAGCACGCGGAAAGACCGGAGATCGCGGGCGCAGACATCAGCGAAGCACCCGTCGCGCTCACCCGCGATCCCTTCCGCCAACCGCGAGGACGCGATCCACGCCACGTTCGGGCCGATCTGGATGCCAGAGGCGGGGATCCAACCGCTCGCCGCCGGGGCCGCGCCCGCGGACCACGACGAAGCCAGCTTCACCCTCCTCGATCTCTCGGACTGCGAGCACGAGCTGGGGCCGGTGTCACCTGCCATGGTGCGCAAGGCGCTCATCGAGGGCGAGCGCCTGGATCCCCGGGTCGCCGATCAGCTCGGTGGCGACTTTCCGTTCCTCACTCCCGCGCTGATGGTCTTCGGCGAGCGGGGACGGCTGCTGGCAGCGGCACCCACCCTCCGCCGCGTCCGGCGCGCATCCCTCTACTCGGGAGACACCCACGCCGCGCTCTTGGGCATGGTCTACGGCCTGCCGCGGGTCGTACTCGCTGAGTTCCAGAACGGCCCCGTACACCACGCCGCGGTGGACGAGCTCGCCGAGTTGTTCGAGTCCTGGGACGGCCGGTTGCTCGTGATCCTCGTCGCTGGGATACCGCCAGAGGCCAGCCCCATCGGGGAGGGCGACGTCATCGCCGCCCACGAAGTCGACCTGGAGCGGCCGGTGCTCTGGCACCGCGGTGAACGCTGGCGGCCCTGATGCACCTCCTCTACGGCAAGCCCCTCGCCGACACCACGCCCCGCGGCACGCTATCGGTCACCGGGGCGAACCGGCGGGAGGGTGTGGGCGCCGAGGAGTCCGTTTGCGGCCGATCCCGTGATGGGGCTACCCCGTCCTCAGCCTGTCGAGGTACGGAGATCGCGATGAAGACACGGGCGAGCCCACGGGTCCGGACGCAGGACGAGGTCCTCTCGCGCCTGGCGATGGCCGAGCCCGAGATCCGGGGGCTGGGGGTCCGCCGCCTGGCCTACTTCGGGTCCTTCGCCAGGGACGCCGCCCGCGCGCGGAGCGACGTGGACCTCCTCGTGGAGTTCACCCCCGGCGCCAAGTCCTTCGACGCCCTGATGGCGCTCGGAGATCGGCTCGAGCGCCTGCTCGGGCGGAGGGTAGACCTCGTCACCCTGGAGTCGTTGAGCCCCTACCTCGGGCCGCACATCCTGGCCGAGGCTCGCGATGTCCTCACCGCTCGAGGTGCTCCGCCACATCCGCGATGAGGCCGCCTACCTGGTGAGCCACAGCCGCGGGAGCGGTCACGCAGGAGGCTGCCCGATGGCGAAGCGAAGAGTCCAGACCACCGGCCCCACCGCGCCGCGCACCGCCTACGACACCATGCAGATCGCGGTGCCCGGCTTCGGGGACGTCGCGCGCAGCGTGGCCCGCGCCGCACGGGAGGTGCGAGGCCCGGACGGCCTCGGGCTCCTCGACGAGCACGACCTGGTCCGGGACGACCGGGTCCAGGCGTTCCTCGGGAAGTTCGCCCAGGGTTGCCTCCTGGCGGGCATGGGGCCGGAGGTGGCGAACGGCGAGGCCCTGTGGCTCGCCCAGCACCTGGGCTACGCCGTCAACCACGAGCTGCACCGCCGCAAGACCTTCTGGGTCGATCCGCCCCTGGCCTGGGCCCTGGCCCACACCAGCCTCGATCTCCCCGGCGCGCTGCTCAGGCTCCCCTTCCCCTGCTGCGCCCTGGTGTTCACCGATCCGACCACCCGGGCGCTGGCGGACGAGCTGTACCGGCAGGATCCAGGCCGGCACTCCGACGAACCGATCAAGGTGGTCACCGTCTACCTGTCGGAGACCGAGGACCACCCGGAAGGCGGGCGGGGCCTGCACGCCCACGTCTGCCTCGACGGGCTCACCGGCGGGTGGCCCTACTTGCTGGGGCGCGACCTGCTCGTCGAGGATGACGCGGACCTCGAGGCGATCCTGGCCAGCCACTTCCCGGGAGTGGACACCGACACCCTCGACCCGGTGTTCGACGCGCCCGCCATGAAGCGACTCCTGCACCTCGCCATCAACGCCGTGCTCTACGCCACCAGCGCCGGGGTCGAGATCCAGACCATCCCATCGCCCATCCCGGCGCTGCGCGCCCGGCTCGG
>JBDRKM010000068.1:0-5291 GCA_043814015.1 Pseudomonadota bacterium
CGAGTGGGAACGCCTGGAGTTCAAGGCCGGCTGGAACCCGCTCCAGGTGCTCCACACCCTCTGCGCCTTCGCCAACGACTTCCACAACCTGGGCGGCGGCTACCTGGTGCTGGGCGTGGCGGAGGAGGGTGGGCGCCCGGTGCTACCGCCGGTCGGGCTCGACCCGGCCCGCATCGACGCCATCCAGAAGGATCTGCTGAACCTCGGAAACAGCGCCATCCTGCCGCCCTACCACCCCATCGCCGTGCCCTACGAGATCGAGGGGCGCCACATCCTGGTCCTCTGGGCCCCCGGCGGCCAGACCCGCCCCTACCGCGCCCGCACCTCCCTGGCCCGGGACAGCCGCGACTACGGCTGGTTCATCCGCAAGGGCTCCAGCACGGTCCGGGCCCGCGGCGCCGACGAGACCGAGCTGCTGGGCATGGCCGCCACGGTCCCCTTCGACGACCGCCTGAACCTGGCCGCGCGGGTCGAGGACCTCTCGTTCGAGCTGATGGTGGCCTTCCTGCGCGAGGTCGGCAGCGATCTGGCCGAGGCCGCTCCCGATCTCCCGCTGGTGGAGCTCGGCCGGCAGATGCACGTGGTGAGCGGCACCAGCGAGGCGCCTTTCCCGCTCAACGTGGGCCTGCTCTTCTTCCACCCCGAGCCCTGGCGCTTCTTCCCGGTCACCCAGATCGACGTGGTCTGGTTTCCCGATGGTCCAGGCGGCGACCACTTCACCGAGAAGGTCTTCCGCGGTCCGCTGCCGCGCATGACCCGCGAGGCGCTGGACTACATCCGCCGCAACTACGTGGCCGAGACGGTCACCAAACACGCCGACCGACCGGAGTCCACGCGGGTCGAGAGCTACCCCTTCGACGCCATCGAGGAGGCGGTGGTCAACGCCGTCTACCACCGCGGCTACGACGTGCGTGAGCCGGTGGAGGTGCGGATCACGCCCGAAGAGCTGGTGGTGCTGAGCTACCCCGGGCCCGACCGCTCGGTGAAGCTGGAGCAGCTCAGGGCGGGTCGGGCCGATCCCCGGCGCTACCGCAACCGACGCATCGGTGAGTTCTTGAAGGAGCTGGACCTCACCGAGGGGCGAGGCACGGGCATCCCGAAGATCCTGCGGGCCATGTCCGGCAACGGCTCCCCACCTCCGGAGTTCGAGTTCGACGAGGACCACAGCTACTTCCTGGTGAGGCTGCCTGTGCATCCGGTCGCTCGGCTCGCGGCGTCCGAACAAGTCACCGGGGAAGTCACCGAACAAGTAGCCGAACAAGTAACCGAACAAGTCAAACGGCTGGTCTCGGCCATGGGCGGCGAGTCAGCCTCTGCCACCGAGATCATGGCGCTCCTCGGGCTCGCCCACAGGCCCAGCTTCCTCTATACGTACCTCCAGCCCGCCCTTGAAGCCGGCCTCGTCGTGATGACTCTCCCCGACAAGCCGCGCAGCAGCAAGCAGCGGTATCGGCTCACCGCAGCAGGCCGGGCCTGGAAGGCCGCCCGGGGGAAGCCATGACGCCCTCGGTCGATGCCGAGATCGACCGCTACCTCCGCACCGGCGCTACGGACCCACACAGCCGGGCCTGGCCCTCGGAGAGCTTCATGGCGCGGCATATGCGGGCCCGAGAGGATCTCCGCCGCGCCCTCGTGGCCGAGGTCACCCGGCGCAGCCAGGGCGCGGTCATCCACCAGATCCCTCCCCCCGAGGAGGTCGAGGCGCTCGCCAGGCGCAAGACCGAGCCCATGGTGCGCGGCCTCTTCCCGCGGGCCGAGCAGGAGGCGGTGCTCGCCCTGGTCGAGCGTTCGATAGTGTTCCTCACGCCCGACACCATCGCCGAGGTGCTGCGCGAGGAGTCCTTCGACCACGCAGCCTGGGACCTCGCCAACCTCTACCTGGAGAGCGCCGGCGCGGAGCTACTCGGCTCCGAGGCCCCGCGCCTGCTCGGGATCAGCCAGGACACCACCTGCTACGTCTCTCCCCGCTACTTCGAGGAGGACGATCCCTTCGCGGACTTCATCGTCCACGAGGTCGCCCACATCTTTCACAACTGCAAGCGTCACACCGCTGGCTTGCGCTCCTCCCGGCGCAGGGAATGGATGCTGGAAATCAAATACCAGAAGCGCGAGACCTTCGCGTACGCCTGCGAGGCTTTCTCACGGATCGTGGAGCGGGGGCTCCGCCCCGCGGCGCGCGCTTCCATGGCGCGAGCGTTCGGCAAGCGGTTCCGCTGTGGCGATACCTGCGTCGATAACGCCGAGGTTGCAGACATCGTGCTCGAGGCAGCGGGAAGGCGGAACGGCTGGAAGGTCATCCTGGCCCGCTGCGCACCGCGGACACGCACCTGACCCCGACATCCACCCACCCCTCCCTCCCGCCCGGGGCCCACCCCAGCCCCGCCAGGCGGTCCCGGGGCTTCGTGGTAGCCCACAGATCACCTCACCATCGGCCTCTCCGGGTTTCGCACCCACGACCCCTACGGCTCAGGTCAGACACCACAGCGGTAGCAGGTAGGTGCGCTCGTCGATCGGCGCAGGCTCGCCGTTGTGGATGATCACCCGGTAGGGGATCGCCAACCCGAGGCTGGCGTGGTCCGCGTCGAAGGCGTCGAGGCCGCGCATCCACCTGGACTGGAAGCGCTCTCCGAGCTTGATCTCGAAGGGGATGTGGTAGCCACGGTTGGACACGACGAGATCCACCTCGGACACCGCGGTCTTGCTCCAGAAGCGCAGCTCGGGCGCCGTAGGCTCCAGGGAGCACCACTTGGCGATCTCGCGGATGACGGTCAGCTCCATGTAGGCGCCCAGCATCCCCGAGGCTTCCAGGAGGCGGAGATCCTCGAAGCCGCGCAGCCCCCAGAGCAGGCCTGGGTCCGAGAGGTAGAGCTTGGGCGCCTTGATGACGCGCGCGACCGGGTTGACCGCGAAGGCCTCCAGCCGCTGTAGGTTGTACGTCTGCTCCATCAGGCCCGCGTACTTGCGCAGGGTCACCGAGGTGGTGCCCACCTCCTGGGCGGCCGGCTCCCACTTGAAGGGGCTCCCGGTGCGCGCCGCGACCTGGCGCAGGCAAGCCCGAAACAGCGCCACGTTCCCCACCGAGGCCAGGCTCTGCACGTCCTTCTCGAGGTAGGTGGACAGGTAGTCGCGCACCCACGACTCGGGCTGGTCGGACGCACTGGGCTCCGGGAACAGGGGGTGGCGAAGGTGGGCCTTCGCGTAGGCGCGGCGCGCATCGGCGTTCCAGAGGGAGCGATCCACCAGGGCGGAGAAGTCCTTGGCGGTGAAGGCCCCCTGGAGCAGACGCGACAGCAGCGGAGCCAACGGGCCGCCCTCGTCCCCGCCAGCCCGGGCATGCGCGAAGCCCTCGGACAACGTGAAGGGGTGCAGCACCAAGATGCGGGCCCGACCCGCAAAGGACTCAGCCACGGGATCGTGGATCCCGAGCGCGGAGGAGCCCGTGACGATCAGGGAGAGTCGCTGGCGCTCCCGGTCGTAGAGCGCCTTCAGGGTCTCGAACAGGGCCGGAGCTCGCTGGGCCTCGTCCACCACCAGATGGAAGCGCTCCACCGCACGCCAGGGACGGCCTGACTTGCGCTCGATGGCGGCCATCAGCGCCCCTTCCTCACCCACCAGCCGATCCCTCAGGAAGGGATCGTCCATGTTCAGCGACAACTTCTGCTCGTCGGTGACGTCGGCCAGCAGGGCCGCCGCCAGCGTGGACTTGCCGGTCTGCCGGGCTCCGATGAGCACCAGGATCTTGCGCTCATTCAGTGCCGCGCGGCACAGGGGTTCGAGGAGGCGGGGGGTGTAGGTGGTCACGAGGGGCTCCCGCGAGGTTCAGTTTTCATGAACCGCTTATTCAGTCTGCATTGCAAAGTCGATAGCATCGCATGTATTCTGAGCGGGTGCGGGTTGGTGGCCGGGGCGTCGGATCCCCACCCCACCCCACCCCACCCCCGGTTTCGCCCGTACGTCCCCGATGGCGGGCCTGGCGGTTCGTGGTAGCCAACACCTCTCCACCAACGTGAACCCGACCCTCGGGGTTGAGAAGTTGTCCGGTACCACGATCTTTTCCCAAAATTTCCCACCTCGCGCTCCCAGTCCAGAGCCCCCCGGTGATGGGACGCCGTGGGGTGGATACGAACGGGGGGTTGCACCCGGACCCGGAAGGAAGCCCCATGAGCCCCGTCACCCTGCCCCTCGCCACGTCGCTGCTCCTCGTCATGGCCTGCACCCCGAGAGGCGACGACACCCACCCCGACGCGGACACCGACACCGACACCGACGCCGACACCGATACGGACACCGACGCGGACGCCGACACGGACACCGACGCGGACGCCGACACGGACACCGGCCCGGCGCCCGACTACGCGGCGACGGGGCCGTGGGCGGTGGCCCAGGGCGGCGGCAGCTTCGACGCCGGAGGCGGGTGCACCATGGCCTACGACACCTGGACGCCCGAAGACGCGCCCGAGGCGCCCCTGGTCCTCCTCTCCCACGGGTTCTCCCGCAGCCGCGCGATGCAGGCCAACGTGGCGGCCCACTGGGCCAGCTGGGGGTTCGTCGTGGTCACGCCGGACCTCTGCCACAACAGCATGTGGGACAGCGATCCGCCCGCCGACGCCGAGGCCCTGGTGGCCCTGGTGGACGCCCTCGGGGTCGCGCAGGTGATCTACGCCGGGCACTCCGCGGGCGGTGAGCGCTCCGTGCTGGCGGCCGCGGCCGACCCCCGCAGCGTCGCGGTCCTGGGCCACGACCTGGTGGACTCCGACGACTACGCCCTGACGGCCGCCCCCGGCCTGGGCGTTCCGCTCTTCGATATCGTGGGCGAGCCTGGCGACTGCAACTCGGACGGCAACGGCCTGCCCGTGGTGCGCGCGGCGGCGAACCACGGGCTGCTGCGGGTCACCGAGGCCGACCACTGCGACTTCGAGGACCCCACCGAGCCCGGCTGCACCTTCCTGTGCGGCGGCACGAACGACCAGTTCACCGACGACGAGCTGCGGGCCACGATCAGGGCGCTCTCGACCGCCTCGCTGCTCTGGCAGAGCGGCCTCGACGCGCGCGGCAGCCAGTACTGGACTCCAGGCCAGCCGGCCCACGACGCGCTGGTGGCCACAGGGGCGGTGAGTACGCCCTGAGCCCCGGTCTCGCCCATCCCGACGAAGGGGCCATGACCCAGGGTTCGGGCACTCGCGATGCCGGTCCACGATTCGTGGTGTAGGGGCGGGGGGGGGCGACCCCCCCCATTGAAAGCCGGGGGGGGGGGGGGGCCCCCCCCCCCCCCCCCCCCGGCCGCGGGGGGG